>CAMDHY010000133.1 GCA_945898215.1 Pseudoxanthobacter soli DSM 19599 | reverse complement strand
ATTCGCGCCGCAGGTCGCCGTCCGGCGTCGCGGAGAGCGACTCCGCGGCTTTGTCCGAGGCCTGAACCAGCCTATAGGTTAAGGCCGCGTAAACGGCCCGGACGCCGCTCTGCCCCCCCCTGAGCCGGTCGCCGTCCGGAGCGGAGAATCGAGGAGTTGGCTGTGGTTCTCGAAGCCGTTCGTCCGACAGGTCCGAAGGGTGGTCGCCGAGCGGGTGGTGCCCTGCTCGCCGCGGCGCTTCTCTTGACGATCGCGCCCTTCGGCGCGTCCGCGCAGACCCTCACCGATGCACTCTCCGCCGCCTACATGAACAACCCGACGCTGAATGCCGCCCGGGCCCAGCTCAGGGCGGTCGACGAGGGCGTTCCGCAGGCGCTGTCGAACTATCGGCCGCAGATCAACGGTACGGTGTCGGCGGGTGCCGTCGGCACGAACAGCCGGCTCGTCACCTCGAAGACCCGGCCGCAGAGCAAGGCGGGCAACGGCACCTATCCGGTGTCGATCGGCATCAACCTGGTGCAGCCGATCTTCCGCGGCTTCCAGACCCAGAACTCCGTGAAGTCGGCTGAGTCGTCCGTTCTCGCGGAGCGTGAGGTCCTGCGCGATTCCGAGCAGGGCATCATGTTCGACGCGGTGACCGCCTTCGTCGACGTCATCCAGAACCTCGCGCTGGTGAGGCTGCAGGAAGCCAACCTGAAGTTCCTGTCGGAACAGGTGAAGGCCTCGCAGGACCGCTTCCAGGTGGGCGAAGGCACCCAGACGGACGTCGCCCAGGCGCAGGCGAGCGAGGCGCAGGCGGAAGCCGACCTCGCCTCGGCGCGCGCCGACGTGCAGACCGCGCGCGCACAGTTCCGCGCCATCACCGGGCTGGAGGCGAAGAAGCTGATCCTGCAGCCCGTCGGCGACAAGGTGCGGCCGAAGGCGCTCGACGCGGCCCTGACGCTCGCCCAGAAGGAGCACCCTGCGGTGCTGGCGAGCGTCCACAACGTCGACGTGGCGATCTTCAACGTGAAGTCGCTGGAGGGCCAGACGCTGCCGCAGATCGACCTGCAAGCCGGCCTGAACCGGGACTACACCTATGGCGGCCAGTCAGTCGGGCAGCCGCGCTACACCGACACCGCCTCCGTCCAGCTCAACATGACGGTGCCGATCTATCAGGGCGGCCTCGTCTCCTCGCAGGTCCGTCAGGCCAAGGAGGATCTCGGCGGCGCGCGCGTCCAGGTCGACCTCAACCGCGACAACGTGCGCTCGCAGACCGTCTCCGCCTGGTACCAGCTCGATGCCGCCGAGGCGGCGATCAACTCGGCGCGCACCGCCGTCGTCGCCAACCAGCTCGCCGTCAACGGCGTCGTCGAGGAACAGCGCGTCGGTCAGGCGACCACCCTCGACGTCCTGCAGCAGCAGAGCTTGCTGATCGATGCCCAGACGACGCTGGTCCAGGCCGAACGCAACAAGGTGGTGGCGCTCTACGCTCTCATCCAGGCGGTCGGCCGGCTCAATGCCGAGGCTCTCAAGCTGCCCGTGCCGATCTACAAGCCACGACAGCACTACGAGGCCGTCCGCGACGAGTGGTACGGCCTGCGGACCCCCGACGGCCGCTGAGCCTTCACCATCACTCACCGTCGACCGATCGCCGCTGCATTGACGGCCGCGATTGGTTCGTCGTGCCGAATTCCCGACGAAGCACCACACCGGTACGATCGTGTCGGAACAGGTGATTCGTGAGCGCGGCGACGACGCCGATTTTTGCGCGGAGGGGGAGCATGCCGGCTGCGAACGCGATGCGTGACCAGACAATGGACGAAATCCTGGCGTCGATTCATCGTATGATCGCGGACGGAAACGCCTCGGGGGCGTCGCCGGTACGGCCCGTCGCCGCGCCGGCGTCGACGGTTCCGGCGCGGGCCGCCGGCGCAGCCGACACCGAGGTGTCCGAAGCCGGCGGGTCCGACGCCGGCGGGTCCGACGTCGGCGCATCGGACGACTGGATGGCGGCCCAGGTCGCCGCCGTGCTTGGCGAGACGATGCGTGCCTCGGTCGCTGCCGTCGCCGCTCCGGCCGAGCCGGAGCCGCTCGAGCGGCGCGTCGGCCGGCGCTTCGTCGACGGCCTCTCGACGGGACCCGAGGATATCGCTCTCATCGCGGCGGAGCAGAAGGTGGAGACGAGGATGTCTGAACAGCAGCGCGCGACGGTATCGGCGGTTCGCCCGGAAACGCCCTCGCGCGGCGAAGCGCCAGCGGCTCCCCGCCCCTCGGCCGCCGACGCCCGTGAGGAGGACAGGCTTCTGTCGGACACCGCGAACGGCTCCGTCGGCGCCTCCTTCGAGACGCTGTCGCGCACGATCCTGGCGCAGAACCCGCGGACGCTCGAGGATCTCGTCCGCGACCTGCTGCGGCCGATGCTGCGCACCTGGCTCGACCAGAACCTGCCGCGCATGGTCGAGCGGATGGTAAAGCAGGAGATCGACCGGATCTCGCGCGGCGAGCGCTGAGCAGCCCGTCCGGCGCCGGTTTCCGCCATCCATCGCCGTCGCTGGCCCCTTCGTTGGCGACGGCCGACGGCGCGGCCGCAGCGGTTGACTCGCGCCATCCGTTGCGGGCACTTGCACGGCCTGACCGCACGCTAGATCAAGAATTCGAGATGCTGGACAAGACCTACGACGCGGCCGCGATCGAGCCGCGCATTTCCGCGCTTTGGGACGACAACAACGCCTTCGCCGCCGGCGCCGGCGCGAAGCCCGGCGCGAAGCCGTTCACCATCGTCATTCCGCCGCCGAACGTCACCGGCTCCCTGCACATGGGCCATGCGCTCAACAACACCCTGCAAGACGTGCTGTGCCGGTTCGAGCGCATGCGCGGGCGCGACGTGCTCTGGCAGCCGGGCATGGATCATGCCGGCATCGCCACGCAGATGGTGGTGGAGCGGCAACTCGCGGAGAGTGGCGAGACGCGGCGCGGGCTCGGGCGCGAGGCATTCGTCCGTCGCGTCTGGGCGTGGAAGGAGCAGTCGGGCGGTTCGATTCAGAACCAGTTGAAGCGCCTCGGCGCCTCCTGCGACTGGAGCCGCGAGCGCTTCACCATGGACGAGGGCTTGTCGAAGGCCGTTCTCGAGGTTTTCGTTACCCTCTACGAGCAGGGGCTGATCTATCGCGACAAGCGGCTCGTCAACTGGGACCCGAAGTTCCAGACGGCGATCTCCGATCTCGAGGTCGTCCCGGTCGAGGTGAAGGGCAAGCTCTGGCACTTCCGCTATCCGATCGAGGGGCGGACGTTTTCGGCCGACGACCCGTCGAGCTTCGTCGTCGTCGCGACGACGCGGCCGGAGACGATGCTGGGCGACACCGCCGTCGCCGTGCACCCCGAGGACGAGCGCTATGCGGCGCTGGTGGAGGGCCGGGCGCACGTCGTGCTGCCGCTGGTCGGCCGTCCTATCCCGATCGTCGCCGACGAGTATTCCGATCCCGAGAAGGGCACCGGCGCGGTGAAGATCACTCCGGCCCACGACTTCAACGACTTCGAGGTCGGCCGCCGGCACGGCCTGCCGCTGATTGCGGTGCTCGACGCCGAGGCGCGGATGACGCTCGACGGCAACGAGGCGTTCCTCGCCGGACTGACGGTCTCGAGCGACCTCACCGAGGCCATCGCTTTGCACGGCGTCGACCGCTTCAAGGCGCGCGCGGCGATCGTCGAGATGATGGAGGCGCGGGGACTCCTCGAGAAGATCGAGGACCACACCCACGCCGTGCCGCATGGCGACCGCTCCAACGTCGTCATCGAGCCGTTCCTGACCGACCAGTGGTACGTCGACGCCAAGACGCTGGCGAAGCCGGCGATCGAGGCGGTGCGCACGGACCGGACGGTGTTCGTCCCGAAAACGTGGGAGAAGACCTACTTCGAGTGGATGGAGAACATCCAGCCGTGGTGCGTCTCGCGCCAGCTCTGGTGGGGCCACCAGATCCCGGCGTGGTACGCTCCCGACGGCAGCTGCTTCGTCGCCCGCAGCGAGGCCGAGGCGCTCGCTCAGGCGGAGAAGAAGTTCGGCACGCCGACGCCGCTTGTCCGCGACGAGGACGTGCTCGACACCTGGTTCTCCTCGGCGCTCTGGCCGTTCTCGACGCTCGGCTGGCCGGAGGAGACGCCGGAGCTCGCCCGCTACTACCCGACCTCGGTGCTCGTCACCGGCATCGACATCATCTTCTTCTGGGTCGCCCGCATGATGATGGCGGGGCTGCACTTCATGAAGGAGGTGCCGTTCGACACGGTCTACATCCACGCCCTCGTCCGCGACGAGAAGGGGGCAAAGATGTCGAAGTCGAAGGGCAACGTCATCGACCCGCTCGACCTGATGTCGGAGTACGGCGCCGATGCGCTCCGCTTCACGCTGGCCGCGATGGCGGCGCAGGGGCGCGACATCAAGCTGTCGACGGCGCGCGTCTCCGGCTACCGCTCGTTCGCCACGAAGCTCTGGAACGCCGCCCGCTTCGCCGAGATGAACGGCTGTGTCCGCGTCGACGGCTTCGATCCGTCGACGGCGAAGACGACGCTGGCGCGCTGGATCGTCGCCGAGACCGGCAAGGCGACGGCCGAGGTGACGGCGGCCCTCGAGGCGTTCCGGTTCAACGACGCCGCCGGGGCCGTCTACCGCTTCACCTGGAACACCTTCTGCGATTGGTTCGTCGAACTCGCCAAGCCGACGTTGCTCGGCGCCGACGGGACCGAGAAGGACGAGATCCGCGCCGTCACCGCCTGGGCGCTCGACGAGATCTTCGCGGTGCTGCATCCGTTCATGCCCTTCGTCACGGAAGAGCTGTGGATGCGCACCGGCGAGGCCGGCCCGGCGCGCGTCCACGCCCTCCTCGCCCAGGCGCCGTGGCCCGCCGTCACCGGCGGCGACGATGCGGCGGCCGACGAGGTGAACTGGCTGATCGACCTGATCAGCGCCATCCGTTCCGTGCGCGTCGAAACCAATGTGCCGGGCGGTGCGATGGTGCCGCTCGTCGTCGTTGGAGCCGACGCGGAGACGCGCCGACGGCTCAGCGCCAACGACGCGGAGATCAAGCGGCTGGCGCGCATCGAGGCAATCGAGCTCGCGGAGGTGGCGCCGCCGCAGTCGGCCCAGATCGTCATCGGCGCGACCGTCGCCTGCCTGCCGCTCGCCGGCATCATCGACCTCGCCGCCGAACGGACGCGGCTCGAGAAGGAACTCGCCAAGATCGACGCCGACGTCGCGCGCATCGATGCCAAGCTCTCGAAGCCGGACTTCATCGCGCGCGCCCCCGAGGAAGTGGTCGAAGGCGAGCGGGAGAAGCGTGACGAAGCCATGCAGCGCCGTGCCAAGGTGGTCGAGGCGCTCGACCGGCTCGCGTGAGCGGCGCCGGGCCGGAGGGCGCGGGAATCAGGGCGCGTCCGCCGATGCGCCTTTTCTCCGCCGGATCGCAGTGCTAAAGCGGCGCCGAGGGGAGGCCAGACCGGCCGCCCCGGCGTTCCACCGACGGGTTTCGATGGCAAGTCTCAGCGCGGCAGGGCGGTTCGCCGGTGTTCTCTTGGCGGCCGCGGGAGCCCTGAGCCCGGCGGCGGCACAAGTCGTCGAAATTCCGCCCGAGCCGGAGATCGCCACGCCGGCCCCGCCGCGCGACACCAAGCTCTCGAACGCGGTCGCGGTGTTCGCCGGTCTCGACAAGATCACCGGCCGCATCATCGCCTTCGACGTCTACATGGACGAGACGGTGCAGTTCGGCGCCCTCAGGGTGACGCCGCGCGTCTGCTACTCGCGGCCGTCCTCGGAGACGCCGCAGACGGACGGCTTTATCGAGGTCGACGAGATTACCCTCGACAACCGCATCCAGCGCATCTTCACCGGCTGGATGTTCGCCGCGAGCCCCGGGCTCAACGCCGTCGACCACGCGATCTACGACGTCTGGCTGACCGACTGCCGCGCCTCTTCCGACGTAGCACCGCCGGAAGGCTTCGATATGTCGCGCTTCACGGAAGACGAGGTGGAACTGATCGAGCGGCCGCCCGGCTGGTTCCCGCTGCCGCTGCCAAAGCCGCTGATCATCCCGCCGAGCACCGACGCGCCGGTGGCCGGTTCGCCCGGCCCGGATTCAGACGCTCCCGAGGATTGAGAGCGCGTCGGCGCCGCTCAGGCCGAGCGGCGCCCGCGTGAAGTCCCCGAAGCCGTCGAGGGCCCCGTCCAGCTGCCGCTGATAGTCGCGCCGCCCAATCTCGATCGCGCCGAAGCGGGCGAGGTGGTCGGTGACGAACTGGGTGTCGAGCAGCGTGAAGCCGCCGGCGACGAGGCGCGCCACGAGATGCACCAGCGCCACCTTGGAGGCGTCGCGCTCGCGGCTGAACATGCTCTCGCCGAAGAACGCCCTGCCGAGCCGCACGCCGTAGAGGCCGCCGACGAGCCGGCCGTCCCGCCACGCCTCGATCGAGTGGCCGTGACCGATGGCGTGGAGGTCGCCGTAGAGGCGGCGGATGCGGGTGTTGATCCAGGTCTTCCGCCGTCCCGGCACGGGTGCCGCGCACCCGTCCATGACGGCCGCGAAGTCGTGATCGACGCGCACTTCGAAGCGGTCGGCGCGGACGGTGCGGGCGAGGCGATGGGGAATGTGGAAGCGGTCGAGCGGAATGATGCCGCGGCGGTCCGGCTCGATCCAGTAGAGCCCTGGATCGTCGGCCGATTCGGCCATCGGGAAGATGCCGCAGGCATAGGCCTTCAGCAGCACCTGGGGCGTGATCTCGAGGACGACGTCGTTCTTGCCGGTCATCGTCTTCCGCCGTCTGGCGGCCGTCGGAGCCGCTCCGCTCACGCGTGCGAGCCGAGCCAGTTCTCCAGCCAGTGAATGTCGTATACGCCGTTGGCGATGTCCGGATCGTCGACGAGGGCGCGGAACAGCGGGATCGTCGAGCGGATACCGTCGACCACGAATTCGTCGAGGCAGCGCCGAAGCCGCATCATGCACTCGACGCGGTTGCGGCCGTGCACGATCAGCTTGCCGATCAGGCTGTCGTAGTGCGGCGGAATGACATAGCCCTGATAGACGCCGGAATCGACGCGCACGCCGAGGCCGCCAGGCGGATGGAAGTAGGAGATCCTGCCGGGGGAGGGGGCAAAGGTGCGCGGGTCCTCGGCGTTGATGCGGCACTCGATGGCGTGGCCGTTGAAGGTGATGTCGGACTGGCGCATCGACAGCGGCGAGCCGGAGGCGACGCGGATCTGCTCGTTGACGACGTCGATGCCGGTGATCATCTCCGTCACCGGGTGCTCGACCTGCAGCCGCGTGTTCATCTCGATGAAGTAGAACTCGCCGTCCTCGTAGAGGAACTCGACCGTGCCGGCGCCGGAATAACGCAGCTTGCGCATGGCGGCCGCGACGGTCTCGCCGATTTCCTGGCGCTGGCTGTCGTTGAGGGCGGGCGACAGCGCCTCTTCCCACACCTTCTGGTGACGACGCTGCAGCGAGCAGTCGCGTTCGCCGAGGTGGACGGCGTCGCCGTTGCCGTCGCCGAGCACCTGGATCTCGATGTGACGCGGCTTGGCGAGATACTTCTCGATGTAGACGGCGTCGTCGCCGAAGGCGGCCTTCGCCTCGGAGCGGGCCGTGCCGAGGGCGATCTCGAGGTCGTCGGGCGTGTGGGCCACCTTCATGCCGCGGCCGCCGCCGCCGGCCGAGGCCTTGATCAGCACGGGATAGCCGATGTCGGCGGCGATGCGGCGCGCCTCGACCTCGGACGTCACGGCGCCGTCGGAGCCGGGAACGACGGGGATGCCGAGCTGGATCGCGGTGCGTTTCGCCTCGATCTTGTCGCCCATGATGCGGATGTGCTCGGGCGAGGGACCGATGAAGGCGATGCCGTGGGCGGCGAGGATGTCGGCGAAGCGGGCGTTCTCTGACAGGAAGCCGTAGCCCGGATGCACCGCATCGGCGCCGGTGATCTCGCACGCCGCCAGGAGAGAGGGGATGTTGAGGTAGCTGTCGCGGGCGGGCGGCGGCCCGATGCAGACGCTCTCGTCGGCGAGGCGCACGTGCATGGCGTCGGCGTCGGCGGTGGAGTGCACCGCGACGGTGGCGATGCCGAGCTCCTTGCAGGCGCGCAGGACGCGGAGCGCGATCTCGCCGCGGTTGGCGATCAGGATCTTCGAGAACATCGTCATTCGATGATGACCAGCGGCTCACCGTACTCCACGGGCTGGCCGTCCTCGACGAGGATGGCAGTCACCGTGCCGGCCGTCGTGGCCGGGATCTGATTCATCGTCTTCATCGCCTCGACGATGAGCAGCGTCTGGCCGACGACGACGCGGTCGCCGACCTCGATGAAGGGCTTCGCCGAAGGTTCCGGCCCGCGATAGGCGGTGCCGACCATCGGCGACTTCACCGCGCCGGGGTGATGGTGCGCATCGACCGCCACGGGGGCGAGCGCGACGGGTGCCGCCGCGGCGGCGGGCACCGCGACGGCGGCCGCGGCCATCGGCGCGGCGCGTGAGACGCGGATGCGCAGGTTCGGCTGCTCGACCTCGATCTCGGTGAGCTCGGTCTCCTTCAGGAGGTCTGCGAGTTCGCGGATGAGGGCCGAATCGATGGTGGGCTTGGCGTTGGACATGGATCTCTCTGTCAGTCGGCGCAGGTCAGCCGGCGAGAAGGCCGGCGAGCGCTTCCAGCGCGAGCACATAGCTGCGGGGACCGAACCCGCAGATCACACCCGTCGCAGCCGGTGCGAGGTAAGAATGGTGCCGAAAGCTTTCGCGAGCGTGCACATTCGACAGATGCAACTCGACGGTCGGCAGCGCCACGGCGCGGATCGCGTCGTGGAGGGCGATCGACGTATGGGTATAGGCGCCGGCATTGATGGCGATGCCGCGCGCCGTCGTGCGGGCGGCGTGGATGTAGTCGACCAGCACGCCCTCGTGGTTCGACTGGCGGAAGTCCACCTCGAGATCGAGGCGCTCGCCGGTGACGCGGCAGAGCTCCTCGATGTCGGCGAGCGTCGCGCTGCCGTAGATGCCCGGCTCACGCAGGCCGAGCAGGTTGAGATTGGGGCCGTTGAGGACGAGGACCGAGATAGCCATCCGACGCCGCGCTGGTTCTATGGGCATGACGCGAGGCACGGCCCGGCGGGCCGGCCTCGGGTGCGCCGCTTATAGGGGCTTGCGTGCGTCGTGAGTGTGAACGACGGATCAGCAACTGGTCGTCCCGGAACAGGCGTCCTCCACATCGGCGGCGAGGGTGTCGTAACCGACGGCGCCGACGAGCACCTTGTCGCCGATGACGTAGGACGGCGTGCCGTTGATGCCGAGGGCGTTGGCGAGGCTGTAGACCTCTTCGATCGTCTCGGAGACGACGGGGCCGGCCATCACTTCCGAGACCTTGTCGAGCGGCAGGCCGAGCTTCTCGACGACGTCGAGGGCGGCGGCACGGTCGATGGGGCCTTCATGGCTCAGCAGCGCCAGGTGGAAGTCGAGATAGCGCTCGGGAGCGACCTCGTTCACGGCGATCGCGACCTGCGCCGCCTCGGTGGAGCCGCGGCCGAGCACCGGGAACTCCTTCAGCACGACGCGCAGATCCGGATGCTCCTTCAGCAGGCGAACGAGGTCACCCATCGCGCGCTTGCAGTAGCCGCAGTTGTAGTCGAAGAACTCGACGAGGGTGACGTCGCCCTCCTTGTTGCCGAGAACGACCTGGCGCGTCGAATTGAAGATGACGTCACGCTGCTCGGTGATGGCGGCGACGCGCTGCGCCTCTTGCGCGGCGGCCTGCTTGCGCTCGAGCGCCGTGAAGGCCTCCTGCAGGATTTCCGGGTTGGCCAGAAGATACTCGCGCACGATGGTCTCGACGGTGGCGCGGTCGAGAGGCGCCGGCGTGTCGGCGGTCTGGGAGGCTGCGGGGGCGGCGAGGGCGAGCGCCGTACCGGCGGCCAGGACGATGGCGCCGACGGCTGCCATGAATGCGCGCATGATGAAGTGTTCCGTCGGTCCAAAGCGACATGCGGAGGCCGGGGACCGTGCCGGCTCCGCGGAGATCATGGCTTATACGACACGATGTCGTCGGCTTGAAGCCACGCGGGGGAGCCGGGTTTCAGTTTCGTCTGGGCGCGGGCGGCGTAGC
Organism: Pseudoxanthobacter soli DSM 19599; assembly: GCA_945898215.1. Taxonomy (GTDB): domain Bacteria; phylum Pseudomonadota; class Alphaproteobacteria; order Rhizobiales; family Segnochrobactraceae; genus CAMDHY01. The sequence continues at coordinate 1,409 of CAMDHY010000133.1, read as the reverse complement.
GTCGGGCCGCATCGACGTTGCCCTCGGCCATCAGGCCGCGGGCGGTGGCGAGGTCGGCCATGCCGATCTCGCCGCGCTGGGCGTAGGCGGTGGCGAGCTGGCGGTAGGAAACGCCGCCCATCGAATCGTGGACGAGCCCGCGGTTGAGGTGGCCGACGGCCTCGTCGGCGAGCGATCGTTCCCCGGTCGCCACCATCGCCTCGCCGAGCAGCGTGCGGATGAGCGCCGCGTCCGGCGCGAGCGCGACGGCCTTCTGGAGCGCCGCGACGGCTTCCTTCGGCCGACCGCTCTCCAGCAGCGCCTGGCCCTTCAGCTCCCAGAAAAAAGCGTTGCCGGGCTGTGCCTTGATGAGGGCGTCCAGCTCGCGATGCGTCGCCTGCGGGTCGCGGATGCGATGGGCGAGGACGGCGCGGGCGTATCGCGCTGGAAGGCTCTGATCGGTCGCCGGGTAGCGGCGGGCGATCGAGGCGGGGGCTTCGGTGAAGGCGATCAGCTTGGCGCGCACGAGGTCGTGGCGCGCCTGCAGCGCCGGCGGATCGGCGGCGTCGAAATAGGGGCTCTTGCGCGCCCTCTCCTCGAGCTGGGCGATGCGATCGCGCGGCATCGGGTGGCTCTGGGCGTAGGGGTCGGTGAAGCGGGCCGACAGCAGCTGCTCGTCGGCGAAGCCCTCGAACACGCGCAGCATGCCCTTGGCGGACTGCTTGGTCTTCTCGAGATATTTCAGGGCGGCGCGATCGGCGGATTCCTCTTCGCCGCGCTGGTAGGCGAGGAAGCTGCGCTGCGCCGTCTGCATGCCGGCGCCGACCACGCCGATGCCGGCCTGGCCCATCTCGGCGCTGCCCGAGCCGACGCCGACGGCCATCGCGCCGATGCCGAGGATCATGCCGATCGCCGCCATCGTCTGCGCTTTCGCCATCGCGTCGCGCATGCGTACGAGGTGGCCGCCGGCGATGTGGCCCGTCTCGTGGGCGAGGACGCCGATCACCTCGTTGGGCGTCTCGGAGGTCGTGATGACGCCGACGTTGATGAAGATGCGGCGGCTGTCGACGACGAAGGCGTTGAAGTCGCGCCTGTTGATGAGCACCACCTCGGTGGTGCCGGACGGCAGGCCGGCGACCTTCAGGATCGGGGAGAGGTAGTCCCGCAGCAGTTCCTCGGTCTCGGCGTCGCGCACGATCGGCACCGAGCCGGAAGACTGTGCCACCGCCGGGGCAGCGGCGAGCGTCGCGGCTGCCGCTGCCACGGCAGCGGCGAGACAGAGCGCGCGAGGCGCGAGGCGGCCACGCCGAGCCGCAGGCCATCGCCGGAAAAGGCGGTGTCCCCCCATTCTTTCCTCTCGCTCGACCTCTCTGCGTCGCCGCGGCCACCGAAGAGAGGAAATGCGGCGGCAACGCGGCATCCGGGGCGTG
>CAMDHY010000132.1 GCA_945898215.1 Pseudoxanthobacter soli DSM 19599 | reverse complement strand
GCACCCGCGATCGCACTCGGCAGGCAGACGCCGTTGCCGATCGAGACGAGGACCATCGCTCCGAAGAACCAGATCGGCTGGTTCGCCCCAAGGACCGCGGCGAGGCCCATCAGCGGCAGCGCGGCGAAGGCGATCAGGTTGCCGAGGTGGATCATCCGCGGGATGCCGACGCGCGCGGCATAGCGGCCGGACAGGAAGTTGCCGATGATGTAGCCGATCGACAGCAGCGCCGAGTAGGCGCCGTAGACCGCCGGCGAGATGCCGAGCACCGTCGGAGCGATGTGCGGCGCGCCGCCGATGAAGGCGAAGAACACCGCCGAGGCAAGTGCCGCGGTGCCGGAGAACTTCCAGAAGGCGGGTATGGCGAGCAGCGACCCGAACGAGCGCAGCATCGCGCCCACCCGGATCGGCGTGCCGGCGCGCGGGTTCGTCTCGTGCAGGAACATGAGAGCGAACACGAACGTGCCAACGCCGAACACGCACATCGCCGCGAACGTCGCCCGCCAGTCGAAGACCTCGCTGAGCACGCCGCCGATGCCGGGCGAGATCGCCGGGGCGATCGCCATGCCCATCGTGACGTAGCCGATCATGCTGGCCGAGCGCTCGCGGTCGAAGCAGTCGCGGACGATGGCGCGCGACAGCGTCATGCCGGCGCTGGAGCCGAACGCCTGGACGACGCGGGCGACGAGCAGGACCTCGATCGTCGGCGCGAAGACGCAGACGAGGCTGCCGAGGATGTAGAGGACGAGCCCGACCAGCAGCACCGGCCGTCGGCCGTAGCGGTCGGACAGGGGGCCGTGTACCAGCATGCCGACGGCGGTGGCGGCGAGATAGAGCGAGATGGCGAGCTGGACCGTCGTCGTATCGGTGTCGAGGTCGACCCGCATAGCGGGGATCGCCGGCATGAACATGTTGATGCCGACCGGCTGCAGTGCCGCAATGGCGACGAGCACGGCGATCGGCGGGGCGGCAATCGCCACCGGCGACGGAGAATTCATCGGGCTCTCGATCGGGTGGCGCCGGTGGCCGGCGGTGGAGACGGACGGGCGGCGGTCAGCCGCCGGTCACCGACATGTGGCGGGAGACGGAGGGGCCGCCGGCGCGGGCGATGACGAAGTCGTGGCCCTTCGGCTTGCGGGCGATCGCCGCGGTGATGGCGGCGTTAAGCAGATTGTCGCCCTCCGAGGCTCGCAGCGGCGCGCGCAGGTCGGCGGCATCCTCCTGGCCGAGGCACATGTAGAGGGTGCCGGTGCAGGTGACGCGGACGCGGTTGCAGGATTCGCAGAAATTGTGGGTCATCGGCGTGATCAGGCCGAGCCGGCCACCGGTCTCGGCGACGCGGACGTAACGCGCCGGCCCGCCGGTGCGGTAGGGGATCTCCCCCAGCGTGAACTTTTCGGCGAGCCGCGCCCGCACCGTGTTCAGCGGCAGGTACTGGTCAGTGCGGTCGTCGCCGATCTCGCCCAGCGGCATCGTCTCGATGAGCGTCAGGTCGTAACCGCGGCCGTGGCACCAGGTCATCAGGTGCTCGATCTCGTGCTCGTTGACGTCCTTGAGCGCGACCGCGTTGATCTTGATCTGGAGCCCGGCGGCCTCGGCGGCGGCGACGCCCTCCAGCACCCGGTCGAGGTCGCCCCAGCGCGTGATGGCCCGGACCTTGTCGCGGTCGAGGGTGTCGATCGAGACGTTGACGCGGCGCACGCCGATCTCGGCGAGTTCGGCGGCGTACTTGCCGAGCTGCGAGCCGTTGGTGGTGAGCGTCAGTTCTTCGAGCGCGCCGGTGGCGAGGTGGCGGCCGAGGGCGCGGAACAGGCTCATGACGTTCTTGCGCACCAGCGGCTCGCCGCCGGTGATGCGCAGCTTGCGCACGCCCTGGGCCACGAAGGCGGAGCAGAGGCGGTCGAGCTCTTCCAGCGTCAACAGGTCCCGCTTCGGCAGGAACGCCATGTCCTCCGACATGCAGTAGACGCAGCGGAAGTCGCAACGGTCGGTGACGGAGACGCGCAGGTAGGTGATGGCCCGGCCGAACGGATCAACCAGGCTCGGAGCGGGGGCTCGGCCGTTCGGCACAGCGGTGCGGCCGGGGCTGATGTCGCCTTCTCGCAGCATCCTGCTTCACTCCCGCGGCGATAGAACCATCGCCCTCAGCGGTTGGCCCGCCGCCCTTGCGCTGATATTGCCATTCGGCGGCGGCACGGCAAGGGGAAAGCCCGATGGTGGACGAGCAGAGCTGGCCGGTGGAGATCCGGTTGAAGAGCGGACACCGCACGCTGGCGGTCACCTATGACGACGGCGCCGCCTTCGAGATTCCCGCCGAAATGCTGCGGGTGATGTCGCCCTCGGCCGAGGTGCAGGGGCACTCGGCGGCCGAGCGCATCACCGTCGGCGGCAAGCGCGACGTGGAGATCAAGGCCGTCGAGCCGGTCGGCAACTATGCGGTCCGCCTGCAGTTCAGCGACGGCCACGGCTCCGGCATCTTCACCTGGGGCTACCTGCGCCGCCTCGGCGCCGACCGCGAGGCGCTGTGGTCGGCCTACCTGACGGAGCTCGCGGCCAAGGGGCTGACGCGCGACCGCTGAGCATCAGGGGGCGTGCGGCGGCTCGCGGCGTAGCGCGCTGACGACGAGAAGGGCGAGCACGCCGATGACGCCGCCGAGGATGACGTTCTCCACCCGGCTCTCGGCGATCGCCGCCGTACCGCCCGCCGCCACGGCGGCGAGCCCGGTGAAGAAGCAGCGCAGCGTGAAGGCGAGCGGATAGCGCGGGATGGCGACCAGCGTCATCAAAAGCGCGATCAGGGCGAGCGAGTAGACGAGCTGCGTCTGCGGCAGCAGCCAGCCGGTGGCGAGGCCCAGCGGCGCGCCGACGAGGACGCCCACGCTGCGCACCCCGAGCTTGCCGATCGCCTCGCGCCGGTCGCCGGTGACGACGCTGACGGACGACCAGATCACCCACTGCGGCTCGCCAACCCTCAGGATCTCGACGAGGGCGGCTGCCACCAGCACGGCGACGAAGACCGCGATGGCGTGGGTCGCCCAGCGTCCCTCACCGTCGCCCCGCCGGACACCCCGCAGCAGCGAAGCCTCCAGCGACCGTTCGGAGGAGGGGCTCGACCGCTCGCCCGCCAGCCGTCGACGGGCGATCCCGATGGCGATCACCGCGGCGGCCGCGATCGGCGACAGCAGCACGAGCCGGCCGAGCTCCTGCGCGCCGTCGGGCAGCTCGCGCAGCTCGCAGGCGAGGTAGAGGGCGGGGATGAAGAAGAACGAGCCGAGCGTGCGCAGCCGTGCGCCGTAGCGTGTCACCCAGATCGTGGCGATGGCAGTGACGGCGCTTGCGACGACGAAGACGACGGGCTGGGCCCCGGCGGCAAACAGCAGCGCGCAGGCGGCGACGGTGGCGAGCGCATGGAGGAGCGTCGCGAGCGGCGGCAGGCCGAGCTTGTAGGCGGGGATCAGCAGGCAGACGGCGAGGAAGCCGAGCTTCAGGACGAGGGGATCACCGCCGACGAGAGCGACGAGCGTGAAGGGCGCGACGAGTGCGACACCCCAGAGGAGCGCCGCCCCGTCGATCTCGCGGCGAATGCCCGCCAGCGCACCCAACGACCGCGCCCCCCTCGAACCTCTAGCTCTGTCGCCGACGCCGGCTCAGCGCGTCAGCGCTGCCTTCACGAGCCCGGAGACCTTGCCGAAGTCCATGCGGCCGGCGTAGGCGGCGCGCAGAGACGCGATCACCTTGCCCATGTCCTGCGGGCCCGCTGCACCGGTCTCAGCGACGGCGGCGGCGACCGCGGCGGCCGTCTCCGCCTCATCCAGCTGCTGCGGCTGGAATTCGGCGATGATCGCCATCTCCTCGCGCTCCTGGGCAGCGAGTTCGGGCCGGCCTGCGCCCTCGTAGACGGTGGCCGATTCCTGACGCTGCTTGATCATCTTCTGAAGGAGCGAGAGGATTTCGGCCTCGCTGGCGGTCTCGCGACCGGCACCGCGCGCCTCGATGTCCTTGTCCTTGATGGCGGCCTGGACCATTCGAATTGTCGAGACCCGGCGCTTTTCGCCGGCCTTCATCGCCGTCTTCAGCGCCTCGCTGAGAGCTGCACGCATGCTTGTATCCTTATCGTTGCGTGGTGGCGCGGCAGATCAGGCCAGCGCCGGCTCGCCCGCTTCTAGCCCATCCGCTCGCCGCACGGGAGGTTCCAGCGAGGAACCCCAAACGCGAACGGGCCGGCCTCGCGGCCGGCCCGTCACGATCGGTCCCGGAATGGGATCAGCGGACGACGACGACCTGGGCGCCGACCTTGACGCGCTCGTAGAGGTCGATGACGTCCTCGTTGGTCATGCGGAAGCAGCCAGAGGAGACCGCCTGGCCGATCGTCCAGGGCTCGTTGGAGCCGTGGATGCGGTACCAGGAGGAGCCGAGATACATGGCGCGGGCGCCGAGCGGGTTGTTCGGGCCACCCGGAACGTGCTGCGGCAGGTCCGGCTGGCGCTTGCGCATCGGCGGCGGCGGCGTCCAGCCCGGCCACTCGGCCTTGCGGGTGACGCGGTGCGTGCCGGCCCACTCGAAGCCCGGCCGGCCGACGCCGATGCCGTACTTCAGCGCCTTGCCGTCGCCGAGCACGAGATAGAGCCGACGCTCGGTCGTGTTCACGACGACCGTGCCGGCCTTGTAGTTGCCCGGGAAGTCGACCTCCTCGCGCGGGATGCGAGCCCACGATTTGCCGCCGGCACCGGCCTTGTGGCCTTCGTAGCCGCCGTTCTGCTCATAGGCCCGCAGCGCCGCCAGGGGACCCTGGGCGTAGGCGGACCCGCTCGTCATGGCCGCGGCGATCGCCGCTACCGCCGAAATCATCTTGCGCATCGTGCGCCCTTCATCCGCTGGAACCGAACACGATCGAGGAAGCGACCCGGCGAGAAAACGACATGTCGTCGCCACAGGCCAGCCAACTTCCCGTCAACTCGAAGCAATGAAGGGGCGTTCCGGCGCCCGCAAGCGGAAGGGTGGCGCGACCTGGCCGGAGAGCGGGGAAACTCCGCCACTGTGCCTCGTCTGCAACGTTTTCGGCCGCGCCGGGCCAGCAAGGCGCGACGAATCGTCAGCCGAGATTCAGTTCTTTGAAGAAATCATTACCCTTGTCGTCGACGACGACGAAGGCGGGGAAGTCGACGACGTCGATCCGCCAGATGGCCTCCATGCCGAGCTCGGCATACTCCACCACCTCGACGTGCTTGATGCAGTCCTGTGCAAGCCGCGCGGCGGGGCCGCCGATCGAGCCAAGATAGAAGCCGCCGTGCTTCTGGCAGGCGTCGCGCACCGCGGACGAGCGGTTGCCCTTGGCTAACATCACCATCGAGCCGCCGGCGGCCTGGAACTGGTCGACGAAGGCGTCCATGCGGCCGGCTGTCGTCGGGCCGAACGAGCCGGAGGCGTAGCCCTCCGGCGTCTTCGCCGGGCCGGCATAGTAGATCGGGTGGTTCTTGAAGTAGTCCGGCAGCGGCTCGCCGCGCTCCAGCCGCTCGCGCAGCTTGCCGTGGGCGAGGTCGCGGGCGACGATCAGCGGGCCGGTGAGCGACAGGCGCGTGCGGATCGGGTGCTTCGTCAGCTCGGCGAGGATCTCCGGCATCGGCCGCGTCAGGTCGATGTGGACGACGCCGTCGCCGAGGTGGCTGTCGTCGATCTCCGGCAGGAAGCGGGCCGGATTGGCCTCGAGCTGCTCGAGATAGATGCCGTCGCGGGTGATCTTGGCGGTCGCCTGGCGGTCGGCCGAGCAGGAGACGCCGAGGCCGATCGGCAGGCTGGCGCCGTGGCGGGGCAGGCGGATGACGCGGACATCGTGGCAGAAATACTTGCCGCCGAACTGCGCGCCGACGCCGAGCGCCTGCGTCATGGCGTGGATCTCGGCCTCCATTTCGAGGTCGCGGAAGGCGTGACCGTCCTCGGAGCCCGACGTCGGCAGGCCGTCGAGATAACGGGCGGAGGCGAGCTTCACGGTCTTCAGCGTCTGCTCGGCCGACAGGCCGCCGATGACGACGGCGAGGTGGTAGGGCGGGCAGGCGGCGGTGCCGAGCGTCAGGATCTTTTCCTTCAGGAAGGCCGCGAGGCGGTCCTTCGTCAGGAGGGAGGGGACGCCCTGGAACAGGAAGGTCTTGTTGGCCGAGCCGCCGCCCTTCGCCATGAACAGGAACTTGTAGGCGTCGTCGCCCTCGGCAAAGATGTCGATCTGCGCCGGCAGGTTGGTGCGGGTGTTCTTCTCCTCGAACATCGAGATCGGCGCGAGCTGGCTGTAGCGCAAATTGCGCTTGAAATAGGCGTCGCGGATGCCGGCAGCGAGCATCGCCTCGTCGCTGCCGTCGGTCCAGATGCGGCGACCCTTCTTGGCCAGCACGATCGCCGTGCCGGTGTCCTGGCACATCGGCAGGACGCCGCCGGCGGCGATGTTGGCGTTCTTCAGGAGGTCGAAGGCGACGAACTTGTCGTTGTCGGTGGCCTCCGGGTCGTCGAGGATCTTTGCCAGCTGCGCGAGGTGCGAGGGCCGCAGCAGGTGGTTGATGTCGGCCAGCGCCTGTTCGGCGAGCAGCCTGAGGCCCTCGGCCGCGACGACCACGACCTCTTCGCCCAACGCCGTCTCGACGCGGACGTGTTCGCTCGTCAGCTTGCGGTAGACGGTCACGTCGGGTCCGAGCGGCAAGAGCGAGACGTGGCGGGGCGCCGCGGTCGGCAGGTCGTGGACGGTCATGGCGGTACTCCGCGCGCGGTCGGTTTCGGTTTGGGGGCGTTCTAACCGAGGTCGCGCGCGGATGCACGCCGCACGGCTGCGAGGCGCACGTTCAGAACTGGATGATCCGGCAGGCCTCGCCCGCTGCTGCGGCGGGTTCGCCGGGCTCGCGGATGATCAGGCAGCCGGCGGCGGCGAGAACCGAGATCATCGAGGAATCCTGCACCCGTGCAGGCGTCGCGACGAGGCGGTCGCCGTCGTGGGTAAGCGCCGCGCGGACATAGTCGCGGCGGACGTCGTTCTTCGCCATCGCGGCACCGAGGACGGCAGGCTCCGTCGCCACCGGCGCAGCGCCACGGCCGGCGAGCGCCCGCACCAGCGGCTCCAGGAAGACAAGGCCGCAGACGAGGCTCGAGACCGGGTTGCCGGGCAGACCCAGCACGTGCATCGGCCCGAGCCGGCCGAACATCAGCGGCTTGCCCGGCCGCATGGCGATCTTCCAGAAGTCGAGGACCAGGCCCTCCAGCCCGAAGGCGTCGCGGACGAGGTCGTGCTCGCCGACGGAGGCGCCGCCGAGGGTGATCAGAACGTCGCTGCCGTCGTCGGCGGCGCGCCGGACGGCGCTCGCGATCGCTTCGGTGAGGTCCGGTGCGATGCCGAGGAAGACGGCCTCGCCGCCGCTGCGCTCCACCAGGGCGGCGACGCCGATGTGGTTGGAGGCGATGATCTGGTCGGGGCCGGGGCTCTCCCCAGGCAACACCAGCTCGTCGCCGGTGGCGAGAATCGCCACCCGCGGCCGTCGGACGACCGCGACGGTGGCATGGTTCATCGCCGCCGCGAGCGAGGCGTGGCGGAAATCGAGCACCGTGCCGGCGCGCACCAGCACGTCGCCCTCGCGGAAGTCGAGGCCGGCGGCGCGGACGTGGCGGCCCGGCGTACCCGCCTCGGTGACCTCGATGACGCCGTCTTCGACGACGCGGGCGTCCTCCTGGATGAGGACGGTTTCGGCGCCCGCCGGCACCGGGGCGCCGGTGAAGATGCGCACCGCTTCGCCGGCGGCGACGGCACCGTCGAAGGCGCGGCCGGCGACGGAGGTACCGATGACGGTGAGGCGCCGGCCGACCTCGATCACGTCGATGCCGCGCACGGCGTAGCCGTCCATCGCCGAGGACGGGAAGGGCGGCTGTGTGCGGGCGGCCACGAGATCGGCGGCGAGCACGCGCCCGGCGGCCCGCTCGACCGGCACCGTCTCTGCGCCGACCGGATCGGCGTGGGCGAGGATGCGGGCGAGCGCCTCGTCGACCGGCAGCAGGGGGGATGCGCTCACGGCTCGCCGGCCTCGTCGGCGCGCCAGTCGCCGGAGCGACCGCCGCTCTTGGCGGCAAGCCGGATTCCCTCGATGACCATGCCGCGGTCGACGGCCTTGGCCATGTCGTAGATCGTCAGGCACGCGACGGAGGCCGCGGTGAGGGCCTCCATCTCGACGCCGGTGCGGCCGGTGACCTTGGCGGTGGCGGTGACGCGCAGGCCGGGCAGCGCCTCATCAGCGGCAATCTCGACCTTGACCGACTGCAGCGCCAGCGGGTGGCAGAGCGGGATCAGATCGTGGGTGTGCTTGGCCGCCATGATGCCGGCGATGCGGGCGGTGGCGATCACGTCACCCTTGTTGGCGGCCCCGGAAGTGATGAGGGCGAGCGTCGCGGGGAGCATTCGCACGGCGCCGAGCGCCACGGCGACGCGGCTCGTCACGTCCTTGTCGGAGACGTCGACCATGCGGGCGGCGCCGGTGTCGTCGAGGTGGGTGAGCTTGGGCTCGCTGGACATGGCGCTCAGGCCGGGGCGAGCAGGATGCGCGTCGCCGCCGTCACGTCCGCCTGCCGCATCAGGCTCTCGCCGACGAGGACCGCCGGGATGCCGACGGCGGCGAGCCGCGCGACGTCGGCGGCGGTGAAGATGCCGGATTCGCCGACGATCAGCCGGTCGGCCGGCACCCGCGGCGCAAGTCGCTCGCTCGTCTCGAGGCTCGTCTCGAAGGTGCGCAGGTTGCGGTTGTTGATGCCGATCATCCGGGCCGGCAGCGCCAGCGCCCGGTCGAGCTCGCGCTCGTCGTGGACTTCGACAAGGACGTCCATCCCGAGCTCGATCGCGGTGTCGGTGAGGGCGCGGGCCGCGTCGTCGTCGAGCGACGCCATGATGACCAGGATACAGTCGGCATCCCAGGCCCGGGCCTCATAGACCTGGTAAGGCTCGTAGAGGAAGTCCTTGCGGAGACAGGGCAAAGAGACCTCGTCGCGGGCCGCTTCGAGGAACTCTGGCCGGCCTTGGAAGGACGGTCCGTCGGTCAGCACCGACAGGCAGGCGGCGCCACCCGCCTCGTAGGCGCGGGCGAGCGACGGCGGGTCGAAGTCGGCGCGGATCAGGCCCTTCGATGGGCTCGCCTTCTTGATCTCGGCGATCAGCGCCGTGTGGCCGGCGGCGATCTTCGCTTCCAGCGCGGCGAGGAAACCGCGCGGCGGCGAGGCGGCGGCGGCGCGGCGGCGGATCTCCGCCTCCGGCACGGCGGCCTTGGCGGCGGCGATCTCGTCGCGCTTGTAGCGCCCGATCTTCTCCAGGACGTCGATGGTGTCGGTGACGGCCATCGCGCTCACTCCGCGTTGGAGACCTGCACGAGCAGGTCGAGGCGGGCGCGCGCGCCGCCGGAATCGATCGCCTGCGCCGCCTGCGCGACGCCTTCCGAGAGGCTCTCGGCACGGCCGGCGACGACGAGGGTTGCGCCGGCGTTCATCAGCACGATGTCGCGATAGGCGCCGGGGAAACCGTCGAGCACGGCGGCGAGCGCGGCGGCGTTCGCCGCGCCGTCGCCGCCCTTCAGGGCGTCGATCGAGACGCGGGGCAGGCCGACCTCCTCGGGCGTCACCTCGAAGCTGCGGACGGTGCCGTCGCGCAGTTCGGCGACCTTGGTCGGACCGGTGTTGGAGATCTCGTCGAGGCCGTCGGCGCCGTGCACGACCCAGGCGCGCTCGGAGCCGAGGGTCGCGAGCACATGGGCGATCGGCTCGACCCAGGCGGCGTCGAAGACGCCGACCATCTGGCGGCGCACGCCCGCGGGGTTCGACAGCGGGCCGAGCAGGTTGAAGAGGGTGCGGGTGCCGAGCTCGACGCGCGCCGGCCCGACGTGCTTCATCGCCGCGTGATGGGCGGGGGCGAACATGAAGCCGAGGCCGGCTTCTTCGATGCAGCGCGAGATCCGCGCCGGCGGCAGCTCGATGCGCACGCCGAGCGCCGCCAGCACGTCGGCGGCACCGGACTTCGAGGACAGCGCGCGGTTGCCGTGCTTGGCGACGGGAACGCCGCAGGCGGCGACGACGAAAGCCGAGCAGGTCGAGACGTTGTAGCTGCCGGCGCCGTCGCCACCGGTGCCGACGACGTCGACGGCGTCGGCCGGAGCCTCCACCGTCAGCATCTTTGCGCGCATCACCGTGACGGCACCGGCGATCTCGTCGACCGTCTCGCCGCGCACGCGCAGCGCCATCAAGAGGCCGCCGATCTGCGCCGGCGTCGCGGCACCGGACATCACCACGTCGAAGGCGGCCTCGGCCTCGGCGCGCTCGAGCGGCCGGCCCGTGGCGACCTTCGCGATGAAGGGCTTGAGATCGCTCATCGACTCAGGGCCGCTCAGGACCCGGTGTCGCGGTCGAGGCCGACGACCGCCGAGAACGCCTGCTGGTTCACCGCGACCCCGAGGGTCCGCTCCATCTCGGTGACGTAGTCGGTCAGGAGCGAGTTGCCGATGGCACGCGAGAGCTCGCCGCCGAGCTCGGACATTTCCGGCGTTTCGGCGAAGAAGGCGGGCTCGGTGATCTGGTCGACGACGAGCACGGTGCGGCCACCATCCGCCGCCGGTGCCGTCGCGACCGTGCCCGTGCCACCACCGAAGGCGGCGGCGACGGCCTGCGCCGTGAGCCCCTCGACGGTGCCGCCGCGCTTGAAGGGCGCCGACGTCGCGACCGTGACACCGAGCGTGGTGGCGGCGGCGTCGATCGCCTCGCCGCCGCGAATGCGGCCGGCGACGTCGGTCGCGAGCTTGTCGAGGGCGATGGCGGTCTCCGCCTCGCGCCACGCCGCGACGACGCGGTCGCGGACCTCGTCGAGGGTGCGGTCGCGGGCAGCGACGACGTCCGACACCTCGAACCAGGCGAAGCCGCGGCGGTCGATCTGCACGGGATCGGGCTCTGTGCCGGGGTCGGCCTCGAAGGCGCCCGCGAGCACGGCGGTGCCACCGGGAACGGCAGGCTTCGTGCCGTCGGCGGCCGCGCCTTCGGCGTCGACGGCCTGAACCGTCTGCAGCGGGATCTTGAAGCGCTCGCCGATCTCGGCGAGCGTCGAGCCGCCGGCGCGGGCGTCCTCGATGTCGTCGTAGAGGGTCGCCACTTCGGACGTGGCGCGCTCGACGGCGATCTCCTGCTTCAGCGTGTCCTTCACCTCGTCGAAGGGCTGGCGGGCGCTCGGCGCGATCTCGGTGACGCGCAGGAGCACCGGTCCGAAGCGGCCGTCGACGACCCGCGTCTCGCCCTGCGCCATCGAGAAGGCCGCGTCGGCGACGGCAGCATCGACGAGATCGGTCCGCGTGACGAGGCCGAGGTCGGCGTCGCCGGGCTTCAAGCCGCGTTCGGCGAGGATCGCGTCGATGGCGGTGCCGGCGGCGAGCGACGCCACGGCAGCGTCGGCGGCGGCACGGTCCGGGAAGACGATCTGTTCGACGCGGCGCTTCTCCGGCGTGCCGAAGCGGCCAGTCGCGCGGTCGTAGGCGACGCGGGCCTCGTCGTCGCTGACGGTCGAGGGGTCGGCCATCGTCTGCGGATCGACGACCATGACGGCGAAGGTCCGGTACTCCGGTGCGCGGAACTGCGCCTTGTTCGCCTCGTAGAAGCTGGCGAGCGCCTCGGCGGCCGGCTC
>CAMDHY010000131.1 GCA_945898215.1 Pseudoxanthobacter soli DSM 19599 | reverse complement strand
CGCCCTCCGCCGGCATCGTCACCGCGATGGCGAAACGGCTCGCCGGCGGGATGACGAGGCGCGTGCCGCCCTCGATCGGCGGGGTGTGGACCGCAGGATAGGGGTTGCCGTCCTGACCGACGATGGCGATCGGCGGGTGGCGGCCGGTGGCGGTCTCGGTGAGGCAGACGGTGATGTAGGCGAGGTCGGAGATGTTGGCAAGCACCCAGATCTCGGTCTGGCCGGGCTTCGCCTTCAGAACCGGCTGGAACTGGCCGTTCACCGTGAACTGCACGTCGCGCGCGTGGTCGGGCAGTGCCGGATCGGGCGGCACGTCGAGGCTGCGGTCGTCGCCGGAGGCGGTGAAGCGCTGCAGGTTGCTCGGGATGTAGGAGAAGAAGGCGCGCTTGTTGTTGATCGACAGCGGCCCGGCATACCAGACGGTGAAGCTCTTCGAGCCGGGCTTCCAGTCCTCGAAGCCGGTCGGCGTAAGGAGCGGCCGGTAGGTGCCGTCCTCGAGCTCGCCCGGCTTCGGCGGCTCGATGGTGCTCATCCACATCGGCCAGGAGGTGTTGTTGAGCTCGGCGCGGCCGAGGGCGCGGCCGGCGACGTAGTTCACCTGCAGCGCCATCGAGCGCACCGGCAGGCCGCGCTCGCTGACCGCCGGCAGGCCGCCGTCCGGACGGCCGATCGCCAGCATGCCGGCAAGCCCCATGTAGACGTGCGCCGAGGTCAGCCCGTGCAGATGCGGGTGATACCAGTACAGGCCCTGGGGCATATTCATCGGGATGTCGTAGACGTAGCTGTTGGCCGTACCCGCCGGCATGTGGAGCAGCACGTTGTCGCCGTTGCCCTTCGGCGTCACGTGCAGGCCATGGGTGTGCAGGTTGATCGGCGCGGTTTCGAGCTGCGGAGGATAGAGCGGCACGAAGCCGCCGACCGGCGTGTAGGCCGGGCTGAAGAAGTCGGGGACGGTGAGGCCCGACAGCGCGTTCTCCATGTGGACGATCAGCTTTTCGCCCGGAAACACCTGCAGCGTCGGCGCCGGATACTGCCGTGTGCCGGTGCGCTCGCCGTTCGAGGCGGTGCCGCGGACGAGCTCGTAGTCGTAGAGCAGGAAGTTCTTCACCGGCACGGCGACGGTGTCGAGCACCGCCTCGCTCTGGCGCGCCGTCAGGCGCACCTCGAGCACGCCGTCCTGGCTCGCCAGCACGACGGGCTCGCGGTAGGCGGGCCGGACGGACGGGTCGATCGTCGGCTGCGGCGCCGGCGACGTCGCCTCCTGTGCGCTCGCGGAGGAGAGGAAGGCGAGCGCCGTCCCGGCGGACAGCGCCGCCCCCGGCGTGGCGCCGGCGTCGGTCGTCGAGCAGATCGGGCCGATGAACTCGGGAAGCGGCTCCGCGGCGGTGGCGGCCCCCGTCAGCCCCGCCGTGGCCATAGCGGCGGCGAGGAATGCCGGGCGCGCCAGCGTGCGCGCGAATGCGGACAGGTGCCCGATTCGACCTTCGACCATGACGCTTCTTCCCCAGCCTGGCGCGTCGCACCTGATGGCGCGCATCGTTCGAGCCCGGCCGGCATCATAGCCCGGCGCGCCGGGGGCGGCGCTCACTTCTTTCGGAACGCTGCGGGTCGTTGGCCGAGAGGCATCGAGACCGAGGGGTGGGCGTCAGGCCAAGGGGAGAGGCGTCAGGCGAGCGGGCCGTTCCAGACGTCGATCGCCGGCGTGCCGCGGTAGTCGCCAAGGATGCAGAGGGTGCCGGTGCCGAGCAGGAAGTTCTCGCCCGCCTGCGCCGGCAGGCCGATCCAGCGGGCGGCGACGACGCGCAGGATGTGGCCGTGGGCGAACAGCGCGACATCGCCCTTCACCGCGCGGGAGCGGGCGATGACGCGGTCGGCGCGCGCGGCCACCGCCTCCGGGCTCTCGCCGCCCGGGCCGCCACCGTCCTTGAACACTTGCCAGCCGGGCCGGGTCTTGTGGATCTCGGCCGAGGTGATGCCCTCATAGGCGCCGTAGTTCCACTCCATCAGGTCGGGATCGACCTCGGCGCGAGCGGCGAGGCCGGCAATCTCGCAGGTGTCGCGGGCGCGGCGCATCGGGCTCGTCAGGACCAGGGCGAACTGCGGCTTCGCCAGCACGGGCCGGAGCTTCTCGGCGAGCGCGCGGCCGTTGTCGGTGAGCGGGATGTCGGTGGTGCCGGTGTGCTGCCCCGAGAGGCTCCACTCCGTCTCGCCGTGCCGGATCGCATAGACGCTCACGCTGTGCCTCCCACCCTGTGGCCGCCGGGCGGCGGATCGGTTCGCACTCTAGCCGGTGCCCGTGACATCGGAAGGACCGTCGTGAGTGCGTCCGCGGGCCTTGCCACCGGGGTGCGATGACCGGTTCGGCGCGCTTCGGGCGCCGCCCTCATCCGCCCTTCGGGCACCTTCTCTCGCGATGCGGGCGAAGGAAGGCGCCGCCCCTCCCCGCTCAACCGCCCTCCCCGCCTACGTCTCCGGCCCCGCGTACTTTCCCGCCGTCGCCGGGTACAGCCCCTTGACGATCTTGAACTTCGAGATGTCGACCGTCGCGTCCATGTGCAGGAAGATCGCGGCGTCGCGGAAGAGTTTCTCGACGCCGAACTCCAGCATCATGCCGTTGCCGCCATGCAGCTCGACGCAGTGCATGGCGACCTTCATCACCTCTTCGGACGCGAACACCTTGGCCATGTTGCACATCACGTCGGCGTTCGGTGCGTTGGTGTCGACGGCGTGGGCGGCGCGCTCGACCATGCCGCGCACGGCTTCGAGCCGCACCGCCATGTCGGCGATGCGCAGCGCCACCGCCTGGTGCTTGATCAGGATGCGGCCGCCCTGCACGTAGGTCTGCACGTAGTCCGACGCCACCTCCAGGCAGCGCATGCCGACGCCGAGGTTCTTCGCCGCCTGCACGATCTTGCCCGGCCGGTGGTAGACCCCGAGGCGGCCGATCGCCTGGTTCTCGACCAGCAGGTGGTCGGCGGGGATGCGCATGTCCTCGAAGACGAGCTCGCCGTTGTTCATGTAGCGGCAGCCGAGCGTCTCGTTGCAGCGCACGACGGTGAGGCCCGGCGTGTCGCGCGGCACGAGGAAGCTCGAGGTCCCCTGCAGCATGCCGACGGCGGGGTTGGTGTTGCAGTTCACCACATAGAGGCCGGCGTCGTAGCCGTTGGAGATGTATTGCTTGCGGCCGTTGATCACCCAATGGTCGCCGTCCCTGACGGCGCGGGTGGTCATGGCGGCCTCGGGCACGTTGTAGGGCAGCCAGCGGTCGGAGGCGCCGCGCGGCTCGGTGGAGCAGTGGGCGAGCAGGAACTGCGGGTCGGCGAGGAGCCGGGCGAACCACTTCTCCTGCAGGTGCTCCGGCGCGACGGTGCGCAGGAGGACCGCGATCTTCCAGTTCTGCACCAGCTTGTCGGCGAGGCCCGAATCGCCACGGGCGATCTCCTCGGAGATGATCGCGAAGGTCTGCGCCTCGGTGGCCGGATCGAGCTCGACGCCACCGAAGCGCTCGGGCACGCCGAGCGTCCGGATGCCGATTTCCTCGCAGCCCTCGAGGATCTCCGGCGGCAGGCGGCCGTCCGGCTCCATGCTCCACTCGCCCTTCCAGTTCTTCCGGATGAACGGCAGCACGACGTCATCGACGAAGGCGCGGCAGCTCTGCCGCATCAGCACCTGTTCCTCGGACAAGGGCAGCATCAGGTCTCCTCCCGGATCGTCTGTCGTGGCGGGCTCGCGCCGCCTTTGCGGCGAGGCTAGCGAGCGGTCGGGGGCCGAGACAGTGCGAAAAACGGAACGCAGCATGCGCGTTCGTGCGCGCCAACCGCGGTCGCGGGCATGACGGGCGGGCAGCGATCGTGGGCGCGCGCGGTCGGCGTGCCCCACACCGAAACGCCGCCCGGTCGCATCCGGCGGCCGCGGCAGCACCGGCGGCAGCGAATCGGCAGGTGACAGGATAACGGCCGAAAGTATCGGCGATGCCGCAATCTTGATCGAGCAACTTTTGCGGGTGGATGGACTTCAACAGGGCGCGCGGACAGACTGCCGCTGCTCGATTTTATCCGGTGGTGTATTCCATGTTCAGTATTTCAGGTGTTCGCGCCGCGCTCTCGTTCGCGCTCATGGCCGCCGCGACGACTGCAGCCGCCGCCCAGCAGATCAGCGTGACGACGGCGACGGTGGAGGGCGGCAAGCTCGTCGTCGTGGGGACGACGCCGCAGCCGAACCAGAAGATCACGCTGGACGATGCCTTCAGCGCCAAGTCGAAGGGGTCGCGGGCGTTCCGCTTCAGCCTCGACGACTACCTGCCGCCAAGCTGCATCATCGCGCTGAAGGCGGGCGCCCTCGTCACCACGGCGGTGGTGGCGAACTGCGGCCCGCGCGGCCTGACGGCACGCGGCCCCTGGAACGGCGAGGACGACTACGTCGCCGACGACCTCGTCACCTTCGGCGGCTCGAGCTGGCGGGCGAAGCGCGCCAACACCGGCAAGACGCCGGTGGCGGGCAAGACCTGGGAGGTGTTCGCCAGCGCCGGCGACCCCGGCGCGACCGGGCCGGAGGGCCCTCAGGGCGAGACGGGGCCGACCGGCGACGCCGGTCCCCAGGGCGAGATCGGTCCCGAGGGACCGCAGGGCGCCACTGGGCCGCAGGGGCCGACGGGCGCGACCGGCCCGCAGGGGATCATCGATGTCTGGGAGATCAACGGATCGGTGTCGGAGACCAGCGGCGTCGCCGATTACATCTACACCTTCACGCCCGGCTTCCGCACCATCACCGTCGGCGCGGGCCAGAAGATCTTCGCCGTCGCCGCGATGTCGGCCCGGCAGATCGCCGACGGCCAGCACGGGGCGATCTGGGCGGTCTGCTTCCGTCAGAGCCCGGCCGGGCCACTCAATCCGCGTGGCCAGCTGTTCAGCTGGTTCGGCCTCGCCACGCAGAACAACTCCATGACCGCCACGGCGATGCTCAATCTCGACCCCGGCACCTACGACATCGGCCCGTGCCTCGCGGTCGGTCAGAACGGCAAGCTGAACTACAATTCCGGGAGCTACACGACGCTGATGCTGCTGAACAACAGCTGAGGCTGTGACCGCGGCGCCGCAGGCCGATCGCTGTCCCGCGAAGCCCACAGCAGACGACGGCGGTTGGCGACCTTGATTGGGTGGTGAGAGACCATGGCGAGCATTCTTCAGGCAGGGGCGTCGCTTTCCCTGGTGTTTCTGGTCGCGACCTCCGGTGCGGCCACCGCCCAGCAGATCAGCGTCACGACGGCGACGGTCGAGGGCGGCAGGTTCGTCGTCGAGGGGACGACGCCGCTGCCGAACCAGAAGATCACGCTCGACGATCGCTTCAATGCGACCTCGCTGAGGTCGCGGACGTTCCGGTTCAGCTTCGGCGACTACCTGCCGGCGGACTGCATCGTCGCCCTGAAGGCGGGCGCGCTCGCCACCACCGCGCTGGTCAGCAACTGTGGCCCGCGCGGGGTGACGCCGCGGGGGCCCTGGAACGGCGAGGACGACTATGTCGCCGGCGACGTCGTCGGCTTCGGCGGCTCGAGTTGGCGCGCCAAGCGCGACAACACCGGCAGGCCGCCTTCGAACGGCAAGGACTGGGCGCTGTTCGCCCGCGCCGGCGACGGCGGCGCGACCGGGCCGACGGGCCCGCAGGGTCCGATCGGGCCGGCGGGCACGACTGGGCCGCAGGGTGAGCCGGGACCGCAGGGGGCGCTCGGCGTGACCGGGCCGCAAGGAGGGCTCGGGCAGACCGGACGGCGCGGCGTCGTCAAGACGTGGCAGATCACTGGCACGCCGAGAGAGACCAGCGGCTTCGGCAACTACATCTACCTGTTCACGCCCGGCTACCAGACAATCACCGTCGGTCCGGGCCAGAAGGTCTTCGCGATGTCGTCGATGTCGGCGCGGCGGATCGTCGACAGCGGCCAGCATGGAGCGGTCTGGGCGATCTGCTATCGGTCCGGCCCGTCGGATTCGATGAAGCCGCGCGGGGTCCTGTTCAGCTGGTTCGGCCTGACGACGCAGAACAACGCGATCACCGCCACCGCGGTGGTGGACACGGGGCCGGGCACCTGGGACGTCGGCCCCTGCCTTGCGGTCGAGCAGACCGGCAAACTGGAATACAACTCGCTGAGCACCACGACGCTGATGCTGATCAACGGCGGCTGAGGCGGACGGCGCCTCACGCCTCCACGAGGTTCGCCAGCACGATCTCGCGCCAGATCCGCGTCGGTGTCACCCAGGCGTCCGGCGCGTCGTAGGCGCCGGAGAAGATCGCCGCCGACACGCCGGCCTCGGGCATGACGAACAGGCGCTGGCCGCCGTTGCCGAAGCCGCCGGTCCAGGGCCACGGGCCGCCACCGAGGGCGGGCACCGGGGCGGCGGCGAGGAACCAGCCGCGGCCGTAGTCGAGCCCCGGCTCGACGGTCGCGGCCGGTGCGAGGGCAGCGTCGACGAGGGCCGCCGGGATGATCTCCGTGCCGTCCGGCCCGCGGCCGCGGGCGTTGAGGAGTTCGCCGATGCGGACGAGATCGCGGGCGGTCAGCCTAAGGCCGGAGGCGGCGGAGGCGACGCCGTCGCGGCCGGCATGCCATTCGACGCGCGCGATGCCGAGGGGGGCGAACAGCGCCGCGCGGGCGAAGTCCTCGAGCGGCTGGCCGGTGCCGCGGGCGATGATGGCGCCGACCAGCGCCGTGGCGCCGCCGCCATAGGTCCACACCGTGCCGGGCGGATGGACGAGCGGCTGCGTCAGTACGAAGGCGAGCCGGTCGGGCGCCGCCTCCATGGCGATCTCGCTGTTCTTCGGGTCGGTGTAGGGCAGGCTCTCGTCCCAGGCGAGGCCGAGCGTCATCGTCAGGGCATGGACGATCCTGAGCCCGGCGCGGTCGGGGTCGGCGAGGGCGGCGACCTCGGGGAAGGCGTGGCGGAGCGGCGTCTCGGGCGGCGGCACGAGGCCGCGCGCGAGCGCGATGCCGTAGAGGAGGCCGCAGACGACGCTCTTCGTCACCGAGCGCAGGTCGTGGAGCGTGTCGGGGCCGTGGGCGACCGGCCCGAGCGGCCGCCCCCACGCCTCGTCGTCGCCGTCGAGATAGCGCTCCAGCACGACGCGGCCGTTGCGCGCGACGACGACGGCGTGCAGGTCGCGCAAGAGCCCCGAGCGCACACCGGCATCGAAGCGCTCGCCGAGATCGGCACGGAAGCCGGCGGCGGCGGGGGCGGCGGTGGGGAGGGGGGATGCGGGCACGTCGCGGCTCCGAGGCTGGCGGCCGGCAGAGTAGCGGCGGAGCGGCGATGGCACGATCCCCGTCGCCAACGGCGCGTCAGGAGCGCCGGCGGGTCATCTCTTTGAGCCGCGGTTGCGCCCCCCGCTTGACCCGCGACCGCCGCAGTGTTCGTGTCCGGGGCGTCCCTCTCGCGCCGGCGGCGGTCCCGATGAACACGTCCCTGCTTCTCGCCTCTGGCTTCGCCGGCTTCGTCTACGGCATCACGCCGGGGCCGGCGGTACTGGCGCTGTTCGGCATCTCGGCGAACCAGGGGCGGAAGGCGGGCGCGGCGTTCCTGTCGGGGCATTTCGTCGGCGACATCGTCTGGACGACGCTCGCGCTCACCGCCATCGTCGGGGCGAAGGCGATCGGCTCGGTGGTGTTCGACGCGCTCGGCCTCGTCTGCGGCGCCTATCTCGGCTGGCTCGGCTGGCGGGCGCTGACGGTGAAGCGGACGAGCGCGGGCACCCTCGACACCGTCGTGCGGCAGCCGCTCCGGCGCGGGCTGATCTTCGGGCTGACCAACCCGAAGGGCTATCCGGTGGCGGTCGCGACGTTCACGGCGGTTCTGGCGAGCTATGCCGCCGGGCTCGACTGGGCCGGCGTGCCCGGGCTGCTGGCGGCGGCCTGCGGCGGCTTCGTGCTCTCCTACGTCATCCTCATCGCGGTGACGGGGGCCGGTGTGGTGCGGCGCTTCTACCGGCGCCACGAACTGTGGATCGTGCGCGCCTCGGGGCTGTTGTTCCTGGGCTTTGCGGTGCATGCGGTGACGACGTCGGTCGCCGGGCTCGCGGGGCGGCGGGCTTGAGCGCCATCGGCGCAGGCAACACGAGCCCGGGCGACATGAGCCCGGGCGAGGCGGGGATGGAGACGACGGGTTTGGATACGAGCGAGTTGGAGACCGCGGAGCCGGCGGCGGCCGCGGTGACGGACGGCGCGGCGGGGGCACCGGCGGCGACGGCGCACGACGACGTCTTCGCAGCAAGGGCGCGCGCCTGGTTCGAGGCGCTGCGCGACCGCATCCATGCGGCGCTGGAGGCGATCGAGGCGGAGGCCGAGGGCCTGCCCGGTGCCGTCACAGGCCCGCCCGGCCGCTTCGAGCGCACGGCGTGGGCACGCACCGAGCCCGACGGCTCGCCCGGCGGCGGTGGCGTCATGGGGATGTTGCGCGGACGGGTGTTCGAGAAGGCCGGCGTGCACGTCTCCACCGTCTACGGCGAATTCGCGCCGGAGTTCCGGGCGCAGATCTCGGGTGCCGAGCAGGACCCGCGCTTCCTCGCCTCGGGCATCTCGCTGATCGTCCACCCGTGGAGCCCGCACGTGCCGACGGTGCACATGAACACGCGGCTCGTCGCGACGACGAAGCGCTGGTTCGGCGGCGGCGCCGACCTGACGCCGATGCTCGACCGACGGCGCACCCAGGCCGACCCCGACACCATCGCCTTCCACGCGGCGATGCGCGGCGCCTGCACGGCGCACGCGGTCGCCGACTACGGCCGCTACAAGGCGTGGTGCGAGGACTACTTCACCATCAAGCACCGCAACGAGCAGCGCGGCGTCGGCGGCATCTTCTACGACTATCTCGACAGCGGCGACCGCGAGGCCGACTTCGCCTTCACCCGCGCCGTCGGCGAGGCGCTGCTCGACGTCTATCCGCGCATCGTGCGGGCGAACGTCGCGGCGCCGTGGACCGAGGCCGAGCGCCAGGAGCAGATGGTCCGGCGCGGCCGCTATGTCGAGTTCAACCTGATCTACGACCGCGGCACGCTGTTCGGCCTGAAGACCGGCGGCAACGTCGACTCGATCCTCTCCTCGATGCCGCCGGCGGTGGCCTGGCCGTGAGTGGGTGAGGCGGACGCGCGGCGCGGTCGCCTCGCCGTCGTCCCGGACCTGCAAGGCGCAGCCGAGCGCCGATCCAGGACCCGCCGGAAGACTGCCGCGTCGCCACCGAGGCCACGGTGGGAGGCCGCCGCTGTGATCGCACTTGCCGCCGTGCCGCAGCGGCCCTACCCCGATGGCGATGCCCCACTCCCCCTCTCCGCCCCCCGCCGCATCCGTCTGGCCCGACCTCGCCGGGCGGCTGGTCGACGGCGGTCACGTGCTGCCGGTTCGCGTCTACTACGAGGACACCGACTTCTCCGGCGTCGTCTACCACGCGAGCTACCTGCGCTTCTTCGAGCGCGGGCGGACGGACTTCCTGCGGCTCCTCGGCATCGGCCACGCGGCGATGGCGGCGGGCGGCTTCGGGAGCGCGCGGGCGTTCGCGGTGCGCTCGATGACCCTCGACTTCCGCCGGCCGGCGACGATCGACGACGTGCTGGAGGTGACGACGCGCCGGGCCGAACTCACCGGCGCCCGCATCGTCCTCGACCAGGCGATCGCGCGGGCGGGCGAGGTGTTGGTGACGGCGGCCGTCACGGTCGCGGTGATCGACGGCGACGGCCGGCCGTGCCGGCTGCCGCCGGCGATCCGCGAGCGCCTCGGCTGACCCGAGCGGAAACCGGCGCGGCCCGCCGAGGCTGCGGCACTCGCGACGACGACCGGACACCGCGCCGCGCCGTCCACCTCCGTTAACCCGTCGTCAACCACGTTCCGCGCACGAAGGAGCCGGGTGGCGCGCGGCCGGGCGTGGCCTCCCGCGGCGGCGGTGCGAACCTAGTTTCGACACGATTGCCGACAATGGAGGCGCACGGCGGCGGGCTCGGGCTCCCGGCGACGGCCGGGTTCAGCGTTTGCCGTCGTCGACCGCCCGCCGCCGTCAAGTCGAGATCGGCACGGACGATGCACGGCGCCCGCGGGCGGCCGCGGATGCCCCGGCGCGAGGCCGGACCGGCGTCGCCGCGTACGGCGGGACGGCCGACGTTGAGACGAGGATGGACGGACGATGAACCCCGCTGACGTGACGACAGAGGTGCTCAACGCGGCCCCCGTCGCCGACATCTCGCTGATCGCGCTGTTCCTGCAGGCCCACCTCGTCGTCAAGCTGGTGATGATCGGGCTGGTCGTCGCCTCGATCTGGTGCTGGGCGATCATCGTCGACAAGTTCATCCTGGTCGCCCGCACCCGCAAGATGATGGACCGCTTCGAGGAGGTGTTCTGGTCGGGCCAGTCGCTCGAGGAGCTCTACCGCAGCCTCGCCGGACGGCCGGCGAACGCGCTCGCGGCCCTGTTCGTCGCGGCGATGCGGGAATGGAAACGCAGCCACGAGGGCGACCGGCCGGCGATCGCCTCGCTGTCCCAGCGCATCGATCGCGTCATGGACGTGACGATTGCCCGCGAGACGGAGCGGCTCGAGAAGCGGCTGCTGGTGCTCGCCACCGTCGGCTCGGCGGCCCCGTTCATCGGGCTGTTCGGCACGGTGTGGGGCATCATGACGAGCTTTCAGTCGATCGCCGCCTCCAACAACACGAGCCTCGCCGTGGTGGCGCCGGGTATCGCCGAGGCGCTGTTCGCCACCGCCCTCGGCCTGCTCGCGGCGATCCCGGCGGTCATCGCCTACAACAAGTTCAACGCCGAGGTGTCGCACCTCGGCAGCCGCATGGAGAGCTTCGCCGACGAGTTCTCGGCGATCCTGTCGCGCCAGATCGACGAGAGGGCCTGAGCCATGGGCGCTTCGGTCGGCCCCGTCGGGGGTGGTGGCGGAGGCGGGCGGCGGCACCGCCGCCGGCGCTCGGCGCCGATCAGCGAGATCAACGTGACGCCGTTCGTCGACGTCATGCTGGTGCTGCTCATCGTCTTCATGATCTCGGCGCCGCTCCTGACCGTCGGCGTGCCCATCGATTTGCCCGAAACCCGTGCGACTCAGATCCAGGCCGAGACGGAACCGCTGACGGTGTCGGTCGGCAGCGACGGCAAGATCTACCTGCAGGACACTGAGATCACCGTCGAGGAACTGGTACCGAAGCTGCAGGCGATCGCCAAGGCGGGCTACGAGGAGCGCATCTTCGTGCGCGGTGACCGGGATGCCGAATACGGCTCGATGATGCAGGTAATGGGACGGCTGAACCAGGCCGGCTTCCGCCGCATCGGTCTCGTCACCCTGGAGGAACAGGGCAGCTGAGCTGATGCGCGTCGGACCGATCGTCTCGATTTTCGGCCACGTCGCGATCTTCGCCTGGGCCATCGTCGGCTTGCCGGGGGCGAAGCCCTATCCGGCCGAGCCGGTGGACGCGATGCCCGTCGAGCTCGTCGAGATCGGCGAGGTGACGGCGCTGCGCCTCGGCTCCAAGACCGCCCCGGACGCCGAGGTCGACCGCGCCTCGACGGTCGAGACCGACACGCCCGAGGCGCCGCCGGTGGAGGACGCCGGCAACTCCGAGACCTCGCAGGACGCCCCGCCGGTGCCCGATCCGGGCGACGTCGCGGCGACGCCCGACGCCGGCGCGCCGCCGCCGCCGACGCCCGAGCCGGAGCCCGAGGTGACCGAGCCCGAGCCGCCGGCCGAGGCGGCCGAGCCCGCGCCGCCGGAGCCGGCGCCCACGCCCGCCGAGCAGCCGGCCGAGGCGACCCCGCCGCCCCC
>CAMDHY010000130.1 GCA_945898215.1 Pseudoxanthobacter soli DSM 19599 | reverse complement strand
ACAGCCGAGCCGGCGAGCCAGGCGGCCGGCAGGCCGGCGAGGTGCGCGAGGCCACCACCGGCCGCGGCGATCGCCAGCGACAGGACGGTGGTGCGGATGGCGGCGGCGGCCGATGGCAGGGCGGCGGGCGGAGTTCTCACGGGAGGCCTATACACGCCGCCGGCGGCGCCGTCAGGCCCGCTTTCCGCCGCCGGTCGCCGCGACGGCTACCCCATCCGACAGCCGCTTCAGCGTCACCAGCGTCGAGCGGTCGGCGACGCCGTCGACCCGCTCCGGCCGGAAGTGGCGCTGGAAGGCGGTCACGACCTCTTCGGTGCGCTGGTCGAAGACGCCGGTGAGCGGCAGGCCGTAGCCGTAGTGCGCCAGCATCGCCTGCAGGGCCGCCACCGGCTGCCCCTCGTCGCCCCGCTTGAAGGCGAGGCCCGGCGTGATCGCCGCAGGCTCTACCCAGTGCCCGACTCCGGCGGCCGCGAGGCGGTCCCACGGGAACAGCTCGCCCGGATCCTGCTTGCGATCCGGCGCGACGTCGGAGTGGGCGAGCACGCGTTCCGGCAGGATGCCCCAGCGCGCCACGACGCCGCGCGCCAGCGCCGTCACCGTGGCGATCTGGGCGTCTGGAAATGGCCGATAGCCGTGCTCGTGGCCGGGATTGACGATCTCGACCCCGATCGAGGCGGAGTTGATGTCCGAGGCGCCGGCCCAGAAGGACACGCCGGCATGGTGGGCACGCCGGTCCTCGTCGACGAGCCGGTAGAGCGTCCCGTCCTCGTCGACAACATAGTGGGAGGAAACCTTGGCGACGGGATCGCAGAGCCGCTCCAGCGCAGCCGCGGCCGTCGGCATGCCGGTGTAGTGCAGGAGCAGGATCGACGGCGTGACGCCCTCGGCCCGCGGCCCCTGGTTCGGCGACGGCAGGTCGATCATTTGCAGGTCGATCATCGGAGGGTCGATCATCGGAGGGTCGATCGTCGGCGGGGGGTGGTTGGCGGGCGCCATCAGAGTCCTCGCTCGGCGGTGATGCGCGCCCACGCGGCGTTGACGACGGCCAGGCGGTCGTTGGCGATGCGCACGAACTCGGCAGGCACGCCGCGGGCGATCAGCATGTCGGGATGCAGCGAGCGGACGAGCTCGCGGTGGCGCGCCTTCAACGTCACCGGATCGGCGTCCGGCGAGATGCCGAGGACGACGTAGGGGTCGTCCGGATCCTCGACGAAGTGGGCCTTGATGCGCCGGAACGCCGTCGGCGAGACCTGGAAGAGCACGGAGACCCGCTCGAGGAACACGAGTTCGCTCTCGTGCAGCCAGCCGTCCGCGGCGGCGATGAGGAAGAGCCCTTCCAGTACGTCCTCGCGCACCGTCGGCTCGTCGGCGAACAGCGCACCGATGCGGCGGGCATAGGCTTCGTAGCCGGCGATATCCGCCTGGGCGAGGGCGAACAGGCGGCGCACCGAGGGCTCCTCGCCCGGCGCCACCGAGAAGTAGCGCCGGAAGGCGGCGACCTCGTCGTTCGTCACCTTGCCGTCGACCCGCGCCATCTTGGCCGACAGCGCGACGACGGCGACGGTGAAGGCGACGCCACGGCGCTGCTCGCTGGTGCCGAGCACCACCTCGACCAGCCGGTCGAGCAGGCCGGCGCTGCCCGCGCCGACGGCCTGCAGCACCTGCGCGATGCGCGACCAGATCGTCATGGCCCGGGTACCGCCAGCGTTGCTTCAGGGCGCTTTCGGACCGAGCAGCAGCTCGGTGCCGGCGCTGCCGTCACCCATCAGCGCGAGGCGCCCCTCGACCCGCTGGTCAGCCCGGCGCGTCGTGCCAAGGGCGCGCATCATCGCCACCTCGCGCCGCATCTCGGCCTCGGGACAGCCCCGCCGCGTCATGCGCAGCGGCAGGACGGTCACCCCGGCGCCGCGCGCCTCGTAGCGGCCGGAGAAGGCGTTGCAGCCGGTTGAGCCGGAAACGGCGCCGTCAGCCGTGAAGGTGACGCTCAGGCCCGCCTCGGCCGCGACCGCCTCGTTGCCGATCGCCAGCACCGACCACTCCCCGATGACGGCCGGTGCCTGCGCCAGCGCGGGGCAACAGGGCGCGCCGGCGATCAGCATAGCGGCGGTCATGGCCGTCAGTCGGCGTCGCATGATGGGCTCCGTTCGACCCGCGCGGGCGTTCGCCGGGCCCCCACTCTTAGACCGAACCGCGCGCGGCCGCGACCCGGCGACTGACACGAGGGGCGACGGACCGGCCTCGCGGCAAGGCTCGGGGAAGGCTCGGGGAAGGCTCAGGGGTCGAAGATCAGCACCACGTAGACGAGGAACAGCACGAGATGGACGGCGCCGAGGAGGATGTTCGTGCGCCCGCTCGAGAAGGTGAGCAGGCTCGAGACCAGCGTCAGGCCGAGCAGCACCTGTTCCTGCGGATCGACGCCGAGTTCGAGCTGCTGCCCGAGGAAGAGCGCCACGATCAGCACCGCCGGCACGGTCAAGCCGATCGTTGCCAGGGCCGACCCGAGCCCGATGTTCACGGCGCGCTGCAACTCGTTTGCGAGCGCCGCGCGCAGCGCCCCGACGCCCTCGGGGGTCAGCACTAGGATGGCGATCAGCAGACCGGCGAGATCCGGCGGGGCGCCGGCGGCGGCGACGGCACGCTCGACGAACAGCGAGAACTCGTGGGCGAGGAAGACGATCGGCACGAGGAGCAGCACCAGGAGCAGCGTCGAGAGCCCGAGTGGCAGCGCGTCCGGCTCGTCGTGGTCCCGTGCCACGGCCGGCTTCGGCCGCGCGCGATCGCTAGCAACCGTTGGCGGCGGGTCGGCGAAGTAGGACGCGTGGCGGATCGTCTGGATACCGAGGAAGCAGGCATAGAGCAGCAGCGTCAGCCCGGCCGTCATCACCGCCTGCACCGACGACAGCGTCGGGCCGGGCGTCGTGACGGTGTGGTTCGGCAAAACGAGCGAGATCATCGCGAGCGGGATGATGACGGCGAGGAAGGAACGGGCGCTCTCGAAGTTGTAGCTCTGCTCGCGGTGGCGCAGGCCGCCCAGAAGTAGCGAAAGTCCGGCGATGCCGTTCAGCGTGATCATCAGCACCGCGAGCACCGTGTCGCGCGCGAGCGTGCCCGAACTGCCGGCGATCATCACGGCGGCGATGAAGGAGACCTCGATCACCGTCACCGACAGCGTCAGCACAAGCGTGCCGTAGGGCTCGCCGAGGCGGTGGGCGATCGTCTCGGCATGGCGGACGACGCCGAAGGCACCGGCGAGGATCGCCACGAACAGCCAGAGGAAGAAGATCGTGCCGAGCCAGACGGGCACGGAGCGGTCGAGCCATGCCTCGCCGAACACGACGAACAGAACCGCCGTCACCCAGACAAGCCCGAGCGGCCACTCCCTGCCGAGCCTGCCCAAGGACACCCCTCCCCGCCTGCCGCAATCCCGGCCGACTCACATCGCTGCGGCGGCCCTGGCAGCCTGATCGTACTGGCCGGAGAGAGCGCGGAGAAGCGCGGCGAGCTTCGACAGTTCGCCGCCGTCGAGCCCCGTCTCGACCACCGAGGCGACGAGCAGTCCCTCGCGGATCGAGCGGTAGGCGCGGCTCGCCTCTTCCCCGGCGGCGGTGATCGCCACCGTCTTCTCCTTGCCACGGCGGCCGGATCGCACGAGCCCCTGCGCCTCGAGCTTCTTCAGGGCATAGGTGACGGTATGGGTGTCCTCGATCGCGAGCACCAGGCAGAGGTCGGCCAGCGTCTTCTGCCGTTCACGGTGGTGGACGTGGTGGAGGACCAGCACCTCGAGCGGCGACAGGCCAGGAACCCCCGCCGCCGCCATGGCGCGCACCATCCAGCGATGGAAGGCGTGGTTGGCCATCGTCAGCGCGAATTCGAGTTCCGACAGCGGCGGCAGGCGGCCGTCGGCCAGGTGAGCGGCCGAGACGACGGGGCCGACGCCGCGATCCGCCGTGGAGTCCGTCATCCTCGCTACCTCCGTCGCCGGGCGCCGCCCGCACCGCATCTCACAAATTATCGACAAATTCTCGATGACAGGCTAGGGCTGATCGCAGACGGCCGGACGGAGTGTGCCTCGATGAGCGCGACAGACCCCGCAGACGCAACCCCGCCGGCGCCGAAGGTGGATCCCGTCGACGGGGCCGGTCGCTGGAGCTTCTGGATCGACCGCGGCGGCACCTTCACCGACATCGTCGCCCGCCGTCCCGACGGCACCCTCGAGGCCGCCAAGCTGCTCTCGGAGAACCCCGAGGCCTATACGGACGCTGCCCTTGAGGGCATCCGCCGTTTCCTCGGTGTGCCGACCGAAGCGCCGATCCCGGCCGACCGGATCGAGGCGGTCAAGATGGGCACGACGGTCGCGACCAACGCCCTGCTCGAGCGCAAGGGCGAGCGGACGCTGCTCGTCGTCACCTCCGGCTTCCGCGACGCGCTCCGCATCGGCTACCAGGCGCGCCCGGACATCTTCGCCAAGCGCGTCGTCAAGCCGGAGATGCTCTACGAGAGCGTCGTTGAGGTGGCCGAGCGGGTCCGGGCCGACGGCACCGTCGAGCACGCGCCCGACCTGACCCTCGTCCGGCACGACCTCGAGCGGGCGTTCGCGACCGGCATCCGCTCGGTCGCCATCGTCTTCATGCACGCCTACGCCTACCCGGCGCACGAGAAGCTCGTCGCGGCCCTCGCCCGATCGATCGGCTTCACGCAGGTGTCGACGAGCCACGAGGTCTCGCCGCTGATGAAGTTCGTCGGGCGCGGCGACACCACCGTGGCGGATGCCTACCTCTCCCCCATCCTGCGCCGCTACGTCGACCGCGTCGCCGCCGATCTCGGCGCCTCGGGTGCGCGGGCCGACGGCGATGGGCCAAGGCTGATGTTCATGATGTCGTCCGGCGGTCTCACCGCGGCGAGCCTGTTCCAGGGGCGGGACGCCATCCTGTCGGGTCCCGCCGGCGGCGTCGTCGGCGCAGTCGAGACCTCGCTGACAGCGGGGGCGGACCGCGTCATCGGCTTCGACATGGGCGGCACCTCGACGGACGTCTCCCACTACGCCGGCGAATACGAGCGCGCCTTCGATACCGAGGTCGCCGGTGTCCGCCTGCGGGCGCCGATGATGCGCATCCACACGGTCGCCGCCGGCGGCGGCTCGATCCTGCATTTCGACGCCGGCCGCTTCCGCGTCGGCCCGGACTCGGCCGGTGCCGACCCAGGCCCGCGGGCCTACCGCCGCGGCGGCCCGCTGACCGTGACGGACGCGAACGTCATGGTCGGCACGCTGCTGCCGGCGCAGTTCCCGGCGCTCTTCGGCCCCGATCAGTCCCAGCCGCTCGACGCCGACGCCGTCCGGGCCGGCTTCGAGGCGCTCGCCGCCGCGGTCGGCGGCGGCCGGTCGCCGGAGGAGATCGCCGAGGGCTTCCTCACCATCGCCAACGAGAACATGGCGAACGCCATCAAGAAGATCTCCGTCGCCCGCGGCCACGACGTCTCGTCCTACGCGCTCGCCTGCTTCGGCGGCGCCGGCGGCCAGCACGCCTGCCGCGTCGCCGACCGGCTGGCGATGACACGGGTGCTGATCCATCCGCTCTCGGGCGTGCTGTCGGCCTACGGCATGGGCCTCGCCGACGTGCGCGCCAACCGGACGCGGACGATCGCCCGCCCGCTCGACGCGGCCGGCTACGTTGAAATCCGCACCCAGGCGGCCGTGCTCGCGGCCGACACCGCGCTCGAGCTCGAGCGGCAGGGCATCGCGCCGTCGGACGTGCACACCGATGTCCGCGTCCATCTGCGCTACGCCGGCACCGATACGCCGCTCCCCGTGGCGCTCGCCGAGCCAGAGGACATGGCGGAAGCCTTCGCGACGGCCCACAGGCGCCAGTTCGGCTTCGTCTTCAACGGCCGGGCGGTGTTCGCCGAGGCGGTCGAGGCGGAGAGCCGCGGCGGTGGGGAGCGGCGCGAGGAGCCGGTCCACGACGCCGACGACGGCCCGGCACCGGCGGCCGGCATGACGCCGATCTTCACCGACGGCACCTGGCGGGAGGCCGCGCTCCACCGCCGCGAGGACGTCCGCCCGGGCCAGACGATCGACGGCCCGGCGCTGCTGGTCGAGCCGCACCAGACGATCGTGGTCGAGCCGGGCTGGCGGGCGCGCCTCACCGCCCGTGACCATGTCGAGCTCACCCGTGTCGTGCCGCTGCCGGCCCGCGTCGCCGCCGGCACCGACGCCGACCCGGTGATGCTCGAGGTCTTCAACAACCTCTTCATGGCGATCGCCGAGCAGATGGGCGTCACCCTGCAGAACACCGCCTACTCCGTGAACATCAAGGAGCGCCTGGACTTCTCCTGCGCCGTCTTCGATGCCGACGGCCATCTCGTCGCCAACGCCCCGCACATGCCGGTCCATCTCGGCTCGATGGACAGCTCGGTCGAGACGATCATCCGGCTGAACGAGGGCCAGGTCCGGCCCGGCGACGTCTTCGCCCTCAACGCCCCCTACAACGGCGGCACCCACCTGCCCGACATCACCGTCGTGACCCCCGTCTTCGACGACGGCGGCACGGAGTTGCGGTTCTGGGCGGCGAGCCGTGGCCACCACGCCGACATCGGCGGCACGGCGCCCGGTTCCATGACGCCCCGTGCGACGACGGTGGAAGAGGAAGGTGTCCTGATCGACAACTTCAGGATCGTCGACCAGGGCGTTGCCCGGGAAGACGAATTCGTCGAGCTCCTGACCCACCACCGCTACCCGGTCCGCAACGTGCAGCAGAACCTCGCCGATCTGCGGGCGCAGGTGGCGGCGAACGAGCGCGGCGCCCACGAACTGCGCAAGATGGTGGCGGAGTTCGGCATCGAGGTCGTCCGCGCCTACATGGGCCACGTCCAGGACAATGCCGAGGAGTGCGTGCGCCGCGTCCTCGATGCCCTGCACGATTCCGCCTTCACGGTGGAGACGGACCAGGGCGCGGTCATCCGCGTCGCCATCACGGTGGACCGAGAGCGGCGCGAGGCGACGGTCGACTTCACCGGCACGAGCCCGCAGCAGCCGAACAACTTCAACGCCCCCGAACCGGTGACGCGCGCGGCCGTCCTCTACTGCTTCCGCGTCATGGTCGACGGCGACATCCCGATGAACGCCGGGTGCCTGAAGCCGATCCGCATCGTCATCCCCGACGAGTGCATGCTGAAGCCGCGCTATCCGGCCGCCGTCGTCGCCGGCAACGTCGAGACGAGCCAGCAGGTGACCAACGCCCTCTTCGGCGCCCTCGGCGCGATGGCGGCGAGCCAGGGCTCGATGAACAACCTCACCTTCGGCAACGACCGCCATCAGTACTACGAGACGATCTGTTCGGGGACGCCGGCCGGCCCCGGATTCAACGGCACGGACGGCGTGCACACGCACATGACGAACTCGCGCCTGACGGATCCGGAGGTTCTCGAATTCCGCTTCCCGGTCATCCTTGAGGACTTCCACATCCGGGCCGGCTCCGGGGGCCGCGGCCGCTGGTGCTCCGGCGACGGCACCAGCCGCACCATCCGCTTCCTCGAGACGATGGATTGCGCGATCCTGTCGTCGCACCGCCTGATCCGCCCGCACGGGCTCGCGGGCGGTGCGCCGGGCGAACTCGGCCGGACGCTGGTGCGACGGCGCGACAGGCGCATCGAGACGCTCCGGGGCTGCGATCAGACGGTC
The DNA here is from genome assembly GCA_945898215.1 of Pseudoxanthobacter soli DSM 19599. Lineage (GTDB taxonomy): Bacteria > Pseudomonadota > Alphaproteobacteria > Rhizobiales > Segnochrobactraceae > CAMDHY01. The sequence goes on along the minus strand of CAMDHY010000130.1, from coordinate 4,177 downwards.
ATCGAAGCGGGCGAATCGGTGACGGTGGTGACGCCGACCGGCGGCGGCTACGGCCCCGCTGGCGACAGGGAGATGGACGCATGAGCAATCCACGCCGCCACACGCTGTCGCGCATCGGCCAGATCGCCCTCGAACTCGGCGCGCCCGACGGCGACGGCGACCCGCTGCGCGAGCACCTGTCCTGCGTCGTCGCCTCGCCGGATGGCCGCACGCTGTGGCTCACCTCCGACGAGACGGCGACGGTGGAGCGCCTGCGGCTGTCCGCCGAGGGCGCGAGCTTCGCCGACCACGCGCGGTTCTCGCTGCGCGATCACCTCGCCTTGCCGGGCGCACAGGACGAGGAGGCCGACATCGAGGGACTGGCGCTGCGCGACGGCTATCTCTGGGCGGTCGGCTCCCACAGCTTGGCGCGGTGGCGGCCGAAGAAGGCCGACGACGACGCTGCGGCGCTGGCGCGGCTCACCGAGGTCAGGCTCGGGGCGAATCGCTTCCTGTTCGGCCGCATCCCGCTCGAGAACGCTGACCCCGATGCATCGACCCTCGTCGACAAGGCGAGGACGCCGGACGGCGGAAAGCTCCGCCCCGGACGCCTGCCCATCGCCGGGAAGCCGAAGCAGCTCAAGGCGGCTGCGGCCCGCAGCGCCCTGACGGCCGCCGTGTGCAACGACGCGCACTTTGGTCGCTTTCTCGATGTGCCAGCCAAGGAGAACGGCTTCGACATCGAGGGGATCGTCGTGCTCGACGATCGCATCTTCGTCGGCTTGCGCGGCCCCGTGCTGCGCGGGCATGCGACCATCCTCGAGATCGCCGTCGCCGAGGGCAAGCGCGGCGCCCTCGCGCTGGCTGCGGTCGGAGAAGACGGCACCATCTACCGAAAGCACTTCCTCAAGCTCGACGGGCTCGGCATCCGCTCACTGATGGCGCACGGCGACGACATCCTCATCCTCGCGGGCCCGACCATGGACCTCGACGGCCCGGTGCGGATCTATGCTTGGCGCCGTGGGGCTTCGAGCAGCGCGCCGCGGGCCGCCGGCGTCTACAGGGGCGAGGACGTCGGCTACGTCGGCGATCTGCCGTTCGGGGACGGCGACGATCACGCCGAGGGCATGACCCTGCTGCGCCTGCCGCGATCGACCGTCGCCAACCTGCTCGTGGTCTACGACGGTCCTGCCCAGGCGCGCCTGCGCGGCGACCACGGCGTTCTGGCCGACCTCTTCGCGCTACCCGGCGTCTGATAGCGGTCATCCGCGCCTCGCGTGACGGCGGTCACAGCCGCGGTCCTGGCGGTGGGCCACAACGGCGCCGCACTCGCCGGCGGGCGGCGCGCGTGGCAGGCTGGAGATGCAGTCGCCACCACGCGGACGACCGCGGATGGCGAGGGGGCTGACGAGGTCATGGACATGCAACGCCTTTCGATCGCAGCGGCTCTCGCGGCCGCCTTCGCCGTCGCCACACCGGCCGTCGCCGCCGATCCGCGCGCGCCGGACACGACGCTGAGCTTCAAGAGCGCCGACGGCAAGACGACGCTCACCGGCTACTTCTGGAACGCCAAGCGCGCAGGCGCCCGTCCGGCCGTCGTCCTGATGCACGGTTGCGGCGGCGCCTATTCGGCCGACGCCGACACCTTCGACGCCACCACCGTCGCCTCGCAGTATCGCGAGTGGGGCGGCCGGCTCTCGGCCGCGGGCTACGGGGTGCTCCTCGTCGACAGCTTCGGGCCGCGGGGCCATGGCGGCGGCGTCTGCGACATCCCCTATGAGGATCGCCCGGCCAAGCTGAACGAGGTCACGGTCCGGCCGCTCGACGCCGTCGGCGCCCTGCAGGCGCTGCGCAAGCAGGACCGTGTCCTCCAGCGGCCGGTCGCGCTGGTGGGCTTCTCCAACGGCGGCAGCGCCGTCCTGTCCACCGTCGCCAAGACGGGTCCGGCGGTGTGGAAGAAGGATGTCACCAAGCCAGCCGCCTGGTTCGTCGGGGCGGCGGCCTTCTACCCGGGCTGCGGGCTGCAGGGCGAGTTCGACGGCGCCTGGGAGCCGACCATTCCGACGCACCTGTTCGTCGGGACGGCCGACACCACGACGCCGCCCTCCCCCGACTGCGACGAGCGCTTCACCGAGGCGCTCGAGCGCGAGGCGCCGGCGATGATGGCGAGCTACCTCGGTGCCACGCACGGCTTCGACCGCGCCTCCGCCGGCTCGACGGACTTCGCCAAGGCGGCGAACGCCGCGGCGAAGGTGTCCGCCCTCGCCACGATGGACACGTTGTTGCGCAGCTGGATGAGAAAACCCTGACGAAGCCGTTGATGAGACATGGCTTCTGATCCGGATCAGACGGCTTTCCGGCGGAAGGCGTAGGTCGCGTCGAGACGCTCCGACAGGTAGTCGCCGGCGCTGATCGGCGGATAGCGGGCGGGCCGGGCGGCGGAGACGCAGCCCGGCAGCACCGTGACCGGGGCGTCGGGGTTGGCGTCGAGGAAGAAGGCGATCGACGTGCGCTCGCGGTCCGGCGGCCGCACCCGGTGCGGCGTCGAGACGTAGACGTCGTTCGTCCAGCGCATCAGGCAGTCGCCGATGTTGCAGACGAAGGTTCCGGGGATGTGCGGCGCGTCGATCCAGCGGCCGTCGCGCGTGCGCACCTCCAGGCCGGCGACGCCGTCGACCATCAGAAGCGTGAGGTTGCCGTAGTCGGTGTGCTCGCCGGCGCCAGCCTGCCCTTCGGCGATCGTCGGCGGACGCGGCGGATAGTGGAGCAGCCTCAGGATCGCGGCCGGACGATCGAGCGCGGCGGCGAAGAAGTCCTCCGGCAGTCCGAGGTCGAGCGAGAAGCCGCGGTGCAGGCGCCGCCCGAGGTCGAGCACGGCGTCGTAGTAGGCGAGCATGGTGGCGCGGAAATCGCCGTCATCGGGCCACTGGTTGAGGCCGCGGAACGGCCGGCCCGCCACCACCTCCGGATCGTCCGGCGGCAGTTCCAGGCCGATGTTGAAGGCCTCCTTCAGGTCCGCCGGCTTCGTCGGATCGAGGCTCTCGCCGCCGAGGCCGACATAGCCGCGGTTGAAGGGAGACTGCTCAATTGACAGCGCCCCCTTCTCGGCGACCGGCCGGCCGAAGAACCCATTCGCGCGGGCGAAGACGGCGTCGAGCGTTTCCGGCGCGATGCCGTGGCCGGCGACATAGAAGAAGCCGATGCCGCGGCACGCCCGGCCGATTTCCGCGGCGACGCCGCGCCGATCCGCTTCGTCCGCGGAAGCGAGCGGTGAGACGTCGATGATGGGAATGGTGTCCATGCTCGCTTCCCCCGGAGATGTCGGCGACGGCAGCGCATGCAGTTTGCGCGCCAGCCCTCCGCCGCGCCACCGCCTCGGCGGCGGCGGCCCTCTCCTCAGCGACAGTAGCGGTAGGTGTTCTTGCGGACGTGACGCGCGAGGTCGAGGTGCAGGTGGTCGCGATGGGCGCTGTCGCCCTCGGGGCCGATCACCGTGGTGAAGCGCTCGCAGGCGCCGCGGTGGACGGCGCGCAGGAACCGTCCCTCCTCCACAGTGCCCCACCAGCCGCCCTCGACGGTGACGCTGCGGCCGTCGGCGAGGGTAAAGGACGAGACGTCGAGGGCATTGGCGAAAGCGTGCTCCGAGAGCGGCCCCTTGCTCGAGCCGTTGCGGCCGCGGCAGGCGTAGGAGCCGGCGATGCCGACCTCCACCACCGGCTGCCCGAAGTACTGCAGGGCGGCCGGCTGCACCGTCTGGGAGAACCACCGCTCCGTCGACACGACCATCGGGCAGTCGAGGGTGGCCGCCGTCGAGAACGCGACGCGCCCGCCGAGCGCCGCCGTCATCACGAAGGCGCGGTCGGCGCCGCAGATGCCGGGACCGTCCACGGCCCGGCGCGGCCGGACGAAGGCCGACGGCTGGACGAGGCCGGAGCGCATGCACGCCGCAGAGGCCTGCGCGCGCCAGGCTTCGCGCGGCTCCCCACCGCGAAAGCCGAAGAATCCGCACCCGGCCAGCGCAACTGAGAGCAGGGCGACGGCAGCAAAGCCGAGGACGAAGCGGCGTTCCATGGCCGCACCATCGCGCCGTCGTCCGAACCGGTCGTTAACGAGGCGCCGCAGCGGGAGCGGCTTTGACCGTCGCCTGTGAAGCCTGAAAATCCCGGGGCTGGGCCGCGAGCCGCGGCGGCGGACGCGG
>CAMDHY010000129.1 GCA_945898215.1 Pseudoxanthobacter soli DSM 19599 | reverse complement strand
ATCGGCGCTCGGCTGCGCCTCGCTGGTCCGGGATGACGATGGAGGGGTTGAGAACGGGGCAGAGGGGCCGCCGCCACCCCCTCCCCCTACCCCTTGATGTACCACCCCCACGGCTCGTCGGACGCGTACCGCGTCACCTGCTTCACCGTCAGGTAGTTCTCCAGCCCCCAGACGCCGAGCTCCCGGCCAATGCCGCTGCGCTTGACGCCGCCCCAGGGGGCCTCGCTGAAGGTCGGCTGCGAACAGTTGATCCAGACGATGCCGGCCTCGAGATCGCGCGCCACCCGTTCCGTGCGCTCCTCGTCCTTCGACATCACCGCCGCGGCCAGCCCATAGGGGCTGTCGTTGGCGAGCCGCAGGCCCTCCGCCTCGCCGTCGAACGGCTTGAGGCAGACGACGGGACCGAAGATCTCCTCCCGCCACGCGGCCGAATTCTCCGGCACGTCGGTGAGCACCGTCGGCTCGACGAAATAGCCGCGGTCGCGATGTTGCGGCACGCGCCCGCCGGTGGCGATTTTCGCCCCGTCGCGCACGCCCTCGCCGATCATGCCGAGGACCTTCTCGTGCTGGCCGCGGCTGACGAGAGGGCCGAGCAGCACGCCCTCCTCCAGGCCGCCGCCGATGGTGATCTTGCGGCTCTCCTCGACGAGGCGCTCCAGCACCTTGTCGTAGAGCGGCCGCTCGACCAGCACCCGCGAGGTCGCCGAGCACACCTGGCCCTGGTTCCAGAAGATGCCGAACAGGATCCACTCGACGGCGGCCTCGACGGCGCTGTCGGCGAAGACGAGGAAGGGCGACTTGCCGCCGAGCTCCAGCGACACCGCCTTGATGTCCTCGGCCGCCGCCGCCATCACCCGCCGCCCGGTGGCGAGGCTGCCGGTGAAGGCGAGCTTGTCGACGCGCGGATGGCGCGTCAGCGGCTCGCCGGCGTCGCGCCCAAGCCCGGGCACGACGTTGAGCACCCCCGGCGGCAGCCCGGCCTCGCCGGCGATGGCGCCGAGTTCCAGCGCCGTCAGCGGCGTGAGTTCCGAGGGTTTGAGCACCATCGTGCAGCCGGCGGCGAGCGCCGGCGCGACCTTCCAGGCCGCCATCAGCATCGGGTAGTTCCACGGGATGATGGCGCCGGCGACGCCGACCGCCTCGCGCCGCACCTTCGAGGTGAAGCGCGGGTCGCCGACCGCGACCGGCTGCTCCTGCCGCCCGTCGAGTTCCTCGGCGAGGCCGGCGTAGAACTCGAAGCAGCCGGCGGTGTCGTCGATGTCCCACTTCGCCTCGGGCAGCGGCTTGCCGTTGTCGGCCACCTCGATCGCCGCGAGCTCGTCGCGCCGCGCGCGGATGCCCTCGGCGATGGCGCGCAGGATTTTCGCCCGCTCCGCACCGCTGGTGCGCTTCCACGCCGGCAGCGCCTCGGCCGCAGCCGTCACCGCCCGGTCCACGTCCGCCGCCGTCGCCGCCGCCACCTTCGCGATCGGCTGCTCCGTCGCCGGGTCGATCACCTCGAACGTGCCGCCCGCCGCCGGCTTCTCAAGGCGCCCGCCGATGTAGAGACCGTCCCGCATTCCCGCTCCTCCGTCCGAACCGGCCCGACCTGTCATCGATCAGACAGCATTATTTTCGTCAAAAGTACACATTTGCGCTGGACGTCCCCCGCCCCTCGCGCTTCACTGCTCCATCGGCGCCACCGCGGGGATCGGGAGCGGGGGCGCGCAACGGCGGACCCGCGTGCCCTCGCACCGGCCACCGCACGAAGGGGAACGGCAATGGCATTCATCGACCACAAGGCGCGCCTCCTCGGCGCCGCGGCCGCCATCGGCGCCGGACTGCTGCTCGCGAGCCCGGCGGCGATCGCCCAGGACGCGCCGAAGGGCAAGATCGTCATCGGCAACTGGGACGGCTACATGCCGCCGGACCTACTCGAGCGCTTCAAGGCGGCGACCGGCATCGAGGCCGAACTCACCGTCCACGCCACCAATGAGGAGGTGATGGGCAAGGTCGTCGCCGGTGGCGGCAAGGGCTACGACGTGCTGTTCGTCTCCGCCCCGTTCGCCCAGGCGCTGAACGCGCTGAAGCTCTCCGCCCCGATCGACCATGCGAAGATCCCGAACCTCGCGAACCTCTATCCCGAGGGCTCGCAGCTGAAGTACGACCCCGGCAACACCTTCTCCGTCCCCTATGCCTGGGGCACGACGGGCCTCTGCTACCGCACCGACCTCGTCGAGGGCTCGCCGGACAGCTGGGCGGCGCTGATGACGCCGCCGGATGCGCTGAAGGGCAAGATCACCATGCTCGCGACCGACCGCTGGCTGCTCGGCGCCGGCTTCAAGTCGCTCGGCTTCTCGGTGAACGAGACGGATCCGGCGAAGATCGACCAGGCGCGCGACGCGCTGATCGCGGCCAAGAAGAACCTGCTCTCCTACGACGACACCACCTTCTACTCGAAGCTCGTCTCCGGCGAGGCCTCGCTGGTGCATGCCTGGGACGGCTGGTGCAACTACGGCATCGCCGAGAACAAGGACATCAAGTACGTGATCCCGAAGGAGGGCACCGACCTCTGGACGGACACGATGGTCGTCACCTCGGCGTCGGAGAACAAGGACGCCGCCCACGCCTTCATCGACTTCGTGCTGTCGGAAGACGTCGGCAAGTGGGTGACCGAGAACATCATGTACAAGACGCCCAACAAGAAGGCGATGGAGGCCCTCGACCCCGCCCTCCTCGAGCAGTTCCCCAACATGAAGATGACGCCGGCCGAGCTTCTCGCGCAGGAACAGATGGTCGACGTCGGCCAGGCGCAGAAGGCCTACTCGCGCACCGTCACCGAGATCATGAACGCCAAGTGATCTGAAAACCGATCCGAAGGACCAAGTGATCTGAAGGATCAGGCTCGCTTCTCGTCCCGGCGCCGCGCGCGCCGGGACGGAACGGGGCCGGCCGGTGCACCATGACCTCCCCCCGCCTCTCCCGCACGATCCTGATGGCGCCCGGCCTCGGCTGGCTGGCGCTGTTCCTGCTCGTGCCGTGCCTGCTCGTCTTCTTCAACGCCTTCTACGAGCGCGGCATCTACGGCGGTGTCGACTACGACGCCTTCACCACCGAGAACTTCGCGCGGCTGATCGACCCGCTCTATGTCGAGGTCTTCCTCGGCTCGGCCCGCATCGCCCTCATCACCACGGTGCTCGCGGTGCTGATCGGCTACCCGGCCGCCTACGCGATCACGCTCGCCTCGCCGGGGGCGCAAACGCGGCTCCTGATCCTGGCGATGCTGCCGTTCTGGACGAACTATCTGATCCGCACCTACGCCTGGATGGTGCTTTTGAACCGCACCGGCCTGATCAATGCCGGCCTGATCGACGCCGGCGTCATCACCGAGCCGCTGCCGCTGCTCTACAACGAGTTCGCCGTCATCCTCGGGCTCGTCTACAGCTACGTGCCCTTCGTCATCCTCGCGGCCTATGCGTCGCTCGCGCGGCTCGACCGCTCGCTGATCGAGGCCTCCGCCGACCTCGGCGCCTCCGGCGCGCGCACTTTCCTGAAGGTCGTGCTGCCGCTGACGCTGCCGGGCGTCGCTGCCGGATCGGTGTTCGTCTTCGTGCTGTCGATCGGCAACTTCATCACGCCCGACCTGCTCGGCGGCGGCCACGTGCAGATGCTCGGCAACCTCATCTACGACCAGTTCCTCACCGCCCGCGACTGGCCGTTCGGCGCCGCGCTGTCGATGCTGCTGATCGCCGTGATGATGGTTCTCTTGTTCACCCAGGCGGTCGTCGTGCACCGGGCGTCGGCCCGGTCGGGAGGACGGGCATGAGCGCCGCCCGCCCGTCCATGACCCGGCGCGTGCTGAAGGTGCACCTCGTCGTCGTCTACGCCTTCCTCTACGTGCCGATCGCCGTGCTGGTGCTCTTGTCGTTCAACCGCGCCGGGCTGCCGACGGTGTGGACCGGCTTCAGCCTCGACTGGTACGTCAAGCTCGCCTCCGCCGGGCCGATCCTCTCGGCGGCGAAGAACAGCATCATCGTCGCAGTCGGCGCGACGCTGATCTCCACCATCCTCGGCACCATGCTCGCCTTCGGGCTGGAGCGCGGGCGGCCGTCGGGCCTGCTGGAAGCATCGCTAGTGGCGCCGATGATCATCCCCGACATCGTCATGGCGATCGCGCTCCTGACCTTCTACACGATGCTGCAGGCGACCCTCGGGCTGTTCACCATCATCATCGCCCACGCCGTCTTCAACATCGCCTTCGTCGCCGCCGTGGTGCGGGCGCGCCTGAAGAACTTCGACTTCTCGCTGATCGAGGCCTCCGCCGATCTCGGCGCCGGGCCGATCCGCACGTTCGTGCGCGTGGTGCTGCCGCAAATCCTGCCGGGCGTCGTCGCGGCCGGGCTTCTCGCCTTCACCCTCTCCTTCGACGAGTTCATCATTGCCTACTTCACCGCCGGGCCGGGGTCGGCCTCGACGACGCTGCCGATGCAGATCTACGCGATGATCCGCTTCGGCGTGACGCCGGAAATCAACGCGCTCGCCACCGTCGTGCTCGCCGTCAGCGTCTTCGCGCTGATCGTCGCCCAGCGCCTCGAGCCGAGGGCCGTGCGATGAGCGCGAACACCCTCCTCGCCGCCGAGAAGGTCGAGAAGCGCTTCAGCGGCGTCGTCGCCGTCGACGGCATCGACCTTGCGATCGCCGAGAACGAGTTCTTCGCCCTGCTCGGCCCGTCCGGCTGCGGCAAGACGACGTTGCTCCGCATGATCGCCGGCTTCGAGACGCCGACCGCCGGCCACCTGACGCTGGACGGCAAGGACATCACCACCGTGCCGCCGAACCGGCGGCCGGTGAACCTGATGTTCCAGTCCTACGCCCTCTTCCCGCACATGAGCGTGGAAGCCAACGTCGCCTACGGCCTGGAAGCGGAGGGAAGGCCCCGTGACGAGATCCGCCGGCGCGTCGGCGAGGTGCTCGAGCTCACGGTGCTCGGCGAGCTCGCGAAGCGCCGCCCGCACGAGCTTTCCGGCGGCCAGCGCCAGCGCGTCGCGCTCGCCCGCGCCCTCGTCAAGAAGCCGCGCCTGCTGCTCCTCGACGAGCCGCTGTCGGCGCTCGACCGGCGCCTGCGCGAGCAGATGCAGCTCGAGCTGAAGCGCATGCGCCACGAGGTCGGCATCACCTTCGTCGTCGTCACCCACGACCAGGAGGAGGCGCTCGTCATGGCCGACCGCATCGCCGTCCTCGACCGCGGCCGCATCGCCCAGCTCGGCAGCCCGCGCGACCTCTACGACCGGCCGGAGAACCGCTTCACCGCCCGCTTCCTCGGCCAGATGAATTTCCTCGAAGGCCGCCTCGGCCCGGATGGCCTCACGGTCGACGGCCTCGGCCTCGTCCGTGGCGTCCGCCCGGCCGGCGCCACCGACGCGACCAGCATCGGTTGCGCCGCCTTCCGGCCCGAGCGAGTCGAGATCGGCGACGTCGCCACCGCCGGCAATTCCCTGTCGGGGACCGTCGAGGCGATCGCCTACCACGGCAACAGCCAGTCGCTGATCGTCCGCCTCGACGGCGCTGGCGGCACGCGCATCGCCGTGTCGCGGTCGAGCACCGCCGCCGACGTACGGCCCGTCGCGAGCGGCGAGGCCGTCCGCCTTACTGTCCCGCCCGAACACGTCCGCCTGCTCGCCGGCGGGCCCGACACCAGCGCCGCGGCGTCCGCCGAAGCGGACGCCCACTGACGAAGGAGGCTCTGATGGCCGAGAAGAAAGTCGTCGCGTTCTTTCCCGAGGCCGCCTTCGGGCCGGCGCTGAACTCCGTCGGCATCGCCCAGGCGACCGAGGCGCTCGGCCACCGCGCCGTGTTCTTCACCGCGCCCGACATGGCCGGCGTCTATGCCGGCTACGGCTTCGAGGAGCACATCGTGCCGATGTCGGCGCCGATGCCGGCGGAAGAAGTCGCCGCCTACTGGCAGACCTTCATCGACGGCCACATCCCGAACTTTAACAAGACGCCCTACGAGCAGATCGACACCTATGTGAAGGACTGCTGGGACGCCATCGTCGAGACCGCCGTCTGGGCGCAGAAGAGCCTGCCCGAGGTGCTCGCCAAGGTGAAGCCCGACATCGTCTGCGTCGACAACGTCATCCTGTTCCCGGCGATCAAGCAGTACGGCAAGCCGTGGGTGCGCATCATCTCGTGCAGCGAGAACGAGATCCCCGATGCCGACATCCCGCCGCATCTGTCCGGCTGCAGCGAGACGGACAAGGCCGGCTTCAAGGCCTTCGAGGAGCGCTTCAACGCGGTGGTCGGGCCGATCCACGCCCGCTTCAACGACTTCCTGGCGGAAAACGGCGAGAAGCCCTATCCGCTCGGCGAGTTCTTCGAGGCCTCGCCGTACCTGAACCTGCTGCTCTATCCCGAGCCGGTGAAGTTCAAGCGCCGCCACCCGCTCGACCCGCAGCGCTTCCAGTACCTCGAGGGCTGCGTGCGCAAGGAGGCGGCCTACACGGTGCCGACGTTCGCCGAGAACGACGACAAGCCGCTCGTCTACGTCTCGTTCGGCTCGCTCGGCTGCGGCGACACCGCCACGCTGAAGCGCCTCGTCGCCGCACTCGGCACGCTGCCGGTGAAGGCGCTCGTCAATGTCGGCGGCTATGTCGACGACTACACCGACGTGCCGGGCAACGTCATCGTCGACAAGTGGTTTCCGCAGCCATCGGTGATCCCGCTCACTGATGCCGTCATCCACCACGGCGGCAACAACACGTTCACGGAGTGCCTCTACTTCGGCAAGCCGGCGATCGTCATGCCCTATGTCTGGGACGGCCACGACAACGCCACCCGCGTCGAGGAGACCGGCCACGGCCTGAAGATGCACCGCGGCGACTGGACCGAGGAACAGCTCGGCGCCGCCCTCGACCGCCTCCTCACCGATCCCGCCATGGCCGCCAAGCTGAAGGCGACCGCCGCCCACATGCAGGGCCGCCACGGCCCGACCAAGGCCGCGCAGCTGATCGACCAGCTCGTCAAGGAGCACGCATGAGCTTCCACCTTTCCTCGACCGCGCCGCACGTCACGGCCGCCTCCACGATCGACGAGGACCTCGTCGACTGGGGCGTGCAGCCGGATGCGGTCGAGGGCGTCTCGAAGAGCCGCGGCCGGCTCCTGCACAAGGGCCCGGGCAACCGGCCCGAGGTCGGCTTGTGGCGCTGCACCCCCGGCCGCTGGCGCCTGGCGTTCCCGGCCGACGAGATCGTCCACTTCACCAAGGGCAGCGCCGTCTACCGCGGCGACAACGGCGAGGTGATCGAGGTCGGCCCCGGCACCGTCGTCCACTTCAAGGAAGGCTGGGCCGGCGAGGCGGATGTGACGGAGACGATCTTCACCACCTACATGCTGAGCGAGGGCGGACCCGCCACCGGCCCGACGCCGGTGCTGCGCGACCCCGCCACCGTGCCGGCTGCGAAGGACTGGGGCGTCATCCCAACGATGCTCGAGGGCGAATCCCGCACCTCCGGCATCCTGCTGTCGCGCGAGCCGAACGGCGACGCCGAGACCGGCATCTGGATCTGCACGCCCGGCCGCTGGGCCTGCCACGTCGTCAAGGACGAGTACTGCCACTTCCTGTCGGGCCGCTGCACCTACGTGCACGAGAGCGGCGACGTCATCGAGATCGAGCCCGACACCCTCGCTTTCTTCCCGCAGGGCTGGACCGGCGTCTGTACCGTCCATGAGACCGTGCGCAAGGTCTACATGATCCGCTGATCCGCCCGATGACCCTCCACCTCGCCTCCACCGCCCCGCACGTCCATGCCGCGTCGACCTTCGATGTGGACATGGTCGACTGGGCCGGCCACCAGCACCCGCTCGACGGGTGCTCGCGCAATCGCGGGCGGCTGTTGTTCAAGGGCGAGGACGGGCTGCCGGAGGCGGGCATCTGGCGGGCGACGCCGGGCTCGTGGCGACCGATGCTGCCGGCCGACGAGCTCTGCTACTTCACCGCCGGCCGCGCCACCTACCGCTCGGATGGCGGCGAGGTGATCGACATCGCGCCGGGCACCCTCGTCCACTTCAAGGAAGGCTGGCAGGGCGAGGCGGAGATCACCGAGACGATCTTCGTCACCTACATGTTCTCCGAGGGCGGGCCCGCCGCCGCCACCCCGGTGCTGCGCGACCCGGCGACGCTCTCGGGGCTCGAGGACTGGGGTGTCGTGCCGACGATGATCACCGGTACCTCGAAGGTGTCGGGCCTCGTCCTCTCCGCCGAGCCCGATGGCCGCGCCGAGAGCGGCGTCTGGGCCTGCACGCCGGGCAAGTGGCGCTGCACCGTGACGAGCGACGAGTTCTGCCATTTCCTCGCGGGTCGGGCGACCTACGTCCACGACAGCGGCGACGTCATCGAGATCGCCCCCGACACCGCCGCCTTCTTCCGGCGCGGCTGGACCGGCACCTGCACCGTCCACCAGACCGTGCGCAAGATCTACCTGATCCGCTGAGGGCCCATGATCCGCCTCGAACCCTGCTGCCCGGCCCACTTCCTCGGCGGGGCGCTCGCGCCCGCGGCCGGCGCGCCGCGCAATGTCGTCAATCCTTCGACGCTCGAGACCGTCGGCCGCATCGCGGAAGCCACCGAGGCCGAGATCGAGGCGGCGCTGTCGGCCGCCGAGGCCGCCCGACCCGGCTGGGCCGGCCTCGACGCCAAGACGCGCGCCCGCCACCTGCACGCCATTGCCCAGTCGATCGAGACGGCCGACCATACCGAGGTCGCCCGGCTGATGACGCTCGAGATGGGCAAGCCCTTCCCGGAGGCCATCGGCGAGATCGCCAATGTCGGCTCCGTCTTCCGCTACTTCGCCGAGATGGCGCGCGACGAGGCCGGCCGGGTCGCCGGCCCGATCCAGCCGGGGTCGTTCCAGTATTCGCGCGAGTTCCCCTACGGCATCAGCGTCCACGTCGTGCCCTACAACTTCCCGATCCTGCTGATGGCCTGGACGGTCGCGGCCTCGCTCGCCGCCGGCAACGTCGGGATCATCAAGCCGGCCGAGGCGACGACGCTCTCGACCCTCGCCTTCATGCGCCACTTCGCCGGCCTGCCGGCGGGCGTCGTCGGCTGCCTTGCCGGCGGCGCCGAGGTCGGCCGCGCGCTGGTCGAGAGCGACCGCACCCACGTCGTCGCCTTCACCGGCTCCGTCGGGGTCGCCCGAGCGGTGGCGACCGCCTGCGCGGCGCGGCTGAAGCCCTGCGTCATCGAGGCGGGCGGCAACGATGCCCTGATCGTCACCGACCACGGTCCGCTCGACGTCGCGGTCGCCGGCACGGTGACGGCCGCCTTCCACCTCTCCGGCCAGATCTGCACCTCGGCCGAGCGCATCATCGTCCACGCCGCCGTCCACGACGAATTCGTCGAGAAGCTCATCACGGCGGCGAAGGCACTTCGCGTCGGCGACGGCCTCGGCCACCACGAGATCGGCCCGCTCGTCTCGGAGGCGGCGCGCGCCAAGGTGATCCGCCTCGTCGAGGACGCCGTCGCCAAGGGCGCGCGGATCGAGACCGGCGGCCGCATCCCCGAGACTGCCGGCCCGGGCTGGTTCTACGAGCCGACGGTGATCACCGGCGTCACCGACGCGATGGCGATTTCGCGCGAAGAACTGTTCGGCCCCGTCGCGGCGATCCGCAAGGTCGCGAGCTTCGACGAGGCGATCGCGGTGGCGAACCGGTCGGAGTTCGGCCTCGGCGCCTCCGTCTTCACCACCGAGCTGTCCGAGGCGATGCGGGCGGTGGACGAGATCGAGGCCGGCATGGTCTGGGTGAACAACCCGCTCGTCGACAACGACGCGCTGCCCTTCGGCGGCTGGAAGACCTCCGGCCTCGGCCGGGCGCTCGGCCGCGAGGGCCTCTCAGCCTTCCGCCGCTCCAAGATGGCGATCGTCGATCCGGTGCCGAAGGTCCACGACTGGTGGTACCCCTACCCGGACGACGTCTTCTACCGCGGCTGAGCGCCTGTCCGCGCCGCCCTCCGTTACCCGAGCCTTTCGAAGCGAGACGTCCCCATGAACATCCTGATCCTCGGCGGCGCCGGCATGATGAGCGCCGGCACCGCCCGCGACCTGCTCTCCGAGTTGTCGCCCGGCGTCGCCCGCATCGTCGCCGCCGACGCCAGTGCCGACCGCCTCGCCGCCCTGAAGGCGGCGCTCCACGACCCGCGGCTGGAGACGGCCGTCGTCGACGTCACCGACGAGGCGGCGGTGGCGGCGCTGCTCGCCGACTGCGACCTCTGCATCAACGGCGTGCCGACCTTCGCCGGCCTGCAGATGGCGATCTTCGAAGCGTGCCTGAAGGCCGGGCGCGCCTACGCCGACTATGGCGGCATGGGCGTCTACACGGTGAAGCAGAAGGCGGAGCACGCCCGCTTCGTGGGCGCCGGCGTCACCGCCGTCATCGGCCTCGGCGCCGATCCGGGCCTCTCCAACCTGATCTGCCGGGCGGCCGCCGACCGGCTCGACGAGATCACCGCGATCAACCTCTACTGGACCGCCACCCGCCTCGGCCCGCCCTCGCCGGTGCTGATGCCGCCCTATTCAGTGTCGACGGTGCTCGCCGAATTCGCCAACACCTCCCAGCAGTTCATCAACGGCCGCCTCGTCGAGGTGCCGCCGCAGTCGGGCGCCGAGACGCTCGACCTGCCGGCGCCGTTCGGCCGCACCACCTTCATTCACACCCAGCACTCCGAGCCGCTGACGGTGCCGTTCGCTAGAGGAATCGCCGAGAAGGGCATCAAGGAGTTCACCTGGAAGCTCGCACTGCCGGACGCCGACCAGTCCGCCTGGATCGGCCTCGTGCAGGCCGGCTTCGGCGACTTCGACACGCCGGTGACGGTGAAGGGTCCGACCGGCCCGGTGGCGGTGAAGCCGCTCGACGTGCTCGCCGCCGTCATCGACCGCAACATCGCCGCCCACACCGGCCAGATCCCCGACGCCGAGGGCCACGAGCTCCACATGGCCGTCGGCCGCGGCCTGAAGGACGGCAAGCCGACCACCGTCATCGTCACCGTGCTCGGCAAGCCCGATCCACTCTATGACGGCTACATCGACGCCGGCACCTCGATGAACATGTCGATCGCCGCCCAGCAGATCCTCAAGAACCCGCTGAAGCCCGGCGTCTGGGCGGCGGAGGAGTACTTCGACGTCGACGCCTACCTCGCCGAGGTCCGCCGCCGGAAGTTCAAGGTGGAGATCGAGACGACGACGCGCGAGGCGTGAGGGCGGTCGCGGGTTGAAACGGCGCGGGCGAAACCCACGGGCGCACGTCTCGAGCCACCCTCCCCTTGAGGGGGAGGGTCGTCGCGCCGGAGCCGCGGCGGGGTGGGGTGACTGCGTGCGGGAGCCCGCGCACGGCTCACTCCCGCGCCAGCCTCGCAATTTTCCCGCCGCCTCCCGGCGGCACCACCCTACCCCGGCGACCTGCGGTCGCCGACCCTCCCCCTCAAGGGGAGGGTTGTTGCCCCCTTGCCCCGCTACCCTCCCCGGCACGATAAGGAGCACCGCCCCCTTCGCTCCCGCCCGAGGCGCCGCTTCGATGACGATCGCCGGCCATTCCGAGGACGACGGCCTGACGCGCTACGCCGCGCTCGCCCGTCAGATCCTCGACGCCGCCGAGGCCGAGGGCTGGCCGGCCGGCCACCGCCTCGCCGAGCCGCGGCTCGCCGAGCGGCTGTCGGTGTCGCGCACGCCGGTGAGGAAGGCGCTGGAGCTGCTTGAGCGCTGCGGTCTCGCCCGCCGCTCGGAAAAGGGCGGGCTCGAGCTCGCCGCCGAGCCGGGCTCGCCCGGTTTCGACCGCTCGCGCCTGCCGGGCTCCGCCACCGAGGAGTTCGCCCGCACCCTCGTCGCCGAGCACTTCGCTGGGATCATCGGCGAGCAGATCACCCAGGCCGAGCTCGCCGCCCGCTACGGCCTGCCGCGGGCCGCTGCCCTCGAGGTGCTGGAGGCGCTGCGCCGCGACGGCGTGGTCGAGCGCTCCGAGGGCCACCACTGGCTGTTCACGCCGGGCCTCGTCGACGACGCCTCCTTTGCCGAGAGTACG
>CAMDHY010000128.1 GCA_945898215.1 Pseudoxanthobacter soli DSM 19599 | reverse complement strand
CCCGACTGGCCCGACGGCCACGCCGGGCTGGCGCGGGCGCGGGCGGCGGCGGGCGATCCGGGAGGGGCGGCCGAAGCCTGGCGCCGCGTGCTGGCGCTGGAGCCCGCCGACGTGCTCGGCGCGCGGCTGCATCTCGGCCTGCTCGGCGCCGGCTCAGTTCCGGCGGTGCCGCCGCCCGCCTATGTCGCGGCGCTGTTCGACCAGTACGCGCCGGACTTCGAGGCGGCGCTGGTCGGGCGGCTCAACTATGCGGCGCCGGCGGTGCTGGCCGCGATGGTGGCGGAGGTAGGCGGGCCGTTCGTCCACGCCGTCGACCTCGGCTGCGGCACCGGGCTGATGGGGGCGGCGGTGCGCGGCCGGGTCGGTGGCCTCGACGGCGTCGACCTGTCGGCGACGATGGTGGAGCAGGCGGCCGCCAAGGGCCTCTATGACGACCTCGCCGTCGGCGACATCGCCGCGGTGCTCGCCACCCGGCCGGGCCGCTACGACCTCGCGCTGGCCGCCGACGTGCTATGCTATCTCGGTGACCTCGGTCCGCTGCTGGAGGCCGTGGCCGCGAGCCTCGTCCCGGGCGGGCTGTTCGCCTTCACGGTCGAGACCCTGGCGGCGGACGCCGGCGAGGACTGGACGCTGCGGCCGTCGCTGCGCTATGCGCACCGTCCGGACGGGGTCGTGGAGACCGCGCGCCGGGTTGGGTTCGCCGCGCTGCGCGCCGTCGATGCCGTTCTGCGGCTCGATGCGGGAGAGCCCGTCGCCGGCGCGGCGTTCCTGATGCGGCGGAGTTAGGGGTGGCCGGCCGCACCGCAGACGGTGACGCGGCCGCCGGCGTCGAACTCGGCCGGCGCCGCCGCCGTTTCGTCGATGCTGGCGACTTGCGGGGCGCGCCGCGTCGCCCGATACTGGCAATGCGGTTGCACCGGTCTGGTCGCACCGCCGATGGGCTCTCGACGCGCATGAACCAAAGGCTGCCGTGACGACCCGCCATCGCTTTTTGATCGTGGACGACCACCCGCTGTTCCGCGGCGCCCTCCGGCAGGTGCTCGAGGGCTCGTTCCCGGCCGTCGTCATCGACGAGGCCGGCACGCTCGACGAGGTGGCGGCGCTGCTGACGCGCCTCGACGACGTCGACCTCGTGCTGCTCGACCTCGCCATGCCCGGCGTGCGCGGCTTCTCGGGGCTGCTCCTGTTGCGGGCGCAGTTCCCGACGATCCCGGTGGTCGTCGTCTCCGCTACCGAGGACCCGTCGGCTATGCGGCGGACGGTGGAGTTCGGGGCGTCGGGCTTCATCCCGAAGTCGCTCGGGGTGGAGGCGATCCGCACCGCCGTGACGACAGTGCTCGCCGGCGACGTCTGGACGCCGCCGGAGGCGCGGATCGGGGGCGCCACCGACGACGAGGCCGCCGCCGTGGCGCGGCGGCTGGCGACGCTGACGCCGCAGCAGGTGCGCGTCCTGATGATGCTGAGCGAGGGGCTGCTCAACAAGCAGATCGCCTACGAGCTCACCGTCTCGGAAGCGACCGTCAAGGCGCACGTCTCGGCGATCCTGCAGAAGCTCGGGGTGGAGAGCCGCACCCAGGCGGTGATCGCCGCCGCCCGCCTGACCAACGGCCAGACGGCCTTCGCCAACTGAATTCTCCGAAGACGGGTTCGCTATTCGGCGGCGGCGCGGTCGGCGCCGAGCCGGGCGAGCAGCGCCCGCAGCATCGCCGGCTTCAAGGGCTTGTTCAGCACGGTCACGCCCGTCACGGCGGCGGCGGCGCGCATCGCCGGCGTGCGGTCGGCGGTGATCAGGATCGCCGGCAGCGAGGCGCCGAGGCGCCGGCGCAGCGCCGCCACCGCCTCCAGGCCGTCACCCTCGTCGAGGTGGTAGTCGACGATGGCGACGTCGGGGGCGGCGGCGTCGCCGTCGAGGGCCTCGACGGCGGCTGCGAGCGAGCCGGCGGTGACGACCCGGCAACCCCACCCCGACAGCAGCGCCGCCATGCCGTCGAGTATCGACGGCTCGTTGTCGATGCACAGGACGACGAGGGGGGTGAGTGGGGCGGACGTCATTGCGCCGGGGAGCGCGGTGTCGCGCACCGAGGGCGCCTCGCGGGAGATCGGCAGCGTCACCGCAAAGCGGGCGCCGGCGCCGAGCCGCGAGGTCACCACCACCGGCAGGTCGAGGACGCGAGCGATGCGCTCGACGATCGACAGCCCGAGCCCGAGGCCCTTGGCCGCCTTCATGCCCGGCTCGAGGCGCAGGAACTCGGTGAAGATCGCCCGCTGCTTCGACAAGGGGATGCCGATGCCGGTGTCGAGCACCTCGATCGAGACGGCCCCGCGCCGTCGCCGGCAGCCGACGAGCACGCGGCCGGCGGGCGTGTACTTCACGGCGTTGGAGATGAGGTTCTGCAACAGCCGCCGCAACAGCCGGCGGTCGGTGCGCACGGCGAGGCTGCAGCGCAGCACGGTGAGTTCGAGGCCGCGCTCGCGGGCGATCGGCGCGAACTCCACTGCGAGCCCCTGCAGGAGCTCGTCGAGCGAGAACACCGAGGGTTCCGGCTTCATGGCGCCGCCGTCGAGGCGGGAGATGTCGAGGACGGCGCCGATGATCTCCTCGACCGATTCGAGCGAGGCGCCGACGTTCTCCACCATCGGCCGGAGTGGCCCCTCGCCGGTGCGGTCGACGAGGGTGGTGACGTAGAGGCGGGCGGCGTTCAAGGGCTGCAGGATGTCGTGGCCGGCGGCGGCGAGGAAGCGGGTCTTGCCGAGGTTGGCGTCCTCGGCGGCGGCCTTGGCGCGGATGAGCTCCTCGTTGAGGCGCAGGAGCTCGTCGGTGCGCTCGCGCACGCGCTGCTCGAGCGCCTCGGCGGCGCGGACGCGGCCGGTCATGTCGGCGACGGTGAGGACGAGGCCGCCGTCCGGCATCGGGCTCGGGCGGGCCTCGACGACGCGGCCGTCGATGCGCTCTTGGATTTCGCCGTCGGAAGACAACAGGCGCGAGATGCGCTCGGCCACCAGCCGGTCCGGGTCGCCGCGGCCGAGGCCGCCGCTCTCGGCGACGTGGGCGAGGATGGTGCGCAGCGGCGTGCCGACGAGGCCGAAATCGGCCGGCAGCGCCAGCAGCGAGCGGAAGCGGCGGTTCCAGCAGGAGAGGCGGAGTTCGGGATCGAAGACGGCGATGCCCTCGTCGACCTGGTCGAGGGCGGTCTGCAGGAGGTCACGGTTGTGCTGGATGGCGGCGGTGGCGTCGTCGAGCAGGCGGTGGGCGCTCTTCGTCGCCGGATCGCGCCGCTTGACGAGCAGCGACAGCACGAGGCGCGAGGAGGCCGCACCGATGGCGCTCGCGAGGAGCTGCTCGCTGAAGCGCAGGAGCGCCGGGTCGGCGGGCAGGTGCGGGGAGAGCGCGACGCCGCGGTCGCTCGCGTGGCGGGCGAAGGCGCGCTCGGCGCGCTCGTCGCCGAGATAGCGGGCGACGGTCGCTTGCAGGTCGCCGACGGTGACGGCGGTACGCCCGAAGCGCAGCGTCGGCGCCGGTCCGAGATCGCTCGGCACGAAGATCGAGGCCTGCAGGCGTTCCAGCGGCTCGGGCGCGCGGGTGAGGGAGAAGAACACGAAGGCGCCGATGTTGGCGGCGATCGACCAGAACACGCCGTGGATGAACGGGTCGAAGGCCAGCGTGAACAGCGCCTGCGGGCGCATGAGCCAGAGGCCGAACGGGCCGTCCTCCAGGATCGAGGCCGGGATCAGCCCGTTCGCCACGAAGTTCGGCAGGAGCAGCGTGTAGCACCAGACGGCGAAGCCGGTGACCATGCCGGCAATTGCCCCCCGCGCCGTCGCCCGCCGCCAGATCAGCCCGCCGAAGAAGGCCGGCGCGAACTGGGCGATGGCCGCGAACGACAGCAGGCCGATCTGGGCGAGCGCGGCGGAATCGCCGGCGGCGCGGTAGTAGGCGTAGGCGAGCAGCACGAGGCCGACGATGGTGGCGCGCCGCACCGTCAGCAGCGTCCGGCGCATGTCGGCGACGTCGCCGCCGCGCCGGCTGACGATCAGCGGGATGACGATGTCGTTCGAGATCATGATCGACAGCGCCACCGTCTCGACGATCACCATCGCGGTGGCCGCCGATAGGGCGCCGGCGAAGGCTGCGAGCGTCACCGCGTCGGCGCCGGCGAGCATCGGCAGCGCCAGTACGAAGGTGTCGGCGTCGGCGCCGCTGCCGAAGCGGATCATGCCGGCGGCGGCGATCGGCACGACGAAGATGTTGATGAGGAGCAGATAGAGCGGGAACAGCCAGACGGCGCGCTTCAGCTCGGCGTCGCTGTTGTTCTCCGTCACCGTGACGTGGAACTGCCGCGGCAGCATCAGCGCGGCGACGAAGGACAGCATCGACAGCACGAGCCAAGTGCCGCCGTTCGGCGCCTCCTCGAAGATCGCCTCGACCTCCGGGTGCGATCGCACCGCCTCGATGAGGGCGCCGGCGCCGCCGAACATCGCGAAGGTGACGTAGGTGCCGACGACGAGGAAGGCGATAAGCTTGACGACGGATTCCGTCGCGACCGCCAGCATCATACCTTCCTGGTGCTCGGTCGCGTCGGCGTGGCGGGTGCCGAACAGGATGGCGAACACCGCCATCGCGAAGGCGACGAACAGCGCCACGTCGCCGACGAGGCCCGTGGCCGCCCCCGAGGGCGGACCGATGGCGAGGTGCTGCAGCATCGTCTCGACCGAGATCGAGACGGCCTTCAGCTGCAGGGCGATGTAGGGAATGACGCCGACGACGGCGATCAGCGTGACGACGGCGGCGACCGCCTGGCTCTTGCCGTAGCGGGCGGCGATGAAGTCGGCGATCGAGGTGATCTTCTCCGCCTTGGCGAGGCGGACGACGCGGCGGAGCAGCGGGAAGCCGACGAGGAAGAGCAGCGCCGGGCCGATGTAGATCGTCAGGAACTCGAGGCCGCCGCGGGTGGCGAGGCCGACCGAGCCCAGGAACGTCCACGAGGTGCAGTAGACGGCAAGCGTCAGCGAATAGATCCACGGCCGCCCACCCGGCCGCGGCTTGCGGCGGGCACGGTCGCCATAGCTCGCCACCGCGAACAGCAGTCCGATGTAGACCACCACGCAGGCGACGACGACCCAGCCCTGCAGCATTCGAGTTTTTCCGCCCCGCCGATCGGGTTCCGCTCCGCCGGCATCGCATCACAACGGGGCGGGGCTGTCCATGAAGGGGGCAGGGGGAGGCCGGTGGGGAGGGGCTAGGGCTTGCAGAAAGTGACGAGCTTCGCCGCTGCGCGCCGACCTTCCGCCGTTCCACCGAAGAAGTGGATGTAGGGGATCTCGTAGTTCTTTGGAACCGCGAGCAGGTCGTCGCCGACAACCTGTATAACGCTGTCCGACACCATCTTCGCCCGGAACGCCCGCGTGTCCAGCTTGTCCTCAATGTCCGGGTTCCAACTCACCGCGGCGGTCACGCCTTGAAGTTCCTCGTTCGCGCCGAAGGAGATGAGCCAAAAGTCCATCACGCGGCGAACGGTGTTATTTGTACCACTCTGATCATCAAAACACATTCCTTCGCGGCGGAGTATCCGCATTTCCGAGGCGGTCTGGTCGGCTTCTGCAACGGCTGACGGTTTCCCGGTCGCGGCGGAGCAGGACGCAAGGGCGAAGACCGCGAGCATCGCCAGAGCCAAACGCATTTTCGCCGCCTGGGGTTTGGGTTGTGCCGCATCGATGCCACAGCCGCGCCGTGACCGGCAAGGCACCCTGCAGCCTTCGGCTTTCACGGATGCCGTCTGCCATGGGATAGTGTGGGCGAGGCGCGGCCGGCGGGAGAACGACCGCGGGCTGGCGGATCGACGATCCTGGCGGAAATGCCGGCGACGGCGGAGTGTGGCGATGAACTTTCTAAAGGAATTCCGCGACTTCGCCGTCAAGGGCAACATGCTCGACATGGCGGTCGGCATCGTCATCGGCGCGGCGTTCACGGCGATCGTGTCGTCGATGGTGGACGACATCATCATGCCGCCGATCGGCCTCGTGCTCGGCGGCGTCGACTTCTCCGACCTCTTCGTCAAGCTGCGCGACGGCACGCCGCCCGGCCCCTACGCGACGCTGCAGGCGGCGCGCGACGCCGGCGCGGTGACGTGGAACGTCGGCAACTTCATCAACGCGATGGTGAAGTTCACCATCGTGGCCTTCGCGCTGTTCATGGTGGTGAAGGCCGTCAACAACATCCGCCGGATGGCGGAGAAGGAGAAGAAGCAGGAGGCCGCCGCCCCGGCCGTGCCGCCGCGCGAGGTGGTGCTGCTCGAGGAGATCCGCGACCTCCTGGCCAAGCGCGACTAGCAGTCCCGAAACACCGAGGCCGGCCCGGCGGCGAGACGGGCCTCGACATTCGTCTCGCCGGCGCATACGTCAGCGGGAGGTGCCAGCCGGCCGGACGGCCGCTCCGGCAAGGGTCGAAAGGCCGCCGGGGAGGAAAGTCCGGGCTCCATGGAAGCACGGTGCCGGGTAACGCCCGGCGGGGGCGACCCCAGGGAAAGTGCCACAGAAAGCAAACCGCCGACGGTTCGCCGTCGGTAAGGGTGAAAGGGTGGGGTAAGAGCCCACCGCGGACCCGGCAACGGGGACGGCACGGCAAACCCCACCGGGAGCAAGACCGAATAGGGACGGCGCGGGCTTGGCCCAGGCCCGCTTCCAGGCCGAGCCGTCCGGGTAGGTCGCGCGAGGCGTCCGGCGACGGACGTCCCAGAGGAATGGCCGTCACGCGGGCCGGTTCACGCCGGTCCGCCTTACAGAACCCGGCTTACAGGCCGACTGGCACCTCACGTCCTTCTCTGCACGCATTCTTGAACGGACGGCGGCCCGCGGCGATGGCGCCACGGGAGCACCGAAGTGCGCGTGCAGAATAGTAATTCGACCCGCCCGACCGAGTGCGCCACCCGGCCCTCGGCAACACTTCGTCAACCATTCCAGGGGCAGGGTTAGGGTCGCCGAAAGCGGTCCACATGCTTTCGATTCCATTGACGCCCATAGGCGCCCATGGTATCCCAAATCATCCCGGAGCGAGACGGGTTCCGGCCCTTCCGTGCTCAGACTGAGAGCGGTTCCGGACCGCATTTTTCGGCACCGCAGGCGCGGCGCGTCCTGTGCCTTGCACCGGAGTTTCGTCGCCTTCGTGTTTTCGGCCGACGGCGTCCGGCGACCCCCGAAGGGGCGCCTGTGGCCGTCGAACGGGGTGGGCGATGCACGGCTTCGTGTCGAACTTCACGATGCGGCTCGACGCGAAGGGGCGGGTCTCCATCCCCGCGCCGTTCCGCGCCGTGCTCGCCCGTGACGGGTTCGAGGGCCTGTACTGCTATCCCTCGCCGCACCTCGCAGCGGTGGACGCCGGCGGCAACTGGCTCCTCGGCGAGATCGAGAAGCGCCTCGAGGGACTGCGGACGCTCACCTCCGAGCACGACTACCTGGCGACGGCCCTGTTCGGCTCGAGCGAGGTCCTGAAGATCGACGGGGAGGGGCGGGTGACGATGACGGAGACGATCAAGGCCCACGCCGGCATCGTCGATACCGTCGTCTTCGTCGGCCACGGCCTGAAGTTCCAGATCTGGGAGCCCGCCCGCTTCGCCGCCCACCGCGCCGAGGCGCAGCGCCGGGCACTCGCCGTTCTCGACGGCCGCCCCGCGGTCCCCGCCGGAGGGACCGCGTCGTGAGCGCCGCCGAGCCGCACCCCCCGTCCGATCCCGTCCTCGCCGCCGACCCGCGCCATCTGCCGGTGATGCTCGACGAGGTCGTCGAGGCGCTCGGGCCCCGGCCGGGCGCCGTCATCGTCGACGGCACCTTCGGCGCGGGCGGCTACACCCGCGCACTCCTCGCCGCCGGCGCCACCGTGGTCGCGATCGACCGCGACCCCGACGCGATCGCCGCCGGCCGGCCGCTCGAGGCCGCCTCCGAGGGCCGCCTCACCCTCGTGCACGGCCGCTTCGCCGATCTCGACACGCTCGCCCAGGCGGCGGGCCACGGCCACGTCGACGGCGTCGTGCTGGACGTCGGCGTCTCGTCGATGCAGATCGACGAGGCCGAGCGCGGCTTCTCGTTCCGCTTCGACGGCCCGCTCGACATGCGCATGGGACGGCATGGGCCGACGGCCGCCGATCTCGTCAACCGCCTCGAGGGCAAGCAACTCACCCGCCTCATCGGCCTCTATGGCGAGGAGCGGCGGGCCTCGGTGATCTCGCGCGCCATCGTGGCGCGGCGCGAGGCGCGGCCGTTCGAGCGAACCCTCGATCTCGCCGCCGTGGTGGAGAAGGTGGTGCGCCGGCCGGGGGACATCATCAACCCGGCGACGCGGACGTTCCAGGCGCTGCGCATCGCCGTCAACAGCGAGCTCGACCAGCTCGCCGATGCGCTGGCCGCCGCGGAGCGGCTGCTCGTGGAGGGCGGGCGCCTCGTCGTCGTCGCCTTCCACAGCCTCGAGGACCGCATCGTCAAGCGCTTCTTCGCCGACCGCTCGCGCGAGCGCGCCGGCGGCTCGCGCCACCTGCCGGAAGCGGCGATCGAGCCGCCGACCTTCCGCCTGCCGTACCGGGCGGCGCTGTCGCCGGGCGACGCCGAGGTCGCCCGCAACCCGCGCGCCCGGTCGGCGCACCTGCGGTCGGGCGAGCGCACCGCGGCGCCGGCCCGGTCGATCGACGCCCACGCCCTCGGCGTACCGTCGGTGTCCATCTCGAGCCTGGGAGGCTGACGTGGTGACGACAGCCAGGAAGCCCCGCCGCCTGTCGCTCAGCCGCTCGCTGTCGATCCTGCTCGCGCTCGCCGCCATCGGCGCGGCCGGCGTCGTCTTCGAGGAGAAGCGCCAGGCGTCGAAGGAGGCCCGCGACGTCGCCAAGCTGAAGCGCAAGATCGACGCCGAGCGGGAGAAGATCTCCGAGCTCAACGCCGAGTGGAGCATGCTCGACCAGCCGGCGCGGCTGCAGAAGATCGTCGAGCTGCACCCCGACGTGCTCAAGCTCGACGTCATGAAGACCGAGCAGATCGGCACCATCGACGACGTGCCGTGGCCGCCGCCGCCGCCCGCCCCGAAGGAGGGTGAGCACGGCGCCGAGGCCGCGCCGTCTGCCCCCGTCGCGAGCGCCACCCCGAGTGCCGTCGCACCACCCCCCGTGTCCGTCGCCGCGCCGGCCGTGGCCGCGCCGGCGCCGATGCCGCTCGGCGATGCCGCCGAGACCTCGGCCGACATGCCGTCGGACGTGCCGGCCGACGAGGTCAACGAGACGACGTTCAGCCCGGAGGTGGCGCAATGAGCCTGTGGCCGCGTCTGCGCTCGCGCCGGCTTCCCGTCGTGCGCCGTGACGAGGGCGGCGGCGGCCGCGTCCGCCTCGCCATGGTCTGCTTCACGCTCCTGTTCGTGGTGATCGGCGGCAGGCTCGTCTATCTCGGCTTCACCGATCTGCCGCCCTCGGCGGCCTGGCGCTCGGCCCAGGACGCGGTGGCGGCGACGCGCCCGGACATCCTCGACCGCAACGGCGAGATCCTCGCCACCGACATCCGCTCGGTGTCGCTGTTCGCCGAGCCGCGCAAGGTCGTCGATGCCGACGAGGCGGTGGAGCTTCTGTCGACCATCCTGCCGGACCTCGGCAACGCCGATACCCGCCACAAGCTCGCCTCCAAGGCGGGCTTCGTCTGGCTGAAGCGCGAGCTATCGCCGAGCCTCGAGCGGCCGATCCACGATCTCGGCCTGCCGGGCGTCGGCTTCCTCGTCGAGAAGCAGCGCTTCTATCCGGGTGGTGCCGTCGCCGGCCACATCATGGGCCTCGTCAACATCGACAACCAGGGCATCGCCGGCGTCGAGCGGACGATCGACGGGCGCGGGCTGTCCGACCTGCACGCGCTCGGCTTCGCCCAGACCCGCAACCTCGAGCCGGTGCGGCTGTCGATCGACCTGCGCGTCCAGCACGTGGTGCGCGACGAGCTCGCCCGCGCCATGGAGCGCTACCGCGCCATCGCCGCCATCGGCATCGTCCTCGACGTCGACACCGGCGAGGTGGTGGCGATGCACTCGCTGCCGGAGGTCGATCCGAACATCCCGAGCCAGGCCCTGGAAAAGGACCGCATGAACCGCGCCACCGCGGGCGTGTTCGAGATGGGCTCCGTCTTCAAGATGTTCACTATCGCGAGCGCGCTCGAGGCCGGCGTCGCGACGATGACGTCGACCGTCGACGCCTCGCGGCCGATCTCGATCGGGCGCCACACCATCCGCGACTTCCACGGCAAGGGCCGCGTGCTGAACATCCCCGAGGTGTTCATCTACTCCTCCAACATCGGCACCGGCCGGCTCGCCCTGCAACTCGGCCCGACACGCCAGCAGCAGTTCTTCCGCGACTTCGGCTTCCTCGGGAAGCTCAAGACCGACATCCCGGAGGTCGGCGCGCCGATCGTGCCAGGAAGCTGGAAGGAGATCACCGCGGTGACGACCTCCTTCGGACACGGCCTGTCGGTCAGCCCGATGCAGACGGCGGCGGCGGGGGCGGCGCTGGTCAACGGCGGCCGCTACATCCCGCCGACCTTCTTCGCCCGCACCCGCGCCGAGGCCGACCAGGTGACGACGCGCGTCGTCTCCGAGGAGACCAGCCAGTCGATGCGCACGATGTTCCGGATGAACGTCGAGAAGGGCTCGGGCCGGCGCGCCGAGGTGAAGGGCTACTTCGTCGGTGGCAAGACCGGCACCGCCGAGAAGGTGGTGGGCGGGCGCTACTCGAAGGAGAAGAACCTCAACTCCTTCCTCGCCGCCTTCCCGATGGACAAGCCGCGCTACCTCGTCCTCGTCGTCGTCGACGAGCCGAAGCCGGACCCGAAGACCGGCGGCGGCCGCACCGCCGGCATGAACGCTGCACCGACCGTCTCGGCGATCATCCGCCGCGCCGGTCCGCTGCTCGGTGTCGAGCCGCGCTTCCGCGATCCGGCCGCAGGCCCGCTGCTCGTCTCCTACTGACCGCGGCACCGCCGCCGCCCGACGACCTGTATTTCGCCTGCGTATCCATTTCCTCGAACGTCGCGATCCGATGCCGCCGATGCTCTCCGACCTCGCACCCGATCTGGTGACGGCCGCCGACGCGGCAATCGCCGTCGCCGGCCTGACCGCCGACAGCCGCGCCGTGAAGCCTGGCTTCGTCTTCGCCGGGCTTGCGGGCTCGAAGGCGGACGGCGCGCGCTTCGTCGCCGACGCGGTTGCGGCCGGCGCGGTGGCGGTGCTGCTCGACCGGGTCGCCGAGGTGCCGGACGGGCTCGGCGTGCCGGTGCTGCGCGACGCCGACCCGCGGCGACGGCTGGCCCTGATGGCGGCCGCCCTATACGCGCCGCAGCCGGAGACGGTGCTCGCCGTCACCGGCACCGCCGGCAAGACCTCGGTGGCGGCGTTCACCCGGCAGATCCTCGAGGCGGCGGGCCGGCCGGCGGCAAGCCTCGGCACGCTCGGCATCGTCACCGCCGCCGGCACCCGCTACGGCAGCCTGACGACGCCCGACCCGGTGGTGCTGCACAGGGACCTTGCGGCGTTGGCCCGCGACGGCATCCAGCACGCAGTTCTGGAGGCCTCCAGCCACGGCCTCGACCAGCGCCGCCTCGACGGCGTGCGCTTCGCCGCCGCCGCCTTCACCAATCTCGGCCGCGACCACATGGACTACCACCCGACGGTGGAGAGCTATCTCGCGGCGAAGCTGCGGCTGTTCGAGACGCTGTTGCCCGACGGGGCGCCGGTGGTGGTCGACCCGTCGGCGCCGAAGGCGGCCGCGGTCGTCGCCGCTGCCCGCCGCCGCGGCCTGCCGCTGATCACCGTCGGCTCGCTCGGCACGACGCTGAAGCTCGTCGACGTGCTGCCGGATGCGGGCGGGCAGCGCCTCGTGGTCGAGGCCGAGGGCGGGCGCCACGTCGTGCGGCTGCCGCTGCTCGGCGACTTCCAGGTCTCGAATGCCCTCGTCTCGGCCGGGCTCGCCTTGGCGGCCGGCGTGCCGGCGGCAGAGGCGCTCGCGGCCCTCGCCGACCTCGAAGGAGCACCCGGCCGGCTCGATCTCGTCGGCCGCACGGCCGATGGCGCACCGGTGTTCGTCGACTATGCCCACAAGCCTGATGCGCTGGAGGCGGTGCTGGAGACGCTCAGGCCGCTGACCGACGGCCGGCTGATCGTCGTGTTCGGCGCCGGCGGCGACCGTGAT
>CAMDHY010000127.1 GCA_945898215.1 Pseudoxanthobacter soli DSM 19599 | reverse complement strand
CTCGCCCCGCAGGTCGCGGCACTCGCCGTCGCCCTCGACCGCGAGACCTCCGCCCGACTCGCCGCCGGCGACGTGCCGGACCTCGCCGGCGCGATCCCGCCCGGCACGGCCGTCCTGACCGACGCTCTCGACACCCGCGAGGGCCCGCTCGCCGGCGTGCTGGCCGGTCTTTGCTGGGCTGCGGGGCGCGGCGCCGCGCGCCTCCTCACCGTACCCATCGACACGCCACTGCTGCCGCTCGACATCGCGGCCCGGCTGGCGGCGGCCGTCTCGGGCGACGAGATCGCAGTGGCGGCGAGCGACGGCCGCATCCACCACACGGTGGCGCTGCTGCCGGCGGGCCTCGCCGGCGATCTCGCCGCCTTCCTCACCGGCGATGATCGTCGCGTCCGATCCTTTCTCGCCCGCCACACCGTCCGGACCGTCGAGTTTCCACCGCTTGTGGTCGGCGGCCGCAGTCTCGATCCGCTCCAAAACCTCAACACGCCGGCCGATCTCGCCACCGCCGAAGCCGCCTTCGCGGCCCTCCCCTCACCGAGTTGACGCAATTCCGGCCCCCGCCGGTTGCGTCGGCGAAATGAATGATGGGAAGATGTCCCCGGCGCCCCGCGGCGCGCCGCCCGCTTCGCTTGCAGGCGCGGCTGCAGTCGGCGGGCGCCCCGAGGCGAAGCAATCGCGTCCGGACCCGAACGAACCGGAAGAGGGGTTTCCATGAAGATCGTCAGCCGTCTCGCGGCAGCGGCCGCAATCGTCATCGCCGCCGCGGGCACCGCCGGTGCGAAGGACTGGACGGAGGTGCGCATCGGCACCGAGGGCGCCTACGCCCCGTTCAACTACTTCGATTCCAACAATCAGCTGCAGGGCTTCGACGTCGACATCGCCAAGGCGCTCTGCGACGAGATGAAGGTGAAGTGCACCTTCGTGGCGCAGGACTGGGACGGCATCATCCCGGCACTGCTCGCCAACAAGTATGACGCTATCATCGCCTCGATGTCGATCACCGAGGAGCGCAAGAAGACGGTCGACTTCACCAACAAGTACTACAACACCCCGGCGCAGTTCATCACCGCCAAGGAAGGCGGCATCACCGACACGAGCCCGGCCGCACTCGCCGGCAAGACGCTCGGCGCCCAGTCGGCGACCACCCACGCCACCTACCTCGAGGACGTGTACAAGGACTCCGACGTCAAGCTCTATCCGAGCCAGGACGAGGCGAACCTCGATCTCGCCAACGGCCGCCTCGACGCCATCCTCGCCGACTCCGTCGTCCTCTACGACTGGCTGAACAAGACCGAGGACGGCAAGTGCTGCCACAACGTCGGCGAGCCGATCCGCAACGTCAAATATTTCGGCGAGGGCGCCGGCATTGCGCTGCGCAAGGAAGACCAGGACCTCAAGGAGAAGTTCAACACGGCGATCGCGGCGATCATCGCCAACGGCACCTATAAGAAGATCAACGACAAGTATTTCCCCTTCGACGTCTACTGACGATCCATCGTCTGACGACGGCCGGCGGTTCGCGCCGGCCGTCGTTCCAGCGGATCGGGGGGTGAAGCGCCGATGGATAGTTTCCTTTCACTGCTGTCGTTCGGCCCGGACGGCTGGGGTGACCAGCTCGCCGCTGGCACCTGGATGACCATCCGCCTGGCGGTGGCCACCGTGCCGTTCGGCCTCGTCCTCGGCTTCTTCATCGCGCTCGCGAAGGTGTCGGAACGGCGCTGGCTGAATTTCCTCGGCGAGACCTACACCACCGTCTTCCGCGGCCTGCCGGAGCTGCTCACCCTCTTCATCATCTACTATGGCGGCCAGGTGCTGCTGCAGCGGGTGGTCAGTCTCGTTGCGCCGAACGCACAGGTCGAGGTGAACAGCTTCGTCGCCGGCATGTTCGCCCTCGGCATGGTGTTCGCCGCCTATGCCAGCGAGGCCTTCGTCGGCGCCATCCGCGCCATCGGCAAGGGCCAGTTCGAGGCGGGCGATGCGCTCGGCATGCGGCGCGCCACCACCTGGTTCGTCGTCGTGCTGCCGCAGCTCATCCGCCTCGCCCTGCCGGCGATCGGCAACCTCTGGCTCGTGCTGCTCAAGGACACCTCGCTCGTCTCCGTCATCGCACTGAACGATCTGCTGCGCATGACGAACATCGCCGTCGGCGCGACGAAGCAGCCGTTCTTCTTCTACCTCGTGGCGCTGCTGATCTACCTCGCGCTGTCGATCATCTCGTCGATCGGCCTGTCGAAGCTCGAGACCCGCTTCGGCCGGGGCTATGGAGCCGCCCGATGATCGACCTCGAGCTGCTCTCCCGCTATGGCCCGCGCATGCTCGACGGCCTCGTCGTCACTTTGACGATCGTCGGCCTCGCGATCGTCATCGGCGCCGTCTTGTCAGCTCCCCTCACCGCCATGCGGCTCTCCGCCAACCCGGTCGTCAACGGCATCGCCTACGGCTACACAACGTTCTTCCGGGGTACGCCGCTGCTCGCCCAGACCTTCCTCGTCTATTACGGCGCCGGACAGTTCCGCGGCGCCTTCGAGAGCGTCGGGCTGTGGTGGTTCTTCCGCGATGCCTTCAACTGCATCGTCTTCACCTTCGCCCTCAACACCGCCGCCTACCAGGCCGAGATCCTGCGTGGCGCCGTCCGCTCGGTGGCGCGCGGCCAGTGGGAAGCGGCGAGCGCGCTCGGCGTCTCGAGGGCGGTCACCACCTGGAAGGTGATCCTGCCGCAGGCCTTCATCGTGGCGCTGCGCCCCTACGGCAACGAAATCATTCTGATGATCAAGGGCTCGGCGATCGCCAGCGTCGTGACGATCTTTGACGTCATGGGCGTGACCCGCCTCGCCTACGCCCGCAGCTTCAACTTCGAGGTCTACATCTGGGCGGCCGTGCTCTACCTCGCCATCGTCGAGACGCTCCGCCGCGTCTGGGACGTGCTCGAGCGTCGCCTGACCCGGCACCTGCGACCGGCGAACGCGTGAGGCCAAAAGGCCTCCGCGCACCCCTCGACGCCGGCAGCACCCTCCGACTTCCTTTGAGAGGCATTGACGGCTCCGACCTCGCTCGGGCGGGGCCGCCTCCCCTCCGCGGTCATTCCCGGCCTTGTGCCGGGAACTCACCCGCCGCAACGCGCACCACGCCACGAGCAGGCGGGCGCTCATCCCTCCGTAGTCATTCCTGGCCTCATGCCGCGAACCTACCCGCCGCAGCGCGCACCGCGCCACGAGCAGGCGCCTGGCGAACCGGCAAGGTTGAATGGGTTGCCGGCACAAGGCCGGGAACGACCCCGAGAGAGGTTGGAGGACGTCCCCCGAGGGTCGAACTTGTCCAGGGCTAGAGGCGCCCGAAGCCCCCCTCACCCGCCGCCGTTGTTCGAATCCCGCCATGCCCGCTCGAACGGCAGGCGCCAGGCGTGCGGGGCGACGAGCTGGTGGATCGACTTCGGGCCCCACGAACCCGGCGCATAGAGACGCACCGGCGGCGGCGCCTCGAGCAGCGGCATCGAGATCTCCCACAGCCGCTCGATGCCCTCGGCGGTGGTGAATAGCGTGTGGTCGCCGCGCATGGCGTCGAGGATCAGCCGCTCGTAGGCCTCCAGCACCTCGCCGATCAGGCCGGTGTCGTTCATCGCGAACTGCAGGCTGAGCTTGTCGAGCCGCATCCCCGGCCCCGGCCGCTTGCCGTAGAACGACAGCGACATCTTCGAGGCGTCGGCGAGGTCGAAGGTGAGGTGGTCCGGCCCCTGCGCACCGACGCCGGAGCCGGCCGGGAACATCGACTTCGGCGGCTCGCGGAAGGCGATCGAGATGATCCGCT
Source organism: Pseudoxanthobacter soli DSM 19599 (assembly GCA_945898215.1). Classification (GTDB taxonomy): domain Bacteria; phylum Pseudomonadota; class Alphaproteobacteria; order Rhizobiales; family Segnochrobactraceae; genus CAMDHY01. The sequence continues at coordinate 8,613 of CAMDHY010000127.1, read as the reverse complement.
GGCCCTCCGCCAGGCGCTTGCCGGTGCGCAGGAAGAACGGCACGCCGGCCCAGCGCCAGTTGTCGATCTGGCATTTGAGCGCGATGAAGGTCTCCGTCTCCGATTCCGGATCGACGCCCTCCTCCGAGCGGTAGCCGGTGTACTGGCCGCGCACGACGTTCTTCGGGTCGAGCGGCAGCATCGAGCGGAAGACCTTGTTCTTCTCCTCGCTGATCGGCGCCGGCGCCAGCGCCGTCGGCGGCTCCATCGCCATGAAGGCGAGGATCTGGAAGAGGTGCGTCACCACCATGTCGCGGTAGGCGCCGGTCTGCTCGTAGAAGGCCGAGCGCTGGCCGAGGCCGAGGGTCTCGGGCACGTCGATCTGCACGTGGTCGATGAAATTGCGGTTCCAGATCGGCTCGAAAAGGCCGTTGGCGAAGCGGAAGGCGAGGATGTTCTGCGCCGGCTCCTTGCCGAGGAAGTGGTCGATGCGGAAGATCTGGTCCTCGGAGAACACCTCGTGCAGCCGCCGGTTCAGCGACACCGCGCTGTCGAGGTCCACTCCGAACGGCTTCTCCATGATGACGCGGGAGCGCTTGACGAGGTCGGCCTCGTCGAGAATCCGCACCGCCGCCAGCGCCGCATTCGGCGGCACGCTCAGATAGTGGACGCGCCGGCTCTCGCCGCCGAATGTCGCCTCGGCGCGCTCGACCGCCTCGCGCAGGGCCGCCGGTCCGGCCGACATCGGCACATAGTCGAGGTGTTCGGCGAATGCCGCCCAGCGTGCCTCGTCGACCAATTTGCGGTGGGAGAACTGGTCGATCGCCGCGCGCGCGATGGCGCGGAACCGGTCGGCGTCGATGTCGTCGAGCGACACGCCGATGATGCGGCAGCCGGGGATGAAGCCGGCGGTCGCCAAATGGAACAGGCCCGGCAGCAGCTTGCGCTTGGAGAGGTCGCCGGTGGCGCCGACCAGCACCACCACCTGGGGAAACTTCGGCCCCACGCCCGGAGGTATCTTCGCCACGGTCGCCATCCCCGCCAGCCCGGCAGCACGAAGCTGCGCCCCGCGCGAGACTAGCGCGGATTTGTTGCGGCCCGGCGTCGAAAGCGTGGGCAGCGCTCGCCCGAAACGACGGCAGGCGCGTTCGACCGATCGCCGGCGTGGGGAACGACGCCAGGTTCGGACAAATTCAGCGTTGATCCGCCTTCGGAAAAAACCAGCGCCCGTCCCGGATCGGCAGGAAGCTGCCGTCGTCGACGCCGACCTCCTCGTCGATGCGGTCGTTCAGGACCGCGTTCATCGCCAGCACGAGGTCGCCGAACCGCGCCCGGTCGAGGGCGAGGTTGTCGATCTCGTCCGGATCAGTCTCGAGATCATAGAGCTCGACATCGTTGCGGGCGAACAGGTCCTCCCACTTCGTCGGCCGGTTGAAGTCGAGCGGCGCGAAGTACCGGCTGAAGCGATAGCGACCATCGAAGGTGCTGCGGATGGCGCAGCGATCGTGGAAGTTCGGCTCGTAGGCGAGCGCCGCGGCGATCTTCTCGGACGTCGGCACCTTGGTCGAGTCCATGAAGAAGACCATCTGTTCCGTCCACTTGGCGTCCTGGAAGCTCAGCATGTTGTAGTTGAACAGCGACGCCGGCCGCAGCGTGCCGGGCGCGGCGGCCTGTGGCGCCGCGAGAAGCCCCGCGAAATCGCGCCCCTTCAGTCCGGACGAGGCGGAGGCCAATGCGGCCGGATCGGCGCCGGTCAGGGCAAGAAGCGTCGGCACGAGATCGATCTGCGAGGTGACGGCGCGGCAGTCGAGACCGCCCGGATAGGCCGGATGCACCACCATCAGCGGCACGTGGTTCTGCTGGCGGTAGGCGCAGTTTCCCTTGCCGCGCATCTGGTGGTTGCCGCCGAGCTCGCCGTGGTCCGCGTTGAACACGATGATGGTGTTGTCGGCAGCGCCCGACTGCTTCAGCGCGTCGAGGACGGCGACCACCTGCCGGTCGCAGTCGCGGATGCAGTTGTAGTAGTAGTTGCGCAGGACGCGCCAGCGGCGGTCCTCGTCCGGCCAGGCGCCGACGAGGAGATCCTGCACCTCCTGATAGATCTGCTGGGCCTTCGGGCGGCCGGGTGCATCGAGCGGCTGGCCGCGCGTCGCCGGCAGGGGCACGTCGTCCCAGGTCGCCGAATAGATCTCGTCGCTCGGCGGCCGGAAGATCGGGAACGCCGAGCGCTGGCCCTGCACCGTCTCGCCGGGCAGGTCGGAGTTCACGTACATGACATCGTGCGGATTGACGAAGTTGACGGCCAGAAACCACGGCTTGCCCGCCGCATTCAGGCTGGTCCCCTTCGTCCGCATCCAGCTCGTCACCGCCGCGGTGGTGGTGTCGTCATAGGTGTATCCACCGAGGCCCTTGTCGTTGATATCGCCGACGCCGAAGAAGTCATCGAAGCCATAGCTCTCGATGATCTCCCGGTACTTCGCGAACGGCGCATCAATGGCGTGCGCCACGACGTCGAGTTTGGCGCTGAGGTGCCACTTGCCCTGATAGGACGCGTAGTAGCCGAGTTCGGACATGCGGTGCCCGAGCGTCCGCAGGCTGGTCGCCATGTCCGGCTGATAGAGAGCGTTGAGGTTGTCGAAGATGCCGGTGTGCTGGATGTGGGCGCCGTTGTAGATGGTCGAGCGCGCCGGCGAGCAGACGCAGGAGGCGGCCTGGTGGTTGGTGAAGGTGACGCCCTTCCGCTTCAACCACTCCCGCCCCGGCACCCGAAACGGCCAGGTCTCGAAGAAGTGCTCCTGGTCGACCAGGATGAACAGGATGTTGTAGCCGCCGGGGGGACGATCAGGTGGCACCGCGGGACGCGACGCGGAGCCGGTCTCGGCGGCAGCGCTCGCCGTCCCGTTCGCCGCCCCTCCGACCAGGCCCGCCCCCAGCAACGAGCCGCCGCCCATGACGACGGCACGTCGGGACGGCTGTATCCCACCACCAAAAGGACTTGCCATCTCACCCCCCTGCCATCGGCGGCCGGCGCCTTGGATCGTTGTGATGTCGTCAGGCGAGCGCGTCGCACGTCGAGCGGATAGCGTCCGACGGGCGACGATCGGTGAGGCGGAAGCCGGTGTCGCGCACGAGATCGGCGATGTCGTAGACGAGCAACGGCTCTCCGACGTCGCTCGTCAGCGCGACGCGCTCCGGCACCGATGCGCTGTCATGGCGATGGTTCGGCCACAGCCAGACGTCGTCGGAATCGTAGTGGCCGAGCAATGTCTCGCACAGGTGAAGCAGGAGCTCCCGCTCGCTCAGCCCGGCGATGTGCCAGGTGAACTCCTCGACCGCGCTGCCGTCGAGGCGTCCGATCCGCAGTCGCATGAGACCCCCGTCCCGCGCGCGCCCCCGTGGGTGGCGCTGGCTGCCGTCTCGGCGCGAGCCTAGCGCATCGATGCAGCCGTATGAACCCACCCGAGTGCACCCTTCGCCTTCGGTCGCGAGGCCCGCCCGCTGCCGTCGTCAGGGCTGGTCGCGCATGAAGTTGATGTAGAGGTAGATGCCGATCGCCGCGGCGAGCGCCAGCATCAGGATGGTCTTCACCTCGTCGGGAATGGCGAACAGGAAGCGCTGCGCCATCTCGACGCCGCCCTGGACCGCGTCGCCGGCCGCGGCTCCCGCGTCCGCTCCGCCGTCGTCGACGACCGTGTCGTCCGGCGTCGTGCGGCTCACCGGTGTCCCGACGGCGACGACGGCGTCGACCAGAGCGGCCGTCAGGGTCCAGACGAGGGTCACGGGCTCGGCCATCACTCGCTCGCCGTCCGGCTCTTCTCCATCGGCACGTAGCCGAGCGGCAGCGCCGTCGTGTACTTGATCTGCTCCATCGCGAACGTCGTCGAGACGTCGGAGATCTCGATCTTCGCGATCAGCTTCTTGTAGAAGGCGTCATAGGCGGCGATGTCCGGCACCACTACGCGCAGCAGATAGTCGACGTTGCCGGCCATCCGGTAGAACTCGACCACCTCCGGGAATTCCTGGATGACACTCGCAAAGCGCGACAGCCAGTCCTCGGAGTGCTTGTTGGTGACGATCGAGACGAACGCCGTCACCGGCGCGTTCACCTTCGCGGCGTCGAGCAGCGCCACCCGCCCGGTGATGACGCCGTCCTCCTCGAGCTTCTGGATGCGCCGCCAGCACGGCGTCGTCGACAGCCCGACCCGGCGCGCCACCTCGGCCACAGGCACGGTGCAATCCTCCTGCAGGATCGACAGGATCTTGCGGTCGGTGCGGTCGATCATCACGGTCTCCGGGGCACGCGCCCAGCGGCGTCGCCGAAGCGGGAGGAGCGGCGCCGCCCCCGAGACATAGAAGACCCCGCCCCGCCCCGCAACGCGGGGCGATGGTTCGGAGCGGTGCCGGGCGTCAGTCGGCCGGGCCCGACACCCCCGCGCTGGCGAATGTCGCCATGCCGGAATGCACCCGCGCCGCCGTCCGCACCAGCACCGCCGCGAGCGCCGCGCCCGAGCCCTCACCGAGCCGCATGCCGAGATCAAGGAGTGGCGTCACGCCGAGCTTTTCCAGCACCGCGCGGTGCGCCTGTTCCGCCGAGACGTGGGCGAACAGGCAGTGGCCGATCGCGCCGGGATCGACCGCGTGCAGCGCCGCCGCCGCGGCGGTCGCCACATAGCCGTCGACGATCACCGGCACGCGCTGGTGGCGGGCGCCGAGGATGGCGCCGGCCATCGCGGCGATCTCGCGCCCGCCGAGGCGGCGCAGCACCTCGAGCCCGTCGCGTTCGCCGCCGAGCCGGCCGACCGCCATCGCCACGGCGTCGCGCTTGCGCGACAGCCCCTCGCCCTCGACGCCGGTGCCCGCCCCCACCCATTCGGCCGCCGTGCCGCCGTAGAGCGCATGGTGGACGGCGGCGGCGACCGTGGTGTTGGCGATGCCCATCTCGCCGAGGCAGAGCAGGTCCGGCCCGTCGGCGAGCGCCTCCATGCCGAAGGCCATCGTCGCGGCGAGTTCGCCCTCGGAGAAGGCGTCGTGTTCGGCGATGTCGGGCGTCGGCACCTCGAGCGCCAGCTCGAACACCTTGAGGCCGATGTCGTTGGCAAGGCAGATCTGGTTGATCGCCGCCCCGCCGGCGGCGAAGTTCGCCACCATCTGCACCGTCACCTCTGCCGGATAGGCCGAGACGCCACGCGCCGCGACACCGTGGTTGGCGGCGAACACCGCCACCGTCGGCCGGTCGGCGGTCGGCGTCGCCTTGCCCTGCCAGGTGGCGAGCCAGGTGGCGATCTCCTCCAGCCGCCCGAGAGAGCCCGCCGGCTTCGTCAGCTGCGCGTCGCGCGCCGCCACCGCCGCGGCCGCGGCGAGGTCCGGGCCGGGCATGCCGGCGATCAGCGCGCGGATGTCGTCGAGGGGGCGGCGGGGAGCGTCGGACATGCGGGCGGGCCTCGGTCGAGCGGTCGGGAGTGCGCGGCCGGCGAGGCGCGCCGCGGTGGTGAGACACCGCTTCACCCTCGCCATGCGGCGGGAGGCCGTTGATAGTGCCTCGCGCCGTGGCTGTCATGCCGGACGGCCGCGAGCGGGAGACTTCATGGCCTCGACCTCCGACGACCGGCTCGCCCGCGCCGCCGCCGCCATCGCCGGCTGCCTGCGTTTTATGGCGCGCGTGCCCGTGCCGCGGCTCGGCCCGCTCGACGATCCCGCCCGCCTGCCGGACCTCTCCCGCGACGCCTGGGCGATGCCGGTCGCCGGCGCCGTCATCGGCCTCGCCGGTGCCGCAGCGCTGTGGCTCGCCTCCTGGCTCGGCCTGCCGGCGCTGCCGGCAGCGGCGGTGGCGGTCACCGTCGGCGTCGCCGTCACCGGGGCGCTGCACGAGGACGGTCTCGCCGACACCGCCGACGGTCTCGCCGCCGGCGGCAGTGTCGAGCGACGGCTCGCCGTCATGCGCGACAGCCACATCGGCGCCGCCGGCGCCGCGGCGCTGGTGCTGTCGCTGATCCTGCGGGTCGCAGCGCTGGCGGCGATTGCCGAGGTTTCCGTGGCCTTCGCCGCCGCCGCCTTCGTCGCGGCGAACGCCGTCTCCCGCGCCGCCGCGCTGGCGCCGCTCGCGCTTCTGCCGCCGGCGCGGACGGACGGCATCGCGGTCGCCGCCGGCCGTCCGACCGCCGGCGGACTCACCTCCGCCGCCGCCACCGCCGCCGTTCTGGCGCTCCTCATCGGCGGCGCCGAGACCGGAGCCTGGGCGATGGTCGCCGCCCTCGCGACGGCCGCCGTCGCCGTCTGGCTGCTGCTGCGGCTGATGCGCGCCACCCTCGGCGGCGGCACCGGCGACGTCGCCGGCGCGGCCGAGCAGGCGGCGGCGTGCGCCTTCCTCCTCGCCGTCGCCGCGGCGCTGCCCTAAACTCGACTCCCCGCGCCGCTCTCCTCGGCGCCGGCGAATCGGAGGACGTGGAGCGGCGATGGCGGCCTTGCAGCGAGCGGTGACGACGGTGGATGCGGGCGCAGTGTCGACGCCGTGCGTCAAGGAATGCGTCATCGGCGCCGACGGCCTCTGCCGCGGCTGCGGTCGCACCCTGCAGGAGATCGTCGACTGGGCCCGCATGGCCGAGCCCGCCCGTCGCGCCGTTATGGCGGCGCTGCCGGCCCGGCGGCGCGCGACGGTGACGGTCGCCCGATGAGCCCGAAGCACCGCATCCGCCAGGTGGCGTTCTACGTGCTGGCGGCAATCTGCGTCCTCGCTGTCGCCCTCTGGCTGTTCGGCCCGGAACAGGGCGCCTTCCCGACCTTCATCGACGAGGTCGGCCCCGGCCTCGTTGCCTCCGTCGCCGTGCTGGTGCTGCTGTTGTCGGGCTACGTCGCCAATCCGCCGGCGCTCGGCGACGTCGGCCGGGCGATCCTGCTCTGGGGCGCCCTCGCCCTCGTGCTGGTCGTCGGCTACAGCTACCGGGCGGAAATCGCCGCGATCTTCGGCTGAGGCGCCGCCCTCAGGCGGCGACCTCCACGGCCCCCGCCGCAGCGCCCTCGTCCGCCTCTGCGCCCTCGCCCGCGCCGGGCGCCGGCCGCATGGCGGCGAGCGCCTGGTCGATTACCTCGAGCCCCGCCCCGCGGCGCACCGATTCGACCGTGAGAATCCGCCGGAAGGTCCGCGCTCCCGGCTTCCCGGAAAACAGCCCGATCATCGGCCGCACCATCGGCGCGAGCGGTGCGCCGCGTGCGAGGTTTTCCGCGACGTACTCGCAATAGACGTCGACGGCCGTGCGCACGTCGCCGACGCCACACGCCTCCCCGTAGATCTCCGCGTCGACGCCTGCGAGCAGATCCGGGTTGTGATAGGCGGCCCGGCCGAGCATCACGCCGTCGACGAATGTGAGTTCCGCCTTGGCGGCTGCGAGCGTGTCGAGCCCGCCGTTCAGCCCGACGAATATGTCCGGCAGCCGGGCCTTCAGGCGCCGCACCCGGGCGTAGTCGAGCGGTGGCACGGTGCGGTTCTGCTTCGGCGACAGGCCAGACAGCCAGGCCTTGCGCGCATGCACCCAGATAGCGTCGGTCCCGGCCGCCACGACGGCTTCGGCGAGCGCGTCGAGGGCCGGCTCCGGGTCCTGGTCGTCGATGCCGATGCGGCACTTGACGGTGACGGGCACCGCCACGGCTGCTTTCATCGCCGCGACGCAGTCGCCGACGAGCGCCGGCTCCGCCATCAGGCAGGCGCCGAAGCGGCCGTCGCGCACCCGGTCGGACGGGCAGCCGACATTGAGGTTGATCTCGTCGTAGCCGAAGTCGGCGCCGATCCGCGCCGCTTCGGCCAGGATCGCCGGATCGGACCCACCGAGCTGAAGAGCCACGGGGTGCTCCACGGCCGAAAACCCGATCAGCCGCTCCCGGTCGCCGTGCACCACCGCGAGCGCCGTCACCATCTCGGTATAGAGCAGCGCGCGGCCCGACAGCGCCCGGTGCAGGACCCGGCAATGCCGGTCCGTCCAGTCCATCATCGGGGCGACGGCGAAGCGGTTGGTCGTGTATGGGCGCATCTTCTCGGGCTGCAGTGACGGTTGGTCCGGAACGCTCGATGTCCCGGCGACGGTAAATGGCGCACCACGCGCCGAAAGTACATCACGCGATGCGCCGGTCGCCGCGACGCGGCAAAGCATGGCCCCTTCGCGACCGCAATCGGCCGATCGCGACAATGAACCGAAACCACCGGGAGGCGTTCTGGAGGAATTACAGCCTGCGCAGGAGCATCGGCATGAAGTTCATCGTCAACGGGGAGGCGGCCGAGTGCGACATCGATCCGCGCACGTCGCTCCTCGATCTCCTGCGCGAGCACCTCGGCCTTACCGGCACGAAGATGGGCTGCAACCAGGGCGCCTGCGGGGCGTGCACCGTCCTCGTGGACGGCGAGCGGATCAATTCCTGCCTCGCCCTCGCGGTCCAGTACCAGGACTGCGAGATCACCACGGTCGAGGGCATCGGCCGAATTGGATCGCTCGCGCCTCTGCAGCAGGCCTTCATCGAGCACGACGGGTTCCAGTGCGGCTACTGCACGCCCGGTCAGATCTGTTCGGCCGCGGCGATGGTGAAGGAGATCGGACGCGGTGCTCCGAGCCACGTCACCGCCGATCTCGCAGCGGAGGGCATCGCCGT
>CAMDHY010000126.1 GCA_945898215.1 Pseudoxanthobacter soli DSM 19599 | reverse complement strand
CTAGAGCGTTAGCCGATCATGTTGCATCGTATCCGGCGTTGGCGAAGTAGTTTCGGCATTCGGCTGGCGTGAAGAGATCGACGATGCGGCCGATGGCGGCCCAGAGGCGGTCGACGGTGCGCTCGGCCGCCTTGCGCAGCAGGGCTTTCAGCCTGGCGAAGGCGTTCTCGATCGGGTTGAAGTCGGGGCTGTAGGGCGGCAGGTAGCGCAACTCGGCGCCGGCCCCCTCGATCATCTCGCGAACCCGCGGTCCCTTGTGGCTCGACAGGTTGTCCATGATTACCACGTCGCCGGGCGTCAGCGTCGGGACGAGGACCTGGCCGACAAAGGTCTCGAAGGCGTTGCGGTTGATCGGCCCGTCGAGCACCCACGGCGCGACCATCCCGCGGGTGGTGAGGCCGGCGACGAAGGTCGTTGTCTTCCAGTGTCCGTGGGGCACGCCGACGCGCAGGCGTTCGCCGCGCCGGCAGCGCCCATGGCGGCGCGCCATGTTGGTCGAGGCCCAGGTTTCGTCGATGAAGACGAGGCGGTCGGCATCGAGGTCGAGCTGGCCGTCGAACCACGCCTGCCGGCGCGTCAGGACGTCGGGCCGGTCCTGCTCGCTGGCGTGGGCCGTCTTTTTTTGCGCGTGATCCCGTGGCGGGCGAAGAAGCGGCGGATCGTGCCGTAGCCGACCGTCACGCCGGTGGCGGCCAGCGCCTGGCGAAGCTCCTCGATCGTCAGGTCCGGCGTCGCCTCCAGAAGCGCCAGGATCGCCTCCCTGTGCACCTCGATCCGCCCGGACCTGCGGTCCCCGCCAGCGGGACGCGCCCGCACATCCCCTTGCTCCCGCTCGAGCGCCCGCCAGCGGCTGACGCTCGCCGCGCTGACGCCGAACCGCTCCCCGACATCGCGGTGCTTCCCACCCTCCAGCGCCGCCGCAACGACGCGTGCACGAAGGTCCTCGGAAAGGGCTGATGGCATGTCCGCCGGCCTCCTTACCGGCAGACAGCTTGAATCATCCCCACGCCGATTTGGGAATCCCCCGATTCAAACGGGTCGGCTCATGCTCTAGAGCATATCCCGCCCGGATCGTACCGATCCGAGCGACAAGGATAGGCTCAAGCTTTTGACCCTGGAGCGATTTCTGGCCGATCGGACGATCCCATCCGATCGGAAAACGCTCTCGGCCGGGGACCGGCGGCCGGTCAGTCCGGCAGCTTGCGGGCCTCGTCGGGCAGCATGATGGGGATGCCGTCGCGGATCGGGTAGGCGAGGTGGGCGGCGCGGGAAATCAGCTCCTGCGCCGCCGCGTCGTATTCGAGCGTCGTCTTGGTCAGCGGGCAGACCAAGAGCTCGAGCAGCTTCGGGTCCGGCCGGCGCGCCGCCTTGGCCTCGCCGGGACTGACCTCGCTCGCGTCGACGTCGCCCATCCTCATCCCCTCAGTTCAGCCGTGCCGGGCCGTCGCCCTCGGTGCGGGCGAGCGCCATTTCGGTGAGCGCGATCAGCGTCTCGGCCCGCGCCTCGAGATTTTCCGCCTCCAGCAACGCCTGTTTCTCGGCGGGGCCGTAGGGGCTCATCATCGACAGGGCGTTGACCAGCGTCTCGTTGGAGGCGCGCTCGACGCTCTGCCAGTCCGCCTCGAGCTTGTTCGCGTCGAGATAGCGCCGGAAGGTCGAGAGCAGCATCGCCCGGTCGACGCCGGTCTCGCCGGCGTCGGCGCGGAAGTCCTCTTCATATCCCTCGGCGGTGACGCGGCAGAGACGATAGGGCGCCGGTCCCGGCAGTTCCTCGACGATGCGGAAGCGCGAGATGCCGTTCAGCGTCACGAGATAGCGCCCGTCGCCCGTCTCCTGGTGGGCGGTGAGGCGGCCGGCGCAGCCGATCTCGCAGAGCGGCGGGGCGCCGGCGAGGTCGAGCTGGCCGACGTCGAAGCGCGGCTGCACCATGCCGATGACGCGCTCGGTGCGCAGCACCGCGTCGATCATCGCCATGTAGCGCGGCTCGAAGATGTTGAGCGGCATGTGCCCGCGCGGCAGCAGCAGCGCCCCGGGCAGCGGGAACACGGGGATCACCGCCGGCAGGTCCGCCGGTCCCCGATAGTCGTAGTTTCCGACCCGCATTGCCGGTCTCCTTTTGCCGTCGTCAATTCCCCGACCCGGTAGATAGGTCAGGAGAACAGCACCGACGACAGGCGACGTCGACCTTCCTTCGTCATCGGCTCCGTCGGACCCCACGCCTCGAAGAACTGCAGGAGCTGTTTTCGGGCGGCGTCCTCGTTCCAGGCGCGGTTGCGACGGAGGATGTCGATGAGGTGATCGACCGCCGCGGCGCGGTCGCCGATGGTGCCGAGCAGCACTGCGAGGTCGAAGCGGGCCTGCAGGTCGCCGGGGTTTTCATTGACCGCGCGCTCGAGCTGGCCGCGGTCGCCCAGGGAGGCCGCCTGCTCGGCGAGGTCGAGGGCGGCGCGCGCCGCCGCCACCGCAGCGTCGGCGGTCTTGGCGGCCGGGACGGCGTCGAGCAACTCGCGGGCATAGGCGAGGTCGCCGGCGGCGATCGCCACCTGGGCGAGGCCGGCGGTGGCCCGCACCACCTCAGGATCGGCCTCGGCGACGGCGCGGTAGCGCTCGGCGGCACCCTCGAGGTCGCCTGCCGTCCGCATCTGGTCCGCCTCGTCGAGGATCTCGGTGATGTCCGGGCCGCCGTTCGGCCCGATCAGGCGCTCGATGAAGCCCGCCACCTGGCTCTCCGGCAGCGCCCCCATGAAGCCGTCGAGGGGGCGGCCGTCCTTGAAGGCGATGACGGCCGGGATCGACTGGATGCCGAGCTGCCCGGCCACTTCCGGGTGCTTGTCGATGTCCATCTTGACGAGCTTGACCTTGCCCTTCGCCGCCCGGACGACCTTCTCCAGCACGGGGGCGAGCTGCTTGCAGGGGCCGCACCACGTCGCCCAGAAGTCGACCAGCACCGGCACCTGCCGCGACGGCTCGATGACGTCCTTCACGAAGGTGGCGGTGGTGGTGTCGACGATGGCGTCGCCGCCGGCCGGCGCCGCCGGGGCCGGACGTCCGTTCGCGCCGAGCAGGAGATCGCTCATGGTGACCTGTCCTCGATGTTCGTTCCCGCCGCGCGGGGCGCGGCACGGTTCGTTCGCTTTCGCCGCGCGGGCGCGGCCCGTCGGCGCCGAAAATGGCGCTTTCACGGAAGAATTACAAACCCGCCTCGATCGCTTCCTGCGACACCGCCAGAATGCGGGGCGGATGGCCCACGGCCTCGAGGAAGCGCACCAGCCCGTCGCGGGCGATCGTGGTCGTCGCGGTGTTGACGAGCGGGTGGAAGTTCAGTGTCGCGGCCTGCATCAGCCGGGCATCGAGGACCACCTGGATGCGGCCGCCCGTGTCGTTGATGGCGCCGAACGGCGTCACCGAGCCCGGCTCGACGCCGAGCACCTCCATCAGCAGCTCCGGCTTGCCGAAGCTCACCTTGCCGCTCGCGCCGATGCGCTCGTGGATGCGCTTCAGGTCGATCGTCGCGTCCTCGAGCGCCACTACCAGGAACAGCGCGTCCTTGCGGTCCTTGAGGAAGAGGTTCTTCGAGTGCGCGCCGGCGATCTCGCCGCGCAGCGCCTGGGAGTCCGCCACCGTGTAGAGCGGCGGGTGATCGACGGTCGGGGCGTCGATGCCGAGGGCGGCGAGGCGGGCGAGGAGGGCGTCGCGGGTGTGCGGCATGGGGCAGCGGGCTCGGAATTCTGGGCGTGGCGCCGGATCGCCGGCATGGGTGGCGGCGTTGTAGCCCGGAGTTCCGGCGCCGCCAACGGGCGCGGCCCAGGGCACGCACCGTCGCGGGTCCCCGCATCCGGACCCCGCTCTGGCCGACCCGCCGGCGCCGGCCTATATCGGTCGGTACGCCGGGGTGGCTGGGCCGAGCATGAACCGGAGACAGACGATGACCGCCGTACGCCTCGCCCTTTCCGCCTCGCTCGCCGCGCTGCTGACTGCACCGGCGCTGGCCGAGACCGTCGACACCGAGCGCCACAGCGTCAGTCTCGAGCGGCTGGCCGGACCGCTGGAGCACCCGTGGGGTCTCGCGGTGCTGCCGGACGGGGCGATGCTCGTCACCGAGCGCCCGGGACGGCTGCGGCTCGTGGTCGACGGCGTCCTGCAGCCGGGGCCGGTGGCGGGGATCCCCGACGTCCGGGCCGGCGGCCAGGGCGGCCTCCTCGACGTCGTCATCGATCCGGACTTTGCCGGCAACCGCCTCGTCTACCTCGCCTATTCCGAGGCGGGCGACGGCGGCGCCGGCACGGCGGTGGCGCGCGGCCGGCTGACGCGCGACGGCGCGACGGCCCGGCTCGACGATGTCGAGGTGATCTTCCGGCAGGCGCCGAAGGTCGGCGGCAGTTCGCATTTCGGCGCCCGTCTCGTCTTCGCGCCGGACGGCACGCTGTTCATCGGCCTCGGCGACCGCCAGCAGCGCGAGCTCGCCCAGGACCTTTCGGTGACGATCGGCAAGCTCGTGCGCATCAACGCCGACGGCAGCGTGCCGCAGGACAACCCCTTCGTCGGCCGGGAAGGCGCCCGGCCCGAGATCTGGTCCTACGGCCACCGCAACATCCAGGCGGCGGCCCTCGACCCGTCGACGAGCGACATCGTTACGATCGAGCACGGGGCGCGCGGCGGCGACGAAGTCAACACGCCGGAAGCCGGCAAGAACTACGGCTGGCCGGTGATCACCCACGGCGTCGACTACTCGGGCGCGCCGATCGGCATCGGCAAGGCCGCCGAGGGGATGGAGCAGCCGGACTATCAGTGGACGCCGTCGATCGCCCCCTCGGGCATGGCCTTCTACACCGGCACCGCCTTCCCGGAGTGGAACGGCGACCTCTTCGTCGGCGCCCTGCGCGGCCAGATGCTCGTCCGCCTCGACGTCGAGGGCGGCCGCATCGTCGGCGAGGAGCGGCTGCTCGAGGGCACGATCGGACGTGTCCGCGACGTCCGCCAGGGTCCCGACGGTTCGCTGCTGGTCCTCACCGACGCCGGCGACGGCGCGATCTGGCGGCTCAGCCCGGCCGTGACGGACTGAGCCGCGCCACCCAGTGCCGCCAGACCGATGCCGCCCGCCCGTCCCCGCCACGGTGACCTCTCGCGCGTCGAGGTGACCAGCCGCGCGGGCTGGCGGGCCTGGCTCGCGGAGAACCACGGGCAGCCGGACGGCGTCTGGGTCGTCACCCACAAGAAGCGCCCCGGCGCGCCCCACGTGCCCACCGGCGACATCGTCGACGAGGCGCTCTGCTTCGGCTGGATCGACAGCCTGCCGCGCAAGCTCGACGACGAGCGGACGATGCTGTTCGTCTCGCCCCGGCGCGGCGGCAGCGCCTGGTCGAAGGTCAACAAGGACAAGATCGAGCGGCTGTCCACCGAGGGTCGCCTGGCGCCGGCGGGGCTCGCCCGCATCGAGGCGGCGAAGGCCGACGGCTCGTGGGCCGCGCTCGACGGCGTCGAGACGCTGGTGCCGCCGGCCGACCTCGCCGCGGCGCTCGCCGCCGACAAGGCCGCCGCGGACTTCTTCGCGGCGTTCCCGCCGTCGTCGCGCCGCGGCATCCTCGAATGGATCGCGGCCGCCCGCCGGCCGGTGACCCGCGCGGCGCGGATCGCCGAGACGGTCGCGCGCGCCGCCGAGAACCGCAAGGCGAACTTCCCGGCCGGCCGCGACCGCGGACCGACGCCGCGGGCCTGAGGCCTGCCGCTATTTCTGGAAGATGAGCGCCGCGCCGCCGGCGATGAACAGGAAGCCGAGGCCCTGCTTCCACGTCACCGCCTCGCCGAGATAGGTGGCCGAGAACACGGCGAAGACGATCAGGGTGATCACCTCCTGCATCGTCTTCAGCTGGGCGGGCGAGTAGACGTTCGAGCCGATGCGGTTCGCCGGCACGGCGAAGCAGTATTCGACGAAGGCGATGCCCCAGCTGACCAGAATGGCGAGCAGGATCGGCGACGACTTGTATTTCAGGTGGCCGTACCAGGCGAACGTCATGAAGACGTTCGAGCAGATCAGCATGACGACGGGCAGGAGATAGGCGGGCAGGCCGCCGGTCGGCAGCAGGGCGTTGAGCGACATCGACGGGACCCTGGAGGAAGAACGGCGGGCGCGCGCCGGCGCCCGCGCTTAGCCGGCGACCGGGGCGGAGACAAGGCGGGCGATCGCCGGGACGGCGGCGGACGCCGCGTGCACGCGCCGCCCACGCCGACCGGCGACGCGCCGTCGTCCCTCAGCCGAGGATGCGGCCGACGACCTTCGCCGTGTAGTCGACCACCGGGACGACACGGGCGTAGTTGAGCCGGGTCGGGCCGATGACGCCGAGGACGCCGACGATGCGGCCCTCGCGATCGCGGTAGGGCGAGACCACCACCGACGAGCCGGACAGCGAGAACAGCTTGTTCTCCGAGCCGATGAAGATGCGCACGCCCTCGCCGCCCTCGGCGAGCCCGAGCAGGTGGATGAGGTCGCGCTTCTGCTCGAGGTCCTCGAACAGGAGCCGCACGCGCTCGAGGTCCTCGCGCGCCTTGACGTCCTCGAGCAGGTTGGCGCGGCCGCTGACGATCAGCCGGTTCGGGTTGTCGCCCTCCGCGCCGGACCAGACGCCGAGGCCGTCCTCGACGACCTGGCGGGCGAGCACGTCGAGCTCCGCCGCACCCTCCGCCTGCAGGCGCTCGAGCTCGGCGCGCGCCTCCGACAGCGTCATGCCGCGCAGGTGGGCGTTGAGGTAGTTGGTCGCTTCCGTCAGCGCCGAGGCCGGCAGGCCGGGCGGCAGGCCGACGACGCGGTTTTCCACCGTGCCGCTCTCGCCGACGAGGACGACAAGGGCGCGCGTCGGCTCCAGCCGGACGAACTCGATGTGCTTCAGCCGGAGGTCGGCCTTGTGGGTGAGCACGACGCCGGCGCCGCGCGACAGGCCGGAGAGCAACTGGCTCGCCTCGCCGAGCACGCTCTCCACCGTTCGGCCGCCGCCGGTCATCGCCACCTGCGCCTCGATGCGGCGGCGCTCCTCCTGGCCGAGGTCGCCGAGCTCCAGCATGGCGTCGACGAACAGTCGGAGGCCGCGCTCGGTCGGCAGGCGGCCGGCGCTGGTATGGGGGGAATAGATGAGGCCGAGCTGCTCGAGGTCGGCCATGACGTTGCGCACCGAGGCGGGCGACAGCGACACCTGCAGCAGGCGCGACAGGTTGCGCGAGCCGACCGGCTCGCCGGTGTTGAGATAGGCGTCGACCAGCCGCCGGAAGATCTCGCGCGAGCGCTCGTCGAGATCGACGATCCCCGACGGGAGCGACGGCGTTGCGTCGAGGTCCATGGTCTGCTCCAGGCTCCTCCCGTGGCATGACGGATGCGGCCGCCGGAGGCGGCCGCGACGGGCGCGAGCCTTCACAGTATGGGGGCTCGCCGCGCCGCAGCAAGGGGACGGCAGCAAGGGGACGAATGCGGCGCGGCTTGCTGTGGAGCGGCCCGGAAGGCTAAGGAGGCGGCTCGGCGGCGCGTGTCGCACCGGTGGCCGTGCCCTCTCCGATCTTGCCCTTGCCTGTGAAAGAACCGCCGATGAGCTTCGTGCGACCCTCCAAGCGTGCCGCCGACGAGCTGCGCGCCGTCTCCCTCGAGCGCGGCGTCGCCCGTCACGCCGAGGGCTCGTGCCTGGTGCGCTTCGGCGACACCCACGTCATCTGCACGGCGAGCCTCGAAGAGAAGGTGCCGCCGTGGCTGCGCGGCGGCGGCAAGGGCTGGGTGACGGCGGAATACGGCATGCTGCCGCGCGCCACCCACACCCGCAATCGCCGCGAGGTCACCGCCGGCAAGGCGTCCGGCCGCACCCAGGAGATCCAGCGCCTGATCGGCCGGTCGCTGCGCGCCGTCGTCGACCTGCCGGCGCTCGGCGAGCGCCAGATCTCGATCGACTGCGATGTGCTGCAGGCCGACGGTGGCACGCGCACCGCCTCGATCACCGGAGCCTGGGTGGCGTTGCGCGACTGCGTCGAGTGGATGCGCGGCCGCGGCATGATCACCGCCCCGGTGCTCACCGACCACATCGCCGCCATCTCCTGCGGCATAGTCGAGGGCTCGCCGATCCTCGACCTCGACTATGCCGAGGACAGCCGCGCCGAGACGGACGCGAACTTCGTCATCACCGGCGCCGGCGGCATCGTCGAGGTGCAGGGCACGGCGGAGGGCAAACCGTTCAGCCGCGCCGACCTCGACACCCTGCTCGATCTCGCCGCCGGCGGCGTCTCGCGTCTGGTCGAGCTGCAGAAGCTCGCGATCTCCTGAGGGTTCCGCCGATGGACGCTCCCGCCCGCATCGCCCGCCGCCTCACCGAGCCCAAGCTCGTGGTGGCGAGCCACAACAAGGGCAAGATCTTCGAGATCCGCATGCTGGTGGCGCCGTTCGGCATCGAGACGGTGTCGGCGGGCGAGCTCGGCCTGCCGGAGCCGGACGAGACCGCCACCACCTTCGAGGGAAACGCGACGCTGAAGTCGCTCGCCTCGGCCACCGCCTCCGGCCTGCCGGCGCTCGCCGACGATTCGGGCCTCGTCGTGCCCGCGATCGGCGGCGACCCCGGCATCTATTCCGCCCGCTGGGCCGGCGAGACCAAGGACTTCGGCCTCGCCATGTGCAAGGTCGAGGACGCGCTTCAGGCGGTCGGCGCGACGACACCCGCCGAGCGCCGCGCCTTCTTCGTCGCCGTCCTGTCGCTCGCGTGGCCGGACGGCCACGTCGAGGAGTTCCGCGGCGAGGTTCACGGCACGCTGATCTGGCCGCCGCGCGGCGACATGGGCTTCGGCTACGACCCGATGTTCCTGCCGGACGGCCACGACCGCACCTTCGGCGAGATGAGCGGCGAGGAGAAGCATGGGCTAGGCGCCGCCACCGGCCCGCTGTCGCATCGCGCCCGCGCCTTCGAGATCTTCGCGCGCGCGTGCCTGGAGGGGTGAGCGCGATGGCGGCCACGGCCGCACCGAGGGACTTTCGGCAGGCCGGCCCGGCCCTGGCGGAAACGGCCTCGGCTCCCGCCGACGGCGGCTTCGCGATCTACGTGCACTGGCCGTTCTGCGCCTCGAAGTGCCCGTACTGCGACTTCAACAGCCACGTCCGCCACGGCGGCGTCGACGAGGCGCGCTTCGCCGCCGCCCTCGTCCGCGAGCTCGAGACGACGGCGGACCGTACCGAGCGCCGCCGGCCGGACAGCGTCTTCTTCGGCGGCGGCACGCCGTCGCTGATGAGCCCAGCGACGGTCGGGGCGGTGCTCGACGCCGTCGACCGACTTTGGGGCCTCGATGCCTCCGCCGAGGTGACGCTCGAGGCGAACCCGACCAGCGTGGAGGCCGGCCGCTTCGCCGGCTACCGCGCCGCCGGTGTCGGCCGCGTCTCGCTCGGCGTGCAGGCCCTCGACGACGCGGCGCTGGCGGCGCTCGGCCGCCGCCACACCGCCGACGAGGCGCTGAAGGCCGTGGCGCTGGCGCAGTCGATCTTCCCGCGCGTCTCCTTCGACCTGATCTACGCCCGTCCCGCCATGACCGCCGAGGCCTGGGCGGCGGAGCTCGAGCGCGCGCTGTCGATCGGCACCGACCACCTGTCGCTCTACCAGCTGACCATCGAGGATGGCACGCCGTTCGCCGCGCTGCATTCCGCCGGCAAGCTGCATGTTCCCGACGACGACACCGCCGCCGACCTCTACGAACTGACCCAGGCGCTCACCGAGGCCACCGGGATGCCGGCCTACGAGGTGTCGAACCACGCCCGCCCGGGCCAGGAATCCCGCCACAACCTCGTCTACTGGCGCGGCGGCGCCTATGTCGGCGTCGGCCCCGGCGCCCACGGCCGGCTCGAGCGGGGCGGCGTGCGCCGGGCCAGCGCGGCCGAGCGGAACCCGGAACGCTGGCTCACCGCCGTCGAGACGGCCGGCCACGGCTTCGTCGTCGACGAGCCGGTGGACGCCGCCGAGCGGGCCGACGAGCTGCTGCTGATGGGGCTGCGCCTGTCGGAGGGCGTCGACCTCGCCCGCCACGCCCGCCATGCCGGCCGGCCGATCGACGCGGCGCGGATCGCGCCGCTGGTGGAGGACGGGCTCGTCGCCTGGACCCTGGCGGGCCGGCTCGCCGCGACGCCGCGGGGCCGCCTGGTGCTCAACACGCTGATCGCCGCGCTCGCCGCCTGAGCCGGCGCCGGCGGCCGGTGGAACCTTGACGCCCCGGGCCGCCTTCTGTCCGGCGAGCGCCAACGATCCCCACCGTCACACCCTCGTCGGCTTCCGAGCCTAGAGGGGCGTCGCCGAGCCGGCGACGATTCGGCCGGGGTTGGGGCGTCGATCGAGAGGGAGCCGAGATGGACGCGACGACTGTCTTGTTCGTATGCGCCCGCAATGCCGGGCCGAGCCCGATGGCGGAGGCCTATCTCAACGAGATCGGCGGCCCGCATCTGCGGGCCTTCAGTGCCGGGCTGGAGCCCGACACCCACGTCGACGCATCCGCGCTGCGCACGCTGCAGGCGGCGGGCCTGCCGGTCGACGGGCTGTCGCCGAAGCCCCTGGAGATCTTCACGCTGCCCCATGCGCCGCGCCCCGACGTGGTGGTGACGCTGACGCCTAGGCCCCTGACGACGCCGGCCTGGTGGCCGCCGAAGCGGCACTTCATCTGGGGCGTCGCCGATCCCGGCCCGAGCGCCGGCCGCGCGGCGTTCGCGGCGATGTTCCTCGCCCTCACCGAGCGCATCGACCGGGCGCTCGCCGACGGCAGCTTCGCCCGCATGCCGCTGGCGCTGTCCGTCGTCTGACGGCGGCGGCCGGTTCACGCCGCCGGGCGGCCCCGGCGGGCGGAGGGCCTGCCGCGCCGGGCAGACGACCGGCAGCGCCGGTCAGGCGGCGCGGTCGGGCAGCGTCGAGAGGAAGAGGCGGGCCTGCCGCTCGACGTTCTCCGCCGCGAGGTCGAAGCCGTCGCTGACCGCCACCCGCAACAGCCTGAGCGGCGTCGCGGCGGGTGTCGTCAGGTGTCCGGTGGTCTCGGTGCCGACGATTTCCAGGTGCGCGTCGAAGTGGCCGGCGAGCCGCCGCATCATGCGGTTGGAGCTCTGGCAGACGACGACCACGCGGCGGATGCCGCGGGCGGTCGCCGCCGACAGCACGCGGCGCATCAGCTTGCTGCCGATGCCGCGCCCCTGAAATCCGGCCTCCACCGAGAACGCCGCCTCGCCGGTCATGGGCCGCGTGCCCTCGATGGCGTGCAGTTCGCCGACGCCGCGCAGAACGCCGTCGCTGACGTAGCCGAGCACGACGGCGCCGCCGGCGAGCGCGAGGAGCGCGTGGTCGCGGAGCGCGATGTCGGAGACGAGGCCGCCGAAGCGGGCCGCGCGGGCGTCGGCGTCGAGCCGCAGCAGATGGCCGGCGAGGCCTTCGGTGTCGTTCGGCCCGAGACGGCGGATGAGCCCGGGAACCAGACCGCGGGCTGCGATGTTCGATGAGCGGGTCATGCTCGTTCCTTTCGGAGTGAGCCGCTCCCGCGCTTCTTCCCTTTGACCCGGCGACACCTCACCGAAATCTGTGGCGACAGCATGTCGACGGACGTTGACGCGGGGGCCTGCCGCTGTCCTATTGCCCCGATGTTGACGAGGCGCCCCGCGCGCCGCTGGAGAACGAGACCCCGATGAACCGGCCCACCCCGCTCGCCGCCGCCCTCCTCGCCCTGCTGGCCGCGGGCGGCTGCTCGCGGTTCGGCGCCAACGAGCCGATGCCGCTCCCGGCCGTGCCCGCCGCTCCGGTCGCCGCCGCCGAACTGCCGCCGCCGCCGGTGGCGCCGCCCCCCGTCGAAGAGGCGCCGCCGCCGCCGATCACGCCGGTGGCCCTGCCGACCGCCGAGGCACAGCTACCCGTGCAGCGCAGCGAACTCGTCGGCGGCTGGGTGATCGAATCGGGCGGCGAGCGCTGCCAGCTCTTCGTCAACCTCACCGGCTGGACCGGCGGCTACCGCGCCTCGACGCGCGGCTGCACGTCGGAGCAGCTGAAGGGCGTGTCGGCCTGGGATCTCGCCGGCAAGGAGATCACGCTGAAGGACTCGGCCACCGCGCCGATCGCCACCCTCGTCTCCGTCGAGCCCGGCCGCTTCACCGGCCGCCTGTCGACCGGCGCCGCCGTCACCGTCTACCGCTGAGGCGGATCCCCTCTGCAAAAGCCGTCTGCCGGATCACTTCTGGCAGACGGGGCAGAAGAAGCTCGACCGCCCCGATTGCACCGTGCGCGTGACGATGCCTCGGCAGCCGGGCTTCGGGCACGGCTCGCCCTCGCGGTCGTAGACGGCGAAGCGGTGCTGGAAATAGCCGAGCGAGCCGTCGGCCTGCGTGTAGTCCCGCAGCGAGGACCCGCCCGCGACGATCGCCTCGGCGATGACGTCGCGGATGGCGGTCGCGAGCCGCTCTGCGCGCGCCGTCGGACCACCGTCGGCGCGGGCGATCGTGCCGGCGGCGCGCAGCGGCGACAGGCCCGCCCGCCACAAGGCCTCGCAGACATAGATGTTGCCGAGCCCGGCGACGACGCTCTGGTCGAGCAGCGCTGCCTTGAGCGGGGCCGCGCGGCCCGCGAAGGCGCGCGCCAGCAGGTCCCCCGACAGCGCGTTTCCGGTCGGCTCGATGCCGAGCCCGGCGAGGTGCGGGTGCTCGTGGAGGTTCGCGGCATCCGTGAGCGCCATGAAGCCGAAGCGGCGCGGGTCGTGGTAGACGCCGCGGCCGCCGCCCGCGAGGGCG
>CAMDHY010000125.1 GCA_945898215.1 Pseudoxanthobacter soli DSM 19599 | reverse complement strand
TGTCGGGTGCTTGCGCCCCGAGATTATCCCTCGACGAGGGACAGTGTCGCGGCCCCCTCACATCCCCCGCGTCAGCTTGTCCGCGACGAAGGGGGCGAAGTAGGTGAGGACGCCGTCGGCGCCGGCGCGCTTGAAGGACTGCAGGCTCTCGATCATGGCGCGTTCGCCGTCGAGCCAGCCGTTGAGCTCGGCCGCGCGGATCATCGCGTACTCGCCCGACACCTGGTAGGCGAAGGTCGGCACGCCGAAAGCGTCCTTCACGCGGCGGATGACGTCGAGATAGGGCATCCCCGGCTTGACCATGATCATGTCGGCGCCCTCGGCGAGATCGAGTTCGACCTCGCGCAGCGCCTCGTCCGAATTGCCGGGATCCATCTGGTAGGTGCGCTTGTCGCCGAGCAGCGTCTTCGAGGAGCCGACGGCGTCGCGGAAGGGCCCGTAGAAGGCGGAGGCGTACTTCGCGGCGTAAGACATGATGTGGACGTGCTCGAAGCCGCTCGCGTCGAGGGCGTGGCGGATCGCACCGACGCGGCCGTCCATCATGTCGGACGGTGCGATGACGTCGCAGCCGGCTTCGGCCTGAACGAGCGCCTGCTCGACCAGGCAGGCGACGGTGTCGTCGTTGACGATCTCCTCGCCGACGAGCAGGCCGTCGTGGCCGTGGCTGGTATAGGGATCGAGCGCCACGTCGGTGACGATGCCGAGCTCCGGCACGGCTGCCTTGATCGCCCGGATGGCGCGGCAGACGAGGTTATCGGGGTTGAAGGCTTCGGTGCCGTGCGGGTCACGCAGGCCTGGATCGGTGTAGGGGAACAGCGCGATCGCCGGGATGCCGAGGCGGGCCGCGCGCTCGGCCTCCCGCGCCAGTTGGTCGACCGACAGGCGCTCGACGCCGGGCATCGAGGGAACGGCCGCGCGCACGTCCTCGCCGGAGACAATGAACAGCGGCCAGATCAGGTCGTCGACGGTGAGCGTCGTCTCGCGCACCAGGCGGCGGACCCACGATCGCCGTCGATTGCGGCGCATGCGGCGGCCGCCGACGATCTCGGCGACCAGCGACGTCTCGATGCGCAGGCGGGTGCGCACGGCGCTCGCCTCCGCGCGCACGGCGGCGACGGCGGTGGCCGGCGTCGGAGGGGCGTCGATGGGGTCGTCTTGGAGGTCTTCCATGGAAGGCGACGCTAGACCGGAATGGGAAGGCGCTTCAAGCGTGTCGGCGTCCGGCGTTGACGGCCGGTGCCGCCAGCCCTAGGACCGGCGGTGCCGCCGGTGGCGACCGGCCGCGCCCGAACCGGAACGGCGAGGCGATGACGGACGACGACGGCGACATCCGGATCGAGCGGCGCGGCCGGCTCGGCCTCGTCACGCTCGACCGCCAGCCGGCGATGAACGCGCTCACCCACGCCATGGTGCGGAGGATGCGCGCCGCCCTCGACGCTTTCGCGGCCGATCCGGCGGTCGCCGTGGTGGCCGTGACTGCGGCGCCGGGCCGCGCCTTCTGCGCCGGCGGCGACATCCGCCAGGTCTACGCGATGGGGCGGGCGGGCGATCCCAGCCGCAACCTTTTCTTTCGCGACGAGTACCGGCTGAACGCGCTGATCGAGCGCTACCCGAAGCCCTACGTCGCCCTGGTCGACGGCGTCTGCATGGGCGGTGGCGTCGGCCTGTCGGCGCACGGCCCGCACCGGGTGGCGACAGAGCGGCTCACCTTCGCCATGCCCGAGGTGGCGATCGGCTTCTTTCCAGACGTGGGTGGAACCTACGTTCTGTCGCGCATGCCGTCGGACCTCGGGCTCTATCTCGGGCTGACCGGCGCCTCGATTCGCCTCGCCGACGCCCGTCTCGCGGGCTTCGTCACCGACACGGTGGCGCCGGAGGCTCTCCCGGCGGTCATCGGCCGTCTGGCTGAGACGGGGGACGTCGACGCGGCCCTCGCGGGGCACACGCTGCCGGCCGGGCCGGCGCCGCTCGCCGGCCGGCTCGCAGCGATCGCACGGGCCTTCTCCGCCGATGACGTCGGCGACATTCTCGCCCGGCTCGACGGCGAGACGGGTGAGCACGGGGCGTTTTCGGCCGAGACGGCGGCGACGATCCGCGCGCGCTCGCCGACCAGCCTGAAGCTCACCTTGCAGGCGCTGCGGCGTGCCCGGCACCTCGACTTCGCCGGGTGCATGGTGATGGAGTACCGGGTGCTCTGCCACATCCTCGAGGGCCACGACTTCGACGAAGGCGTCCGCGCCGCCGTGATCGACAAGGATCGCCGCCCGTGCTGGCGTCCGGCGACCCTCGACGAGGTCGCGGCGGCCGACATCGAAGCCTACTTCCGGCCGCCGGCAGGCGGCGACATCGTGTTGGACTGACGAGCATGGCGACGACGACACCGGCAGGACGCGATGCGGCGCCGGCCGCGCCACCGCGCACGGGGCTGCTGGCCCAGCTCGACGGCTGGCCGTGGCCCGCGCTGATCGTCGCCTTCCTGCGCGCCAACGCGGTGATCTGGCTCGCCACCGGCCTCGGCCACTGGGGCCGCATCGTCGGCTACCTGCCGGTCGCCGGCGAGGGCGGCTTCGTCGGGCAGTCGATCGACTGGCAGAGCACGACGGTGTTCTACGGCGTCATCGACCTCGTCGTCGCGGTCGGACTGTGGATCGCCACCGCCTGGGGCGTCGCCGTCTGGTTGCTCGCCATCGCCTGCCAGGTGTTGACCCACGGAGCGCTCGCCGAGATCTTCGGCGAGCGGCCGTTCCGCCTGCCGTTCTACGTCGCGAGCCTCGTCGTCTACGCCGCCCTGCTGTTCATGGCGCGCCGCCAGGCCCGGCGGAAGGCCGAGGAAGAGGCGTGAATCACACCCCTGGGTGACAGGACGTCGCGAGTCGATCGCGAGTCTAGTGGGACCGGCGCAAGGTCACCGACGATTCACGTCCGATTCATCCTGCCGCTTAAGCCGCCTTTAGACTCGGGGCGTCCATCCTTTCCTCAAGGACGACCGGACTAATCCGGCATCTCACAGGAAGGCGAAGACGATGTACGCAGGACCGTCGCACGAGACGGCGTCCGGCGGAGGCTACAGGCCTGCGCGCGACGTCGATGTGAAGCCGCTCATCCTCGATGCGGTGATGCTGGTGGAGCGTGTCCACCGCCGTTTCCTCGAAGCGGTGAAGGACGAACTCGACAGGCTCGGCTGCTCGACCGTCAATGCCGTGCAGGCCGTGCTGCTGTTCAACATCGGCGACTCCGATCTGACCGCCGGTGACCTCAAGGCGCGCGGCTTCTATCTCGGCTCCAACGTCTCCTACAACATCAAGCAGTTGGTGGCGGGCGGGCACCTCGTGCAGGAGCGCTGCCGCGACGATCGCCGCGCGGTGCGCATCCGATTGACTGAGACCGGGCGGCGCGTCGCCGACATCGTCGGCCGGCTCTACGACAAGAGCGCCGGCACCATCGTCGAGGCCGGCGGCCTGCCGCCCGAGGACCTGCGGCACCTCTCTGTCTACCTGCAGCGCCTCGACCGCTACTGGGACGACCGCATCCGCTTCCGCCTCTGACGACGCGCCGAAGACAGCCTCGCACCGGCCACGTCCGGCACCATGAAGCCGCCATTTTGTGATGGAAAAGACCCTCACTTAGGCGGCGACCGCCTGCGGCACGCCTTCGGGTCCGCGGAACCGGTGCTGGTGGATGTCTGTTAACCACGCCCGTGTTAGTCCACCGCGCAGCGGGTGTACGGGCGGCGAGATCGGCGACGGGAGTCAAGCATGAAGGTCAGCACCGAGCAGGTGAACGCCGGCCGGCCGCGGGTCGAGCGGGTCGAGCCGACGGCACAAGCCGGTCGCGGCGGGGGTCTGACCCGCCGTGGAGTGGCCGTGGCGCTGTTCGGCGCGGCCGCCGGCGCGGCGCTGGCGCCGTCGTTCGCGCGGGCGGAGAGCCCGCTGCAGGCGCTGCAGAACTACCAGGTTCGCGCCGAGTGGGCGGATCGCTACGACACGGCCATCGCCGAACTCAACCAGGTGAAGGGCACGCAGCCGACGCTGTCGCCGATGACGGCGGTGCAGATCGAGCAGGCGATCCCCGTCTACCAGCAGATCGTGGCGCGCGGCGGCTGGCCGACGCTGCCCGAGAAGATCCGCCTCAAGCTCGGTTCTCGCGACCGCGCGGTCGGCACGCTGCGCGAGCGGCTGATGATCTCCGGCGATCTCGCCGCCTCCGGCGGACGCCAGGACACCTTCGATTCCTACGTCGATGCGGCCGTCCGCCGCTTCCAGGTCCGCCACGGCCTGCAGCCCGACGGCGTCGTCGGCGGCGCCACGGTGCTCGCCCTGAACGTGCCGGCCGACCAGCGCCTGCGCCAGCTCGAGTTGAACCTCGTGCGGGTGCGCTCGATGTCCGGCTTCCTCGGCGAGCGCTACGTGATGGTCAACATCCCGTCGGCAGAGATCGAGGCGGTCGAGGGCGACGTCGTGCGCTCGCGCCACACCGGCGTCGTTGGCAAGATCGACCGGCAGTCGCCGATCCTGTCTGCGAAGATCCAGGAGATCAACTTCAACCCGTACTGGCACGTGCCGGAGTCGATCATCCGCAAGGACCTCATCCCCAAGATGCAGGCCGACCCGCAGTACCTCGTCAAGAACCGCATCCGTATCTACGACGGCAAGGGCAACGAGCTGCAGGCGACCGACATCGACTGGAACACGCTGCAGGCGACGCAGTACCTGTTCCGCCAGGAGCCGGGCACCGAGAACTCGATGGGGTCGGTGAAGATCAACTTCCCGAACCCGCATGCCGTCTACATGCACGACACCCCGCAGAAGACGCTGTTCGGCCAGAACGCCCGCTTCCACTCGTCGGGCTGTGTGCGTGTGCAGAACGTCCGCGAACTCGTCTCCTGGCTGCTGGAGACCAATCCGGAGTGGCCGAAGAGCCGCATCGACGAGGCGATCCGCACTGGCGAGCGCATCGACGCGAAGCTGCAGGCGCCGGTTCCGGTCTACTTCAACTACGTCACCGCCTGGGCGACCCAGGACGGCGTCGTCCACTTCCGGGACGACATCTACCAGCGCGACATGGGTGATGCCGTTATGATGAACACGACCGGTGCGCCGGTCGCCGAGGAAGCCTACTTCCAGCTGCCGCAGTAACGCTTCCGGAGCCGTCACCGGCGAGAGATCACGGCCGCGGGCTGAAAGGTCCGCGGCCGTCGTGGTTTCGGGCCGCCCGCGGCGACGTCGCCTGCGCCGCCCCGCGGTGTCGCGTCCGTGCTTGGTTCACCCGGGCACCCATGCTAAGTGCGCTTCGACCCGGCGGACGGCATCCGCCGCACGCGCCGCAAACCCGGGAAGAAGGGCGGGCGGCGCGCCCGTAACGACAATCGTTGGAGCGAGCTGACATGGCCACGGTCACCGCCGCCGTCCGGTCCGCCGAGAGCGGCTTCTTCACGCGCCCCCTCGCCGAGACGGATTCCGAGCTGTTCGGCGCCATCCGCTCCGAGCTCGGCCGCCAGCGCGACGAGATCGAGCTGATCGCCTCGGAGAACATCGTCTCCCGCGCGGTGCTCGAGGCGCAGGGCTCGGTGCTGACCAACAAGTACGCCGAGGGCTATCCTGGCCGGCGCTACTATGGCGGCTGCCAGTATGTCGACGTCGCCGAGACGCTCGCGATCGAGCGGGCGAAGCAGCTCTTCAACGCCGGCTTCGCCAACGTCCAGCCGCACTCGGGCGCGCAGGCGAACCAGGCGGTGTTCCTGGCGCTGCTGCAGCCGGGCGACGCCTTCATGGGCTTGGATCTGGCCGCCGGCGGCCACCTGACCCACGGCGCTCCGGTCAACCTCTCCGGCAAGTGGTTCAAGCCGGTGCCCTACCACGTCAACCGCGACGACGAGCTGATCGACTTCGGCATGGTCGAGCGCCTCGCCCGCGAGCACAAGCCGAAGCTCATCATCGCCGGCGGCTCGGCCTATCCGCGCATCATCGACTTCGCCCGCTTCCGGGCGATCGCCGACGAGATCGGCGCGCTGTTCATGGTCGACATGGCGCACTTCGCCGGCCTCGTCGCCGGCGGCGTCCACCCCAATCCGCTCGACCACGCCCACGTCGTCACCACCACCACCCACAAGACGCTGCGTGGCCCGCGCGGCGGCCTGATCCTGACCAACGACGAGGCGCTCGCCAAGAAGTTCAACTCGGCCGTCTTCCCCGGCCTGCAGGGCGGCCCGCTGATGCACGTGATCGCGGCGAAGGCCGTCGCGTTCGGCGAGGCCTTGCAGCCGTCCTTCAAGCTCTACACGAAGCAGGTGGTGGAGAACGCCAAGGCGCTCGCCGAGACGCTGACGGGCCACGGCTTCCGCATCGTCTCGGGCGGCACCGACACCCACCTCGCCCTCGTCGACCTGCGGCCGAAGGCGCTGACCGGCAAGGTGTCGGAGCTCGCCCTCGGGCGCGCCCACCTCACCTGCAACAAGAACGGCATTCCCTACGACACCGAGAAGCCGATGGTGACGTCGGGCATTCGCCTCGGCACGCCGGCCGGCACGACGCGCGGCTTCGGCGTCGCGGAGTTCCGCGAGATCGGCGACATGATCGCCGAGGTGCTGGGCGTGCTGTCGCAGAAGGGCGTCGAGGCCGACACCCTGGTCGAGGACAAGGTGCGTGGCCGCGTCAAGGCACTCGTCGACCGCTTCCCGATCTACGGCTGAGCAGGAGCCGCGAAACCCCCGATGCGGTGCCCCTATTGCGGCGGCGAAGACACCCAGGTGAAGGACTCGCGCCCGAGCGAGGACAACACCGCGATCCGTCGCCGCCGCGTCTGCGTCACCTGCGGGGGCCGCTTCACCACCTTCGAGCGCGTCCAGCTGCGTGAGCTGATGGTGGTCAAGCGCTCGGGCCGGCGCGTACCGCTCGACCGCGACAAGCTCGCCCGCTCGGTGGCGATCGCGCTGCGCAAGCGGCCGGTGGAGCCAGAGCGGGTGGAGCAGATGGTGTCGGGCATCGTCCGCCAGCTCGAGAATCTCGGCGAGAGCGAGGTGACCGCCGAGCAGATCGGTCACCTCGTCATGGAAGGCCTGAAGGCGATCGACGACGTCGCCTATGTGCGCTTCGCCTCCGTCTATCGGAACTTCCGCGAAGCCAAGGACTTCGGTGTCTTTCTCGACGAGCTCGCCTCGCGGGGCGAGGGTGAGACCGGCAGCCGGGACTGATCCGATGCAGGCTCTGACGGGGCGGGGCGAAAGCCCGTCGCCCGACGAGGATCGCCGCTGGATGGCCGCGGCGCTGGCGCTCGGCCGGCGCAACGCCGGTCGTGCCTGGCCGAACCCGGCGGTCGGCGCCGTCATCGTGCGCGACGACGGCGACGGCCCGCGCGTCGTCGGCCGCGGCTGGACGGCGCCCGGCGGACGGCCGCACGCCGAAACGGTCGCGCTCGCCGAGGCGGGGCCTCTCGCCCGCGGCGCCACCGTCTACGTCTCACTGGAGCCGTGCTCCCACGTCGGCCGCACCGGCCCGTGCAGCGTCGCCCTGATCGAGGCCGGCGTCGATCGCGTCGTCTCCACCCTCGAGGACCCCGACGGGCGGGTGGCCGGCGACGGCCACCGCATGCTGCGCGAGGCCGGCATCGCCGTCACCACCGGCGTCTGCGCCGCGGAAGCGGCCCGCGAGCACGCCGGCCACATCCGACGCGTGCGTGATGGCCGCCCGCATGTGCGCCTGAAGCTCGCCGTCTCCGCCGACGGCTTCGTCGGCCGCTTCGGCGAGCGCCAGGTGCCGATCTCCGGCGAGGCTGCCCGCCAGGCCGGCCACGCGCTGCGCGCCACCACCGACGGCATCCTCGTCGGCGTCGGCACCGCGCTGGTCGATGACCCGCTTCTGACCTGCCGGCTGCCGGGGCTCGCCGGGCGCTCGCCGGTGCGCATCGTCCTCGACACCCACGGCCGGCTTCCGGTCGATTCGGCGCTGGTGCGCTCCGCCCACGACGTGCCGCTGTGGGTGATCGCCGGTGGCGTCGCCGACCCGCGCCGTCTCGCCGAGCTGGAGGCGACCGGCACTACCGTCATAGCCGCGCCCCTGACGGCCGACGGGCGGATCGACCTCGGAACCGCGCTCGTGGCGCTCGCCGAGCGCGGCCTGACGACGCTGCTCGTCGAAGGCGGCCCGCGCGTCGCCTCCGGGCTCCTCGAGGCCGGTCTCGTCGACGAGATGTTTCTCGTGCGCGCCCCCGATCCGATCGGCGGCGACGGCGTACCGGCGTTCATCGGCCGGTCGGTCGAAGACGTGCTCGCTGACCCGGCGTTCGCGGCCCTCGGCGAACGGCGCCTCGGAGAGGACCGGCTCGTGCATCTCTGGCGGAAGGACTGAGCGTCATGTTCACCGGCATCGTCACCGACGTCGGCACCGTCGCCTCCGTGGTGGAGCGCGAGACCGTGCGCCGGCTGGAGATCGACAGCGGCTACGACCCCGTCGGCATCGCCATCGGCGCCTCGATCGCCTGCAGCGGCGTCTGCCTCACCGTCGTCGAGGTCCGCCCGCACGCCGGCGGCGCCCGTTTCGCCGTCGATGCGGCGCCGGAGACGCTCGCCCTGACGACGGCGGCGGACTGGCGGACCGGAACCCGGCTCAACCTCGAGCGGGCCTTGCGCATCGGCGACGAACTCGGCGGCCACATCGTCTCCGGCCACGTCGATGGTCTCGCCGAGGTGGTCGTCAGGGAGGAGGTGGGGGAGGCGACCCGCTTCGACTTCCGCGTGCCAGCGCAGCTCTCCCGCTTCATCGCCGAGAAGGGCTCGGTCTGCCTCGACGGCACCTCTCTGACGGTGAACACGGTGGCGGGCGACGTCTTCTCGGTGCTGCTCATCCCGCACACGCTTGCCGTGACGACTTGGGGCGAGCAGCGGGTCGGCGACCGCATCAACCTCGAGATCGACGTCATGGCGCGCTACGTTGCGCGGCTTGCGGAAGCGGGCCGCGCTGCGGCGGTCTAGACCCATCGGTGGCATGGCAGGCCTGCGCCGGGCGATGCCGGCTGCGACCCCGCGCGGCTGGACTTTGCCCCTTCGCCGTGGTTCGAGTGCGCCCCGTGGCGACGGTCTCCGTCGCCGCACCGAACCGCAAGAGGCCGCCCCATGGACGACGATCAGCCGAATCTCCTCGTCATCGACGCGCGCTTCTACGAGGACATCGCGGACGCCCTCGTGTCCGGTGCGACGCAGGCTCTGGCCGCCGCCGGCGCGCGCTACGAGCGCCTGTCCGTGCCCGGCGTGCTCGAGATCCCGGCGGCGCTGTCGATGGCGCTGATCGCGGCGGAGGAGGGCGGCACCGAGTACGACGGCTACGTCCTGCTCGGCTGCGTCATCCGCGGCGAGACCAGCCACTACGACATCGTGGCGAACGAGTCCGCCCGCGCCGTGATGATGCTGACGATCGACGAGGGCCTGGCGCTGGGCAACGGCATCCTGACGGTCGAGAACGGCCCGCAGGCGTGGGCGCGCGCCACCGTCGACGGCAAGGACAAGGGTGGGGCGGCCGCCAGGGCGGCGCTCGCCATGATCGCCGTCCGGTCGAAGCTCGGGCTCTGATCCGCGATGGCTGATCCGGCGAAGACGTCGCGCGAGGCGCGGCCGGCAAACCAGCGCGGCGTGGCGCGGCTGGCGGCCGTGCAGGCGCTCTACCAGATGGAGCTCGCCGGCACCGACATCGCCGACGTCGTCGCCGAGTTCGAGGCCTTCCGCCTCGGCAAGGAGATCGACGGCGAGCAGTACCGGTCCGCGGATGCCGGCTGGTTCCGCGACCTCGTCGGCGGCGTCGTCGCCGAGCAGCGGGCGATCGACCCGTCGATCCACGCGGCGCTCGCGCACGACTGGCCGCTCGGGCGCGTCGACGCGACGCTCCGGGCGATCCTGCGCGCCGGCGTCTACGAGCTGCGCCACCGGCCCGACGTGCCGGGGCGCGTCGTCATCACCGAGTATGTCGACGTCGCCAAGGCGTTCTTCGCCGAGGACGAGCCGCGCATCGTCAACGCCGTGCTCGACCGGCTGGCGCGCGAACTCCGGCCGGACGAGTTCACCCCGCCGGCCCGCGGTCCGTGAGCACCGACGGGGGCGGGTCGGCGGGCGCGCCGCGCTCGGGCGAGGACGCGCTGATCGCGCGCCACTTCGCCCCGCTCGCCACCGCCGCCGGGGCGCTGGCGCTCACCGACGACACCGCCTTCTATTCACCGCCGCCGGGCTTCGACCTCGTGCTGACCAAGGACGCGGTGGCCTCGGGCATCCATTTCCTGCCCGACGATCCCGGCGCCACCGTCGCCCGCAAGGCGCTGCGGGTGAACCTCTCCGACCTCGCCGCCAAGGGCGCTACGCCCGTCGGCTACCTCCTGGCGCTCGGGCTTCCGGACGGCTGGACCGAGGACTGGCTCGCCGACTTCGCCGCCGGTCTTGCCGCCGACCAGCAGACTTACGGCGTCTCGCTCTATGGCGGCGACACCATCCGCACCATCGAGCGGGCGGTGATCTCGATCACCGCCTTCGGCCTCGTGCCGACCGGGGGCATGGTGCGGCGGGGCGCGGCGCAGCCGGGCGACCGCATCGTCGTCACCGGCACGATCGGCGACGCTGCGATCGGGCTGAAGCTCCGGCTCGATGCCGGCCTAGGCGAGCGGCTCGGGCTCGCGGTGTCGGATGTCGACCACCTCCTCGACCGCTACGCCCATCCGCAGCCGCGGGTCGCCGCCGCCGCGGTGGTGCGCGACCACGCTCGCGCGGCGATGGACGTGTCCGACGGCCTCGTCGGCGACCTGCGCAAGATGGCGACCACGTCCGGCGTCGCGATCCGCCTCGACGCGGCGCGGGTGCAGCTGTCGCCGGCCGGCGCCGCCGCCGTGGCGGCCGATCCGGCGTTGCTTCTGACGGCGATCACCGGCGGCGACGACTACGAGATCGCCGCGGCCGTACCGCCGGACGCCGTGGCGGCCTACATCGCCGGCTGCGCGGCGGCCGGCGTCGCCGCGACGGAGATCGGTGAAGCGTTCGCGGGTGAGCCGGGCGTGACGGTCACCGGTGCCGACGGTGCCGGTCTTGCCATCGAGCGCGGCTCGTTCTCGCATTTCTGAACCGACAGGCCTGGCGCGCTCGCCTATGGTGACGCGCCGCGAGCCGCCCCGGCCCGGTGGCCGGCGTGTGGAGTGTGCGGGCAGATGACGACGGCGGCCGCTGCGATCCCGGACGGCGACCGGCTGGCGAAGCGCAACGCCGTCGTGCTCGCCGGTGCGCAGGCGATCGGCGGCGCCACCGCCTCGATCACCATCGCCACCGGCGGTCTCGCTGGCCACTACCTGCTGGCCGAGGACAAGTCGCTCGCGACGCTGCCGATCACCTGCTTCGTCGTCGGCACCGCGGCGACGTCGATCCCGGCGGCGATGCTGATGCGGCGGTTCGGCCGCCGTGCCGGTTTCATGGTCGGCGCGGTCGTCTCGGTGATGGGCGGGGCGGCGGCCTCCTCCGCCATCCTGATGGGCTCCTTCCTCGGCTTCTGCCTCGCCGTGGCGCTCGGCGGCGCCTCGCAGGCGTTCGTGCAGCAGTACCGCTACGCCGCCGCCGACACCGCGAGCGACGCCTTCAAGCCGAAGGCGGTGTCGTGGGTGCTGTTCGGCGGGCTCGCCGCCGGCATCGTCGGGCCGCAGACGGTGATCCTGACGCAGGAGCTGTTCACGCCGGTGCTGTTCGCCGGGCCGTTCGCCGCGCAGGCGGTGCTGGCCACCGCCGCCTGCCTGGTGCTGTCGTTCCTGCGCATCCCGACGCCGCCGCCGCCGGACCCCGCCGCGCCGGGTCGGCCGCTGCGGGCGATCCTGCTCGAGCGCCGCTTCCTGGTCGCCGCCGCCTGCGGCGTCTCGGCCTACGCGCTGATGAACCTCGTGATGACGGCGGCACCGCTCGCCATGGTCGCCTGCGGCCTCAGCCACACGCAAGCCGCGCTCGGCATCCAGTGGCACGTGCTGGCGATGTTCGCGCCGAGCTTCGTCACCGGCAGCCTGATCGTGCGCTACGGTGCGCACCGTGTCGTCGCGGCCGGGCTGATGATCCTCGCGGCCGCCGGCCTCGTCGGCATGAGCGGCCTCGCGCTAGCGAACTTCTGGGGCGGGCTCGTGCTGCTCGGTCTCGGCTGGAACCTCGGCTTCGTCGGCGCCACCGCCATGGTGGTCCGGCTGGCGAGACCGGACGAGCGGGCGCGGGTGCAGGCGGCCAACGATTTCCTCGTCTTCGGATTCGTCGCGGTCGCCTCTCTCGCCTCCGGCCGCATCCTCGACGCCGCCGGCTGGGCGACGGTGAACGCCGTCACCATCGTCATCGTCGTGGCTTGCGCCGCGTTGCTGATCGTCGATACGACGACCGGAAAGCCACGCACCGCCTGAGTTTGGAGCGTTTCCGGACGGCCGCCGAATTTGGACGAAAGCGTGGCGGCGGCCCCTTGACGGCCTTCCGGCCGGGGGGCACGTTGCCCCACCACTGCGGACGGCGGCCAAAAGTCCGCCCGCGGTCCAGCCAATATCCAAGCGCTCCGCGGGCGTCCGACCCGGCAACAACGAGAGCGCCGCTCCACGGAGGAACTATGCTCGCTCTCGGCTTGGTCATTCTTTGCGGTCTGCTATCGATCGCCTACGGCATCTGGGCGGTACGCTCGGTGATGGCGGCGGACGCCGGCACGCCGCGCATGCGCGAGATCGCCGCCGCCATCCAGGAGGGCGCGCAGGCCTACCTGGCGCGCCAGTACACGACGATCGGCATCGTCGGCGTGGTGATCTTCATCATCGTCGCCTTCCTCTTGTCGATCACGGTGGCGATCGGCTTCGCCTTCGGCGCGGTCCTGTCGGCGGCGG
>CAMDHY010000124.1 GCA_945898215.1 Pseudoxanthobacter soli DSM 19599 | reverse complement strand
CGACGCGGCGCCCCTCACATTTCTGGTGTACCGCTCCGGGTGTCGCCCGCCGGACGACCCTCTCGCGCGTCCTCCGGGCGGCCCCTCTCCCGATGGCCGGCGTCACAGGTCTGAGGATCCGAGGTCCCTGAGCCCGTGCGATCTCACGGGCAGCCTGCCGTCTGCGCCGGTGCGCCGTCAGCGCCGGTGCTTGCCGGCGTCCCAGCCGTGGCCGGCGAGATGGGCCTCGCCATAGGCGGTGGGCGCCTCCTCGAGCGGCGTCGCCATCGTGTCGTTCCAGCGGTTTAGGAAGCCAAACAGGGCGATGACGCCGACGATCTCGACGATCTCCTCCTCGCCAAAGTGGCGCTTCAGCTCGTCGAACATCTCGTCGGTGACGGCGTTCGGCACGCAGCCGGCCGCGACAGCGACATCGAGGGCGGCGTGCTCGGCCGGCGTGTAGAGCGGGCTCGTCTGGTAGTCCCACAGGGCGTCGAGCTTTTCCTGGCTGACGCCGAGCTCGTGCGCCCGCTCGGCGGCGTGGGCCATGCAGTACTGGCAGCCGGCGGCGCGGCTGGCGACGTGGGCGATCAGCCGCTTGAACGGCACGCCGACCTTGCCCTGCGGGTCGAAGATCGAGCGCGACAGCTGCCCGAACGCCTTCAGCATGGCGGGCTTGCGCTGCATGATCAGGTGGCTGTTGGGGACGAAGCCCATGTTCTTCTTCGAGGCGGCGAAGTGATCGGCGAGTTCCGGCGTGTGCTCGGGCGGCAGCGGCGCGAGGCGCGGTTGCGGCAGGGTGCGCTGGTCCATGGGGTTTCTCCGGAGCCGACGACGTCGTGCGTCTATCGGTCTGCGACGGCAGTGTACGCGAAGCAGGACGTGTATGCAGCGGTCGCTGCGCCCCTCAGCCGAAGCGGCCGGTGACGAAGCGGCCGCAAAGCTCGGAGCGCGGGCGGATGAACACGTCGGCGGTATCGCCGGCCTCGACGAGCACGCCGAGGTGGAGGAAGGCCGTGCGCTGCGAAATGCGGGCGGCCTGCTGCATGTTGTGGGTGACGATGACGACGGCGAGGCGGGCGCGCAGCTCGTCGATCAGCGCCTCGACGTGGGCCGTCGCCGTCGGGTCGAGCGCCGAACAGGGCTCG
This sequence comes from Pseudoxanthobacter soli DSM 19599, assembly GCA_945898215.1. Lineage (GTDB taxonomy): Bacteria > Pseudomonadota > Alphaproteobacteria > Rhizobiales > Segnochrobactraceae > CAMDHY01. The sequence goes on along the minus strand of CAMDHY010000124.1, from coordinate 11,730 downwards.
TCCATCAAAAGCACCTCGGGCTCCGTCGACAGGGCGCGCGCGATGCACAGGCGCTGCTGCTGGCCGCCCGACAGGCTGTTGCCGGGGCTCCGCAGGATGTCCTTCACCTCGTCCCAGAGGTTCGCCCGCCGCAGGCAGGCCTCGACATAGGCCTCGGTGTCATGATGGCCAGCGACGAGGCCGTGCAGGCGCGCGCCATAGGCGACGTTCTCGAAGATCGACCAGGGAAACGGGTTGGGCTGCTGGGCCACCCAGCCGAAGCGGCGCCGCAGCTGATTGATCTCGAGGTCGGGCTCGAAGACGCTGCGCCCGTCGAGGCGCACGTCGCCGGTCATGTGGAAGGCCGGCACCGTCTCGTTGATGCGGTTGAGGCATTTCAGCAGCGTCGACTTTCCGCACCCCGACGGACCGATGATCGCCGTCACCTCCCGGTCGAACAAGTCGAGGGACACGTTCCGCAACACCTGTTTCTTGCCGAACCACGCATCGACCGCACTCACGGACACCTTGACCGGTCTGTCGATGCCATGACGGCCTTCGGCGACAATGAGTGGCCTGATGAGGGAGATGCTCATACTGCATCGTTGCTCAAGACGTCTGCCGCGGCATTGCGCGAGATCATTCACGGAACTGTCATACCGAGCAGCCGTCCGCCCGATGGGGCGGCCAGCAGCCTCGGCGGACGTTGTTGCTCGTCCCTCCCCTGCCAGGGGGAGGGACAGACCGCGAAGCGGTCAGGGTGGGGCCCGTGAAATCACGGGCTCGACCTCGACTGGCGTCGCAAGGTGGATTGACGGGCCCCACCCTGGCGACCTGCGGTCGCCTGTCCCTCCCCCTGGCAGGGGAGGGACAGGTCGCGTCTGTCTCGGGGGGCATCGACACAAGCCGCCCGTGCGCAACACCCCGCCCGGCGCTACACTGCCCCCTGCCCCAACCGGCGCCGAATCCCATGCCCGAGCCCGCCCCCCTCCCCGTCCTCTGCCGTGATTGCGGCGGGCGGCGCGCGGCTGCGGGCCGGTTCCTGCGCTGCGCCGACTGCGGGTCGCCGCGGCTCGCCGCCCACGCCGAACTCGATCAGCTCTCGATCGCCCACGTCGACTGCGACGCCTTCTACGCCACGATCGAGAAGCGCGACGATCCAAGCCTCATCGACAAGCCGCTGATCGTCGGCGGCGGCCGGCGCGGGGTGGTGGCGACATGCTGCTACCTCGCGCGCGTCTACGGCGTCCGCTCGGCGATGCCGATGTTCAAGGCGAAGGCGCTCTGCCCGGACGCGGTGGTGATCAAGCCGGACATGGCGAAATACGTCGCCGTCGGGCGGCAGGTGCGCACGCTGATGCAGGCGCTGACGCCGCTGGTCGAGCCGATCTCGATCGACGAGGCCTTTCTCGACCTCTCCGGCACGGAAGGCATCCACGGCATGACGCCGGCCGGCACGCTCGCCGCCTTCGCAAGACGCGTGGAGCGCGAGATCGGCGTGACGATCTCCGTCGGGCTCGCGCCGAACAAGCTCCTCGCCAAGATCGCCTCCGACCTCGACAAGCCGCGCGGCTTCTCGGTGATCGGCAAGGCGGAGGCCGTCGGCTTCCTCGCCGGCAAGCCGGCCTCGATCCTGCCCGGCATCGGCAAGGCTGCGGCGGCGCGGCTGTCGTCGGCGGGGCTCGAGACCTGCGGCGACCTCGCCGTGCGGGACACGACCGACCTGATGCGCCTCGTCGGCGCCTATGGCGTGCGACTGGCCAAGCTCGCCCGTGGTGAAGACGATCGCGCCGTCAACCCGGAAGGGGTGCGCAAGTCCGTCTCGGCCGAGACCACCTTCGACACCGACATTTCCGACGCCCACGCGCTCTCCGCCTGGATACGGCGACTCGCCGAGAAGGTGGCGCGGCGGATGAAGGCGGCCGAGGTGGCCGGCCGCACGGTGACGCTGAAGCTGAAGACGCCCGACTTCCGCCTCATCACCCGCTCCCGCCAGCTCGCCGACCCGACGATGCTCGCCGACCGCATCCACCGCACCGCCGTCGATCTGTTGTCGCGCGAGCCGCCGGGACGGCCTTACCGGCTGATCGGCGTCGGCGTCTCCGAGCTCGAGGCGCCGACGGCGGCGGACCCCGCCGATCTCGTCGACACCGGCGGCGCCAAGCGCGCCAAGGCCGAGCAGGCGATGGACAAGATCCGCGCGAAGTTCGGCAACGAGGCGGTCGCCCTCGGCCTGACCTTCGAGGGCGAGCGCCGCAAGCGCTGAGATCGGCGCTGGCGCTGAGACCAGTCGTGCCGCCCCCACCGGCCGCATTCGTGCCGATTGACACCGCTTCAGTGCGCCCCCAACACGCCCAGGCCTTCGACTTCATCGGCCGGGCGAAGTTCAGCTGCGAGGCCGGCGAGTTGCGCGTCCTGCGGGAAGAGACGCGGACGTGGATCGAGGGCGATACCGACGGCGACGGCACGGCGGACCTCCTCATCCGCCTCGACGGCTCCATGGGCCTGAAGGAAGCCGTCTTCGAGCTCTGAGCGACGGCGGCCCGGCGACGCTAGCGACTGAGCGCCGTTGGCGTCTCGGAACCCGAGGCGCCGACGGCGGCCTACCCCGGCGCCTCGTCGAAACGGACGGCGCCATGTGCGCCAGGCCGAGCCGGCGATGGACAAGGCCCGCACGGAATTCTGCAACGCGGCGGTCGCGCTCGGACTGACGTGAGAGGGCGAAAGGCAAAAGGGTGAGCGGCACGGCAACGTTGGAGGGGGAGGGTACGGCTGCGGCGCCGCTCCGTCGACGGGGCTGGTTTCGTACTTACAGCTGCGTCGGCGAGTCGGTGGTTCGCGGCGCGGGTGCGCACGTGGGTTGGTTATACCAAAATGCCGTGCGACGACCTTCCGACGGCGACTTGATTTGAAGGGGGCTGGGCGGCGGCCAGGCGATTGCGATTCATTGATAACAACTCTGACCCTTCCTACGGGTCAGTTGAACCAAAATCGGACCTACGATGATGGGTTCCTGCGGATGAATTTTCATTTACATGATCTGGCTTGCTGACTTTGTCTCCGGCTTCGTTCTCCCGACCACCGGAAGTTCTTGGTATTTGAATTCTCGGCTGGGATCCACACCAAACAGCTTGCTTACGGGATCAGTGTCGATATCATACTCGATTAGTCTCTCCGGAAACTGCGAAAAGAATTTGCGAACTCTTTCATGATGGCGATCGAAATCGTTTTACCAATAATTCTCCAAATCATTTTCAGATTTTATTCTTAGCGCAGACATCCATTTCTTGGCATACGCCCCGTTGTTATGGCGAAATCTGCTCTTCAGCCATTCGTCTTTATCCCTCGTATTTAGAATAAACACAGCATCCGAGTATTGTTCTGCAAAAATTGGGAAAAACTTATATGCTTCAATTATCACACTTTTGGTCACGAATTCCATATCTGAGAAGAAACGATACCCCTTATATCCCATAAGCAGCGGATACCCATTTGTTAAGTTTTTAAATACATCATTGGCAAGGGCTCCTTTTTTCCAATGAACACCCTTAAATCCATTCTTCGAGAAAAATGCCTTGATGGATCTTGTAGCGCATTTATTAAATCCGATCTGGATGATGACTGTCACGATCGCCCCCTCACCGTGCACGGACATTGTGACACGGCGTCACCGGTGGATTGCAGTATTTCGACGTTCAGACCAGCTCGCTGAGGACTTCGGCACTGTTGGTTTGGTCTCCCGTGGCAAGCCGTAAGTGATTACAGAGGAAGGGAGTGGGGTGAGGGTAGGGGGAAAGCGGCGAGCGGCGTCAATAGAAAGTGGGTCGAGAAAAAATCTGGTTTCGAACCCTCTCGTGTTCCATCCCTTCCATCCGGCGCTGCGCCCGCAATCAACGGACGTCGCGCCGACAACACCGCGAGGCGGCGGACCGGCGCGGGCTCGTCGTGGTCGAAGCGGATGACGTGATCGGCGTGCGCGCGGCCAAACGGCAGCGGCCAGCGCAGCGCCGGGTGGAAGCCGAAGATCGCCGACATCAGAACGCGTCTCGCGGGCGCAGGGGTAACGCGCTACCGATAGGTCTCGGGCGCCTTTGGCGCCGGGACCAGCCGGTCGAGCAGATCCTCCACGGATGGCGCCGGCGCTTCGGCTTCGGCGGGCAGGCCGGGGCAGTCGAGCAGCGATGCGCTGGCAATGAAGAAACCGCTCATCCCCTCCTTCCCCCGAGGGGTGGGATAGCGGCTCTGATCGACATAGCGGATGCGGTATCGGCAACCGGGTCGGAGCTTCTCAGAGAGCGCGGTGCGGTCTTCGCTGCCGAAGGTCGAGATGCCGACCATGAAGGCCTCGCCGGTGTCGCTGACGATGAAGGGCGCGACATTCGGCTGCGTGCTGGCGGAGCCCATCTCGACGACGAGGATATCGGCCGATCGCGTCACCCACCATTCCATCGCGAACCAGACGACGACCGAGAGCGACGCCAACGCGGCGGCCAGCTTCAGCGCCTTTGCGACGGAAGGGCTCATGGCCGCGGGCCGACGGCAATCACGCTGGCGTCTATCCCACCGGCTCCACAACCTCGATCCGCATGCCGCAGGCGTGCGACGCCCCTGGCGCGATCACCACGACGCCGGGCTTCTCGAACAGCGTGCCCGTGAAGCCCGCCGGGTCGGCGTAGCCCTGCCAGGGCTCGATGCAGACGAAGCCGGCGCCGCCGCCCTTCGACCAGATGCCGAGCTGCGGCATGTCGCGGAAGGACACGGCGATCGCCGGGGCGCCCGGCGCGCCGTAGACGACGCGGCGCGACGCCGGCCGGTCGAAGATCAGCGCATCGTCGGTGAACAGCTCGTCGCGCAGGCGCAGCGTGCGGCCTTCCACCGGGGTCGGGACGGTCTGCGGCAGCAGGCAGCCGTCCGCGTCGAGGCGGCGGATGGGTTCGGGCTCGGCGCGCTCGAAACGGATCGCATGGTCGGCGCGCAGGCGGCCGAACGGCAGCGGCCAGCGCAGCGCCGGGTGGAAGCCGAAACTCGCCGGCATCGGTCCCTCGCCGTGGTTCTCGATCGAGACGTCGATCGCGAGCGCCGGCCCGTCGACCGCGTAGGTGACGACGAGCGCGAACTCGAACGGATAGACGGCCCGTGTCGCCTCGCTCGCGCCGAGGCGGAAGACCGCGCGACGCCCGTCGTGCTCGATCACTTCGAACAGGCTGCGGCGGGCGAAGCCGTGGCGCGGCAGCGCGTAAGTCGCCTCGCCGAGCCGGTAGCGGCCGCCGGCGAGCGCGCCGACGATCGGGAACAGGAGCGGCGCCCGGCCGTTCCACACCGCCGGATCGCCATCCCACTGGAGTTCGCGGCCGTCGCTCAGAAGCCCGACCATCTCGGCCCCGAGGGGGGTCAGGGTGGCGCGGATTGTTTCGGACGCGATCGTGAATTGAACGGCTTCCGTCATGCTCGCCCTCCCGGTCCTGGCGGGGAGAGCCTATACGCGGTGCGCGACGTTGCAACGGCGCCCCGCCAACGCTCCGAGACCCGGCCCGCATGAACGTTCAGTCGAAGACCGATGCCCCGCCCGCCCCCGGGCGCGCCGCCCAGATGTCGACCCGCGTCGGCTTCCTGATCGCCGGCTTCACGCTGTCGTCTTGGGCCCCGCTCGTCCCCTTCGCCAAGGCGCGCACCGGCCTCGACGACGCCGGGCTCGGCCTCGTGCTGCTCTGCCTCGGGGTCGGCTCGATCGCCGCCATGCTGCCGACCGGGCCTCTCGCCGCCCGCTTCGGCTGCCGCTTCGTCATCACCTGCGGGACGCTCGCCCTCGCCGCGGCGGCGCCCGTCCTCGCCTCGACCGGCAACGTCTACCTCCTCGCCCTCGCGCTCGCGGTCTTCGGCGCCGGGCTCGGGATGGTCGACGTCGCGATCAACATCCAGGCGGTCATCGTCGAGAAGGCGAGCGGCCGCGCGATGATGTCGGGCTTCCACGGCCTGTTCAGCGTCGGCGGCATCGTCGGGGCGGGCGGCGCCGTCGGGCTCCTGGCGCTCGGGCTGCCGCCGGTGTCGGTCGGCATCGCCGTCGCCGTGCTCGCACTGGCGCTGCTCGCGGCCTCGTGGCGGCACCTGCTGCCCTATGGCGGCCACAGCGACGGACCGCTGTTCGTGCTGCCGCGCGGGTTCGTACTCTTCGTCGGCGTGCTCTGCTTCATCATGTTCCTGACCGAGGGCGCCGTGCTCGACTGGAGCGCGGTGTTCCTCGTCAGCATCCGCGACGTCGAGCCCACGGTCGCGGGCGTCGGCTACGCCGCCTTCTCGGTGGCGATGACGATCGGCCGGCTCACCGGTGACGCCTTCGTCTCGCGCGTCGGCGGCCGGCGCGTGCTCTTCTTCGGCGGGCTCGTCTCGGCCGCCGGCTACCTCGTCGCCACCTTCGCCCCGAGCGTGCCGGTGGCGGTCGCCGGCTTCGGCCTCGTCGGCCTGGGCGCAGCCAACATCGTGCCGGTGCTGTTCACCGCCGCCGGTAACCACACCTCGATGCCGCCGAGCCTGGCGGTGGCGGCGATCACCACCATGGGCTACGCGGGCGTGCTGGCCGGCCCGGCCTTCATCGGCTTCTTCGCCGAGGCGACAAGCCTGACGGTGGCGTTCGTGTGCCTGGCGGTCGCCCTTGTCGGCGTCGCGCTGTCGGCGCGTGCGGCGACGCGCTGAGGCGACATCTCCCGGGCGGCCGTCCCCATCCCCGGACCTCTTCTTGCATGGGGGTCGCGCTTCGCCGCGGGCGCCCTATGATCGGGCGATCACGGCCGCCACGACCATCCAAGGGGACCCTCCACGATGACCTTCCGCACCACGCTCGCCGCCGGCGTCGCCTTCGCCGCCCTCTTCGCCACCTCCGCCTCGGCGACCGAGGAGCTGAACGCCCTCGTCTGGTGCGACCACACCGACCCGGCGCTGATCGAGCCGTTCGAGAAGGCGAACGACGTCAAGGTCAACCTCAAGGAATACGAGGGCACCGGCACGGCGCTGTCCTTGATCGAGCAGTCGCAGCCCGGCGACTGGGACGTGCTCGTCGTCGACGGGGTGGACGTGCCGCGCGTCGCCGCAGCCGGCATCCTGGCGCCGCTGCCGGACGGTGCGCTGCCGACCGCCGACATCTTCCCCGAAGTGGTGATGGCCGCGCAGCAGACCATCGATGGCAAGACCTACGCCGTGACCGAGAAGTTCGGCTACAACACCATCTCCTACAACAAGGAGAAGGTCGATCCGGCCGACATGACCGACATGTCGGTGATCTGGAGCGACAAGTACAAGGGCAAGATCGCCGTCTACGACTACTATCTGCCGGTGATCGGCATGGTGGCGGTCGGGCTCGGCAAAAAGACCTCGGAGCTGACGGAGGCCGACATCCCGGCGATCCGCGAAAAACTGTTCGAGATGAAGAAGCAGGCGAAGCAGGTCGGCGAGGTCGTCTCCAGCCAGCAGGCGATCGCCACCGGCGAGGTCGACGTGCTGGTCGGCGGCGGCGAGTGGGTGACGGCGGGGCTGTCGGCCGAGAACCCGGCGCTCGACTGGGTGCTGCCGGAACAGGGCGGCGTGCGCTGGTCGCAGTCGATCGGCGTCTTCAAGGATTCGAAAAAGCAGGATCTCGCCCTGAAGTTCGTCCAGTACATCCTGAGCCCCGAGGGCCAGGCGCGGCTCGCGACCTCGTCCTGCTACTGGGCGATGCCGGCGAACGCCAAGGCGGGCGAGCACCTCACCGACGCCCAGAAGGCGGCGCTGCGCTGGGACGAGCAGCCGGAATACCTGAAGCGCGCCCAGCTCTATCCGGCGCCGAGCGCCGAGCTCGACGCCAAGCTGCAGGACGTCTGGACCGAGTTCCTGCAGCAGTGACGGCCACGCTCCGGCAGCTTGCCCGGCCATGACGACGGCGGATCTCCCGACGCGCGCGGACTCCCCGCGCACGTCGGCGGCCGGCCTGCGCGCCTGGGCCTTCGTGGCGCCCGCCCTCCTGTGGACCCTCGCCTTCTTCGCCGTGCCGTTCGCGGTGATGGCGGTGGCGAGCCTGTGGAAGCGGGTCGGCACCGACATCGTCCGCGACTGGTCGCTCGACAACTATGCGGCGTTCCTGGCGAAGCCCCACTTCGTCGAGGCGTTGGCGAATTCGCTCGAGGTCACCGTGCTCGTCACGGTGATCTCGGTCGTGCTCGCCTACCCGCTCGCCTTCATCATCGCCGAAAAGGTGCCGCGGCACTGGCAGCGGCTGGCGCTCTTGCTCGCCATCCTGCCGTTCTGGACGTCCTACGTGGTGCGGTCCTACTCGTGGCTGCTGGTGCTGTCGAAGACGGGCGTCGTCAACCAGACGCTCATGGGTCTCGGCCTGATCGCCGAGCCTCTGGAGATCTCGGCGACGCGGACCGCCACCGTCATCGGCTTCGTCCACTTCTTCGTCATGCTGCTGACGCTGACGATCTACGCAAACCTCGTGCAGCTCTCGCCGAACTACCGCCGCGCCGCCGCCGACCTCGGGGCGAACGCCGTCCAGACCTTCGTCCACGTCGTGCTGCCGCTGACGCTGCCGGGCATCATGGTCGGCGCCTTCCTCACCTTCGTGCTGGCGATCGGCGACTACGTCACGCCGCAGATCCTCGGCGGCAACAACGAGCTCCTGCTGCCGCAGGTGATCATGCTGCAGATCGGCCGCAGCGCCGACTTTCCCACTGCCGCGGCGCTGTCGATGATCCTGATGGCGGTCGTCACGCTGGTCTACGTCGCCTGCGCCCGCTTCCTCAAGCTCGAGAGGGCGTGACGATGCCCCGCCCCTCGACCGCGCTCTCCGCCCTCTACGCCGCCGCCCTCTACGGCTTCATCTACCTGCCGGTCGTCGTGCTGGTGCTGTTCTCGTTCCAGGGCGGGCGCTTCCCGATCCCGCCGTTCAACGGCCCGTCGCTGCAGTGGTACGGACAGGTGTTTTCCGACGGCAGGCTGACGTCGGCGCTCCTCAACTCGCTCGTCGTGGCACTGGTGTCGTCGGCCATCGCCTGCCTGTTCGGCTTCCTTGCCGCCTACGGCCTCGCCCGCTTCCGGCCGCGCGGCAGCGGATTGGCGCGGGCGATGCTGACGGCGCCCCTCACCGTCAGCACGCTGATCATCGGCCTCGGCCTCCTGATCTCCTTCAACATGATCGGCGTGTCGCGCTCGCTCTGGACCGTCGGCATCGGCCACGTCGTCCTCAACCTGCCGCTCTGCTTCGCAATCCTCTACGCCCAGATGGGCGAGCATCAGGTGAACGTCGAGCGCGCCGCCCGCGACCTCGGGGCGAACGACCTGCAGGTGATGGCGCTCGTCACCGCGCCGATGCTGGCGCCGGGCATCGCCGCCGCCTTCTTCCTCTCCGTCACCTTCTCCTGGGACGAGTTCCTGATCGCCTTCCTCTTGTCGCGCTTCGACGTGACGCTGCCGGTCGAGATCTGGAGCCTGCTCCGCTCCGGCCTCAACCCGAAGACCAACGCCGTCGGCAGCATCGTCTTCCTCGGCTCGATCGTGCTCGTGCTGGCGCTGGAGCTCCTCGTCTTCCGCAAGGCCGCGGCTCGGAGGACGGCGCCATGACGGCCGACGTGACGCTCACCGCCATCACCCACCGCTTCGACGCCTTCACCGCCCTCGACGGCGTCGACCTCGCGATCCCCGCCGGCGACTACGCCGTGCTGCTCGGCCCCTCCGGCTGCGGGAAGACCACGCTGCTCTCGCTTCTCGGCGGCTTCCTCACCCCCACCACCGGCACCGTCTCGATCGGCGGACGCGACGTGACGCGGGTGGCGCCGGCGAAGCGGCCGACGACGACGATGTTCCAGGACTACGCCCTCTTCCCGCACATGACGCTGCTGGCCAATGTCGGCTTCGGCCTCAGGATGCGCGGCGTCGGGCGGGCGGAGCGGGACGAACGGGCGCTCGGCTTCCTCGACCTCGTCGGGCTGAAGGAGGCGGCGGCCAAGAAGCCGCACGAGCTCTCCGGCGGGCAGCGCCAGCGCGTCGCGCTCGCCCGGGCGCTGGCGGTGGAGCCCGACGTGCTGCTGCTGGACGAGCCGCTCGGCGCGCTCGACCTCAAGCTCCGCCGGCAGATGCAGGAGGAGCTGAAGGCGATCCAGCGCCGCGTCGGCACCACCTTCGTGCACGTCACCCACGACCAGGAGGAGGCGATGGCGATCGCCGACCTGATCGTCGTGATGAACAAGGGCCGCATCGAAGACCGCGGCCCGCCGGAGGAGATCTATCTCCGCCCGAAGTCGCTGTTCTCCGCCTCGTTCATGGGCGAGGTGAACCTCTTGGCCGCGACGATCGGGGCGGCGAGCGGCGGCCTCGTCATCGCGCGGACGCCGCTCGGTACCATCGTGCTTGCCGACGCCGCCCGCACCGGCCGCACCGCAGGCGCCAAGGTGCGCCTCGCCGTCCGCCCCGAGCACCTGTCGATCGAGGGTGCAATCTCCGGCGCGGTGGCGATCGGGTCGGCCGAGATCCTCGACATCGCCTTCTTCGGCACCCACCACCGCTGCCGGCTGAGGCCGGCGATGGCGGCCGACCTGACGCTGATCGCCCACCTGCCGCAGGCCTTCGCCGGCCGGGCTGGCGAGAGCGTCGCCCTCGCCCTCGACCCGCGCGGCGTCGTCGCCCTGCCGGAGCCCGCATGACCGAGAAGCCGCACGCAAAGCCCGTCACAAAGCCCCGCATCGCCGCCGCCGACTGGTGGGCGGTCGACAAGGTCGGCGACGACGTCACCTTTATCCGCGAGCCGCATATCGAGGAGTTCTACCGCTGCAACCTCTGGCACGTGCGCGGCCGCGACCGCGACATGCTGGTCGACAGCGGCATGGGCGTCGTCGGCCTGCGCGCCCACGTGCCGGTCGTCACCGAGAAGCGCTGCGTGGCGGTGGCGAGCCACACCCACTTCGACCACATCGGCTGCCACCACGAGTTCGAGGACCGCTGCGTCCACCGCGCCGAGGCCGACTTGCTGGCGCACCCGACGCGGAAGAACACGCTGGCCGATCCCTACGTCACCGACGACATCTTCACCGCCCTGCCGCCGCTGCCCTACGCGTCGACCGAATATGCGGTGAAGGCGGCGCCGGCGACGCGGCTCCTCGACGACGGCGACATCGTCGACCTCGGCGACCGCCACTTCGAGGTGATCCACACGCCGGGCCACTCGCCGGGCGGCATCGCGCTCTACGAGCAGGCGAGCCGCATCCTGTTCTCCGGCGACATCCTCTATGACGGCCCGCTGATCGAGGACACCTATCACGCCAATGCCGCCGACTACCTCGCCTCGATGAGGCGGCTCCTCGACCTCGACGTGCGCGTCGTGCACGGCGGCCACTTCCCGAGCTTCGACGGGGCGCGCTACCGCGCGCTCATCCGCGCCTGGCTCGAGGCGAAGGAACGCGCCGGCTGAGGCTCACGCCGCGAGGCGGAGCGGCGGGCGCTCGGCCTTCTGGAAGCGCCGCGGCGGCGCGCCGAAGCGGTTGCGGAAGGCGTGGATGAAGTTCGTCACGTCGCCGTAGCCGACCTCCCAGGCGATCTGCTTTAAGGGCGCGTCACGGGTCTCGATCGCCCGGCGGGCCGTCTCCAGCCGCGCCTCACGGACCACGTCGCTGACGCTGCGCCCGAGCACGCCCCTGAAGGCGGCCGACAGCCGCCGCACGCCGACGCCGAGCCGGCGAGCGAGGCAGTCGACCGTCGGCGGCTCGCGCAGGTCGGCGAGCAGGTGTCGAC
>CAMDHY010000123.1 GCA_945898215.1 Pseudoxanthobacter soli DSM 19599 | reverse complement strand
GCCGCGTCACCCAGCAGACGGACGCGCGCGGCATCGTCACGACGTTCACCTACGACAAGCTCGGCCGGATGCTGACGAAGGTGGTGACGGCGCCGGCGCCGCTCGGCACCAGGACGACCACGTGGACCTACGACGAGACCCGCGCCGGCTTCTTCAACATCGGCCGCCTCACCAAACTGGTGAACGAGGCGGGGACGATCGAGACGGACTGGACCGAGGATGGGCTCCTCAAGGAGCGTCGCCACACCGTCACGGGGCTCGCGGGCTCGCAGACCTTCATCTTCGGCTACTACCCGTCGGGGGAGATGCGCCTCCGCAAGTGGCCGGACAACTCGACCACCGGCTCCGACAGTGACCCGTGGACCTACGACACGGCGGGCCGGCTCTACACGATCCCCGGTCTGATCACGCTGATCGAATACAACGCCCGCGGCCAGACGACCCGCATCGACTATGCCGGCGGTGTCAGGACGAAGATGGCCTATGACGGCAAGCGCGGCTGGCTCGACGCCGTGCGCACCTACTCGCCGAACGCCGGCGATGTCGCCGACCTCCTCGAGGTCACCTACACCCGCGACGCCGCCGGCCGCATCACCCGGGCGCTCAACACCGGCTTCGGCACGGGCCTCGCCAACGACTGGAACTATACCTACGACAAGCTCGACCGGCTGACCCGGGCGAAGGACCAGACGACCGGCGGGTTGACGCTCGACTTCGCCTACGACGACGCCGGCAACATGACGAGCAATGGTGGCATCGGCTCCGGCAGCGCCGGGACGATCACCTATGGGCCGGTGGTGAACGGCCGGACGCTGCCGCACGCGGTGAAAAAGGTCGGCACCGCGAGTTCCGGCACCTTCGGCTACGACGCCAACGGCAACGCCACCAGCGGGCTCGGCCGCACCCTCACCTTCGACGGCGAGAACCGGCCGCTCAAGGTGACGAAGGGAACCGCTGTCACCGACTATCTCTACGGCCCGGACGGCGAGCGGGTGCGCAAGACCGTCACCGTCGGCACCGGCACGCCGAAGAAGACCACCTACGTCGGGTCGGACTACGAGGTGGCCGACGACGGCACCGTCACGATGATCCCGCATCCCGATGCGCGGCTCGTCAAGAACCCGTCCTCGGGCAGCGTCTCTACGTGCTTCGTCCACCGCGACCATCTGAGCTCGGTGCGGCTGGAGACGCGCAAGGACACCGGTGCGGTGGCGCTGCGCCAGCGCTACGCCCCCTATGGCGACCGCCAGGTGACGGCGCCGTCGGGCTGCGGCACCGGCGAGGAGCGCGGCTTCATCGGCGAACGCCACGATGCAGAGGCGGGGCTCTTGTACCTGCACGCCAGGTTCTACGACCCCGTGCTCGGACGGTTCCTCTCGCCCGACTGGTGGGATCCGATCGATGCGGACGTGGCGGCGGAAGGCGGGGCGGCGGGTGTACTGAGCAGCCCGGTGGGGGCGAACCGGTATGCGTATGCCGCAAACGATCCGATCAACAAGAGCGATCCAAATGGGCATGCGTCGTTGCCCGATGCTGTTGAGGATCCGAATACAAGAGACGAGAGATTTGCCAATAACGCGCTTCTTGCTGAAGAAGCGGCTATGGAAAAAGCAGAACAAGGTGACGATGGTGCTGTCAGGCTTCTTGAGGAAGAGGCCGACAGACAGCTTTCTGACATTGGAAAATCGAACGAACAGATCAAGAGGGAAGGAATTATTGACATAATTGCGGCGATTGCAGGTGGTCTGATTGGCTCCCGCGTCACAATCGGACGTACCCCCAAAGGTCCTTATGCGAATATTACCGGCACTTACGGAGTCGTAGGTGGACACAAGGTCCATGCCAAGGCCGCACTCGAACAAACACCAGGCTATAATTTTAGGCAGGCACTTGCTATTCAAAGAGATTATTTGAAAGCAAAGGGATGGTCTCACACTGAAATGACGAGTTACCAAAACCGTGCCTACCATGCGATGGCCAAGGCGGGTCATACTCCGACCCTTCAAGATCATACAAGGATCGCAGTCGAGGCTCTGGTGGCTGGCGGAGTTCCCCTTGTCGAAGCTAGGGCGTTGACGGCACTATCATTGAGGAATCTGCGGCAACAGGGTATAACAGCAAGTAGTCAGACGAGGATTCCGTGGGATTAGGAGTTTCCAATGGATAAAGTGGCAAAGGAAATATTACTAAATGAGTTCGGAGAGTTGTTTGCAAAAGCTTATGATTACGCTGTTAGTGAAGTGACGAATAGCGTCTCCCAAATGGATACTGCGTCTCACCCTCGCTTTGCTGCACTTGAAGAGTATCTAAGTGAGAGGGACGAAACTGTACGTCTTCAGAAATTTGCTAGATATGCGATGCAGGTATTTGCATTTAACCTATTACAAAGTATCGACGAGTCGGAGAAATTTGACATTGTGATGCGCGAAGAAGGACATTCGGATATATTACTATCAGAAGTGTCCGAATTGTTGGCGCAAGAGGCTGACAACTGGTGCCGGATGTATTCGGACTATGGGAGTGCCATAAGCGAAGTTGGAGACATTTACGACAGAATCACTCGGCAGCCGTGGTCTTTAAATCCTGAATAAGCGCAGTAATACGTCGATTAAAAGACGGAAGTTGATGACGTTAAATCATAATTGATGAATGATTTGACTTGGATAGAATATTAGTATAGAAGCATCACAAGATACATTCCGGCTGCTGCGGATATGGACCCTTTTGTCGAAGGATCGCCTTGATTCGACTGGCCCGAGAGCGGAGTCTTGAAGGAGCGGCGCCAGACGGTCGACGGCCTCCCCGGCATGCAGACCTTCATCTTCTGGTACTACGCCTCGGGCGAGGTGAAGTTCCGCAAGTGGCCAGACAACTCGACCACCGGCGCGGACGGCAACCGCTGGACCTGCGACGAGGCGGGCCGGCTGAAGGCGATCCCGGGCCTCATCACGCTCGTCGAGTACAACGCCCGCGGCCAAGTCACCCGGGTCGACTATGCCGGCGGGGTGCGCACGAAGCGGTCCTACAGCCCCGAGCGTGGCTGGCTGAACGACGTCGGCACCTACTCCGCCGCGGCCGGCAGCACGCCGGACCTGCTCGCGGTCACCTACATCCGCGACGCGGCGGGGCGCATCACCGACATGGTGTCGGCGAACCTCGGCAGCAACGCGGGCGCCGACTGGACCTACACCTACGACAAGCTCGACCGGCTGAAGACGGCGACGAACGCCAACGCCACGGCGGAGAACGTCTCGTTCGACTACGACGACGCCGGCAACATGACCACCAACGCGGCGTTTGGCTCCGGCAGCGCCGGGACGATCACCTACGGGCCGGTGGTGAACGGCCGGACGCTGCCACACGCGGTGAAGAAGGTCGGCACCGCGAGTTCCGGCACCTTCGGCTACGACGCCAACGGCAACGCCACCAGCGGGCTCGGCCGCACCCTCACCTTCGACGGCGAGAACCGGCCGCTCAAGGTGACGAAGGGAACCGCCGTCACCGACTATCTCTACGGCCCGGACGGCGAGCGGGTGCGCAAGACCGTCACCGTCGGCACGGGCACGCCGAAGAAGACCACCTATGTCGGGTCGGACTACGAGGTGGCCGACGACGGCACCATCACGATGATCCCGCATCCGGATGCGCGGCTCGTCAAGAACCCGTCGGGCACGGTCTCGACGTGCTTCGTTCACCGCGACCACCTCGCCTCGGTGGCGCTGGAGACGCGCAAGGACACCGGCGCGGTGGCGCTGCGCCAGCGCTACGCCCCCTATGGCGACCGCCAGGTCACCGCCCCGTCCAACTGCGGCGACGGCGAGGAGCGCGGCTTCATCGGCGAGCGCCGCGACCCCGAGGCCGGCCTCCTCTACCTCCACGCCCGCTTCTACGACCCCGTCCTCGGACGGTTCCTCTCGCCCGATTGGTGGGATCAGATCGACACGGCGGTCGCCGCGAACGGCGGCGCGGCGGGGGTGCTCTCCAGCCCCGTGGGCACGAACCGGTACGCCTATGCCGCCAACGATCCCGTCAACAAGAGCGACCCGAGTGGGCATGCCCTGGCTGAAGACTCGCCCGAGCCTAGCCCCACGACCGACCCTAGCGAAGATCAACCCGCAAAAAACGAAGCAGACAGTTTGGTTGACGACTCCACGGCAATGGCTAACGATCCCATTCTCGGCTGGGGTAGCCTGATCCCGTGTGCCTGCCTAACACCTCGTTTTGGCTTTGGGAGGCTTGGAGGAGTTCGGGGCGGCGGCGCTGGAAAACCGTCTTCACCTGTGAAGAATGTCGATCCACAGGCAAAAAGTGGAGTTGCGGACGCTCCAACAGGTAAGGTGAATCCGGCAGCAGGTGCAAAGCCCGGCGGCGTATACATTCAAAGGGATCCAGTTACTGGAAGCGTGGTACGCGCTGGAAGATCAAAGAACATCGACCAACGTGCTAGCCAGCACAAGCGAGATCCATCAACAAAGGACCTTGATTTTGAAGTTGAGTTCAAAACGGACAAGTATCTCGAGCAACGCGGCCTAAAGCAAAATGTGGATGAAAAATACACCCCCCCAATGAATAAAATCAACCCGATCTCTCCAAGGAATGAACTCAGAGACGAGTACATCCGGGCCGCCCGCGATTTTCTTGACGCTCTTGGCATAAAATGGTAGGTAAAAACCGAAATGAAGGAAAAGCTTTACGCTGAAGGTGACATATATATTATAAATATATCGGAAACTGTGAAAGTTATTGGTGTCATTGCGCGCGAAAGGCAGGGGGCGGTGCTTGGGTATTTCTTTAAGAATCGCGATTTCGCCCAGGTGAGCGATCTAGGAGGACTTCTTTTGCCAGTTGATGCATGTTTTGTTAGGAGGTTCGGTGATCTTTCAATGATTCAAAAGCAATGGCCAATTGTTGGAAAGGTTTACCCCTGGATTCGAGAGGAATGGTCGCCGCCAGTGTTCTGCGATGCTGTGGATGGAGATGCATCATTAAAGAAATTGACCATAATTGATGATGACGATCCGTCTATTATTACTGATATACGATATACAAGCGATGACATAGCAGGATGGGGTGCAGGATTTTCCGGTAGCGGAGCATTATTGGTGCATCTGGCGCGTATTTTCGGTGAGGCTTAGCACAATAGACGATCACTTTGCGTCGTATCCGTCGTTGCATGCCGTGTAGGACAGGAGAACGGGAGCCCTATTCATCCATGTCGACTTTGAGGTGTAGGTGCTAATGGGTCACCCCGTCACAGGCGATCGGGTCGCCGGTAGAGGCGGGAGCATCAATAAAAATCGTTGGGCCTGTCGAAGACCTGGGGAATGCTGCGGCTCTGGTGAACCGCCTACGGCGTTCGGGTGGGCGCAATGCCGAGGCGGGGTTGCGCGGCCAACGGTGCACGAACGCGCCCCCTCGACTGCCGACCCAGATGCCGAACTTTCGCAAGGGCCTCAGCTTGGACGCATTCTCCCTACCTCGAACATGCTTTTGTTGTTAGTCATTCCGGTCTTTGTCGGAAGTAAATGACGAGAATCTGCAAGCACGTCCGCGGCCCGGCCGGAGCGGAGAGGCGGCGTTGCTCACGATAGAGCTGCACGCCGAACGCTACAGTCGGGCATGCTCGGAGCCGGCTGATGATGCGACGCTGCTGCTTTCGCCAATGACTTATTGGACCAGCATATCCAGTCGATGACACCTACCAGCCCAATAGCTTCGGCCGCGAACACGCTAAGGTGGTACCCGATTCAGTCGGCGCTCCACCCCATGTCCACCCGCTCCGGTTTCACGCTGCTCGAGATTCTGGTCGCGCTCGCGATCGTCGTGACGGCGTGGGCGGGGATCGCGGCGGCGCTGCCGCGGCTCATCGGGCCGTCGCCGGCCGAGCGGGCGGCACTGGCGGTCGAGGGCGTGCTGCGGCAGGCCCGGGAGGCCGCGCACGAGGGCCGCTCGCCGGTGACCGTGCGCCTGCAGGACGGCGGCCGCACCGTCGCGGCGCCGTCGCTCGGCGCACGCGCCGACCTGCCGTCCGACATAGTCGCCCGACTGGAGGGCGTCCGCGGCTGGGGCGGCAACGGTCACGACGGCGCCTTCGCGGTGAGCGACGAGGCCGCCATCGTCTTCCTCCCCGACGGCTCGAGCAGCGGCGGCTGCATGACCCCGCGATAGCGCGGCGGCTCCGGCGGCGCCGGCGGCGATCTGGCCTACGGCCCCACCGTTGGCGGCCGGACGCTGCCGCACGCGGTGAAGCGGATTGGGCCGGACGCGGCGACGAACTTCGACTACGACGCGAACGGCAACCTGTTGCGCGACGGGCCGAGTGATGCGGCGGCGACGCGCAAGATCGACTGGGACGGCGAGAACCGACCGCTGAAGGTGAAGAAGGGCTCCGGCGCCACCCCCTCGATCACCGAATATGACTACGGCCCCGACGGCGAGCGGGTGCGCAAGGTCGTGACGCTCGACGGCGCGGTGGTGACGAAGACGGTCACTGTCGGCGCCGACTACGAGGTGAGTTTCGCCGGCACCAACACCACCGGCACCATCACGATGATCCCGCATGCCGATGCGCGGCTCGTGAAGGCGCCCGCCGGCACGGTCTCGACGTGCTTCGTCCACCGCGACCATCTGAGCTCGGTGCGGCTGGAGACGCGCAAGGACACCGGCGCGGTGGCGCTGCGCCAGCGCTACGCCCCCTATGGCGACCGCCAGGTCACCGCCCCCTCCGGCTGTGGCGACGGCGAGGAGCGCGGCTTCATCGGCGAGCGCCACGACCCCGAGGCCGGCCTCCTCTACCTCCACGCAAGGTTCTACGATCCCGTGCTCGGGCGGTTCCTGTCGCCGGACTGGTGGGATCCGATCGATACGGCCGTGGCCGCGAACGGCGGGGCGGCGGGGGTGCTCTCCAGCCCCGTCGGGACGAACCGGTACGCCTATGCCGCAAACGATCCAATCAACAAAAGCGATCCGAATGGGCATGCTTTGGTAGTCGACGACGTCGCAATAATCACTTTGGGTGCAATTGCAGTGGCGGCCGCCTATATCGCCTGTCCAGAGTGTCGAGAAACAATCGCGCAGGCTGTCAACTCAGTCCTGGAAAACACAGCAACTACCCAGTCAAATCCTGTTGGTGTAACAAATTCTCGCGCCGTTAAGGTAGATGTTCAGGGGATTTTCCCGGACTATGGTAGTAAAGGACTGCACGTCGATGTAACCGGCATAAAGGGCCAGAGGGGAAAAATTGAGGTAGGAATTAGGGTTGGTCCAAACGGTGGGTGGGATATCTTTGGCGCCAGGGCATCAGACAAGAAAAACCCCGGAATTGGGAAGGCTATTGATGCGGTGGAAAAATTCCTTGAAACAGAAAGGGGCCTTAGAAAAGTGCGCGATCAGGCAAGAAAGGCAGCCGAGCACTTAAAGAATGATCCGAACGCTGTAAAGGGACAGCTTCCGGGACTTGAGGCAGTGGCTGACAAAGCTGAGCAGGGTCTCGCAGAAGACAAAGATGGCGATGATGCGAGCGATAGTGGAAACAATGAAACACCCGAATAAGATGGTAATAGTCAAATGAATACAATTGTTACGGATTTTACACAGTCGCTACGGGATGGTAGTCTGCCGAAAATTTCGGTAGGTGACTCTGCGGATTATATTAATTCTATCGCCAGCAATGAGTTGATAGAGGATGAAAGCGAGTGTATTTTTTCGTACGGTGACATCGACATTATGTTCGAGCTTATTGAAGGCGTAAGGCGAATGAATGCTGTTTATATCTATCCTGGGCGTACAGATCGAAAATTTCTTACTGGAAATGGTGAGCTTAACTTTTCGGACGTATGGCTAGTTCCGGACATGAAACTTGGCGTATTCTTGGAAGAACTAGGCTCTCGACAAATTGGATTCTTGTATAATCCCAATAGGGACTTTCTGCCTTACAGTAAATACGTCAAGATTGGGGTTCAGGCAGACGCTGTGTTTAAGGAGAAAAAAGGAAAGTGGGTTTTTGAAAAAATGATGCTTTATTGCAGGTCATTTTGGGGCGAGTAAGATTTTTTTATTTCGCCTCCCCCTTTTTTTGCGCACCCAGGGTGAGGATAGCAGTCGCTAGACAGTAAATACTCTGATCAAGGCGGCTCGTCTGCTTGAAGGGTGTGGGCTTCTGGAGTGCGAGCCCCTTTCTGCTAGGCTTAGGGCCCGCCCGGAAAGGGGCTGAGTGGCCGGGCTTTCGGTGATGCCAGGAGGTGTCTGAAGCCTGATCTGGAGCCGCCATGTGGACCTCGGGCACCCAGCGGCGGCATGGAGCCCATCGGCAACATCCCGAAGGCCAAAGCGAGGCACGCTACTACGCCATGCTCGACGACCAGAATCTGGCGGCGTGACTCAAATCAACCGGCCTCCGGCAAACCCGGGGCGGTCAGTCCCCAGTTGGCAGCGGAGGGAGCCGTGCGCTGGCCCCGTGCATCCTCGATTGGGGGCGAGCGCGGACCAGCATCTCCAGTGGACGACGCCAACCACCCCATGAGCTTCGGCCGCGGACACGCTAAGATGGTGCTCGGTTCACTCGGCGACACCACCCCATGTCCACCCGCTCCGGTTTCACGCTGCTCGAGGTTCTGGTCGCGCTCACGATCGTCGTGACGGCGTGGGCGGGGATCGCGGCGGCGCTGCCGCGGCTCATCGGGCCGTCGCCGGCCGAGCGGGCGGCACTGGCGGTCGAGGGCGTGCTGCGACAGGCCCGGGAGGCCGCGCACGAGGGCCGCTCGCCGGTGAGCATCCGCCTGCAGGACGGCGGCCGCACCGTCGCGGCGCCGTCGCTCGGCGCGCGCGCCGAGCTGCCGGCCGACATCGTCGCCCGGCTGGAAGGTGTCCGCGGCTGGGGAGGTACCGGCGCCGGCGGCGCCTTCGCGACGAACGACGAGGCCGCCATCGTCTTCCTCCCCGACGGCTCCAGCAGCGGCGGCCGCGTGACCCTGTCGGACAGAACGCTCTCCGCTCCCGAAGCACCGGTAGCACCGGCCCCCCCGAGCCCCGCGAGCGCCCCGACCACCGCTGCCCCCATCGCCTCCGTCCACGTCTCCTGGCTCACCAGCCGCATCGAGCGACGCTGATGGCTCCCCCGTACGCCCATCACGAGGTCGAGGGCCGCCGAGCCGGCTTCATCCTGCTCGAGGCGGTCGTCGGCCTCGCGCTCATCGCCATGGTGGCGGCGGCGGCCTTCGTCGCCTTCGCGCAGGCCGGCGAGCGCAGCGCCCGAGCGGGGGAGCGGCTGCGGGCCGTGCTCGCCGCCGACGCCATCCTCGCCCGCGTCGGGCTCGATCTGCCAATGCGGTCAGACCGCACCGCCGGCACGCTCAGCGACGGCGCCGCCTGGGTGCTCGAGGTACGGGCCTTCACCGGCGAGGGCGAAGGGCCGGAGGCGCTGCCCCTGCAGGAGCTCTATTCCCTGCTGGTCACCGTGACGCCGCGGAACGGCGCGCCGGTCTCTCTCTCGACCCTCCGCCTGCGCGAGCCGCGGCCATGAGGTGGATCAGCCGTCTCCGCCCTCCAGCCTCCCTCACGTCTTCCAGCGGCGGGCCTAGGCCGTCCGCCCCGGCGCCGCGCCGCGCCGGCTTCTCGCTCGTCGAGGTGCTGGTGGCGCTGGTGCTGGTGGGGCTGATCGTCTCGGCGGCAGCGGCTGCGACCAGCGCCATGCGGCGGATCGAGGTGCGGGTGGACGGCGCGGCGGAGGCGCGCGAGGCGATCGTTGCGGCCGAGCGGGTGTTCCGCGCCGTGGTCGCCGGCGCCTTTCCCGAGCCCCCCGGCGCGCCGTCTGTCGGCGCCGGTGCGGCCGACCGGCTGACGCTGACGAGCCGCGGCCCCGCCATCCTCGCCCTCGACCGGCCCTGGCCGATGACGCTCGCCATCGTGCCGGAACGGCGGCTCGCCGAGTTCGCCGAGGACGGGGCAGCCGGCGTGGACGACGTCGCGACCGGGGCCGAGGAGCCGATGGCGCTGGTGCTGGTCTGGCGCGATCCCGGCAGCGGCGCCGTCCGCCGCGAGGTGGTGCTGTCGGGCGCGCGGGCGCTGCGGTTCTTCATCTTCGACGACGGCGTCCGCCCGGCGGGGCTGCGGACGGCGCAACCGGACGGTGCGACCGGTGCCGGCTGGCGCGCCTCGTGGAGCCAGCCGGCGCTGCTGCCGCGGGCGGTGCTGCTGCGCGCCGACCTGCCGGCGCTGGGCGGCCCCGTCGACATCGCCGTCCACACCGTGCCGACGCTGCCGGACGCTTGCCTCCTCCTGCCGCACGTGGCTCCCTGTGCGCATTGGAGAGGCCGATGAATCAGGGAATGGCCTTCGGCACCAAGGGCACCCGGGCCGCGACAGCGCCCGACGTCCTGCCGTCACCGGATCCGCCCGCACCGGCCGATCCCGCCGCCAGCGAACCGGTCGAGGCGGTGCTGGCCCGCCTCGTCGCCGTCGGGGCGCGCACGGCCGAGGCCCTGGAGCGCGGACGGCGCGCCGGCGCGGGCGAGGCGACGCCGAGTAATGGTGCGCCACCGGCTGCCGCCCGGCTCGACCGCGTCCTCACCCGCCTCGGCCTGGTCGAGGACAGGGCGCTGGTGGCGGCCTGGAGCTTCGTCACCGGCCTTCCCGTCGCCGACGCCAAGTCCTTCCCCGACGCGCCGCTTCTTGCCGACCTGCTCGTCCCGGCCTTTCTGACAACCGCCCGCTGCCTGCCGGTCGCCGCCACCGACACCACGGTCCTGCTCGCCGTGGAGGATCCGCTCGACGCCTTCACCCCCGCCGCCGTCGCCGCTCGCACCGGCCGCTCCGTGGAGCGGCAGCTGGCACGGCCGGCGGACCTCGACCACGCCTTCGAGCGCCTGGGCCTGACCGGCGACGCCGCCCCCGGCGATGCGGCCGGCGCGGGCGGCATCGCGCTCCAGGACGACCTCGCACGCCTGCGCGACCTCGCCGGCGACGCGCCGGTGGTGCGCTTCGTCACGGCGCTGATCGACCGGGCGGTGGAGCTCGGCGCCTCCGACATCCACCTCACCGCCACCGAGACCGGCTCGCGGCTGCGCCTGCGCGTCGACGGCCTGCTCGTCGAGCAGCCGGCCCCGCCGCCTGGCCTGCACGCCGGCATCCTGTCGCGTGTGAAGATCATGGCGGGGCTCGACATCGCCGAGCGACGGCTGCCGCAGGATGGCCGCATCCGCACCAGCGCCCGGGGGCGGCCGATCGACCTGCGCGTCGCTACCATGCCGCACGCCGTCGGCGAGGGGGTCGTGCTGCGCATCCTCGACAGGACGGCCGTGGCGCTCGATTTCGGGGTGCTCGGGCTGTCGGCCCACGTCGTCGAGCCGCTGACGGCGGCGCTGCGGCTGCCGCACGGCATGGTGCTCGTCACCGGCCCGACGGGCTCCGGCAAGACGACGACGCTCTATGCCGCGCTGTCGGGCCTGCGCGGCGCCGAGCGCAACATCGTCACCGTCGAGGACCCGGTCGAGTACCATCTCGACGGCATCAGCCAGATCCAGGTGTCGCGCACCATCGGCCTCGATTTCGCCCGGGCGCTGCGCGCCGTGCTGCGCCAGGACCCGGACGTCATCATGGTCGGCGAGATCCGCGACCGCGAGACGGCGGTGGTGGCCACCCAAGCCGCTCTTACCGGCCATCTCGTCATCGCCACCGTTCACACCAACACCGCCGCCGGCGCCCTGCCGCGGCTCGCCGACATGGGGGTCGAGCCGTTCCTGCTCGCCTCCACCGTGCGCGGGGCTATGGCGCAGCGGCTGGTGCGCCGCCTTTGCCCGCACTGTCGCACGCCGTCCGAAACGGCGGCACTGCTGCTCGCGGGGCTCATGGAGCGGCAGGCGACAGCGGTCGCGGCGGCTCGGGACGCGCGCTTGCGATCGACTCCATCCATGATCCCTGATCACGAACGGGGCCAGACAGGCGGAGACGCCGCGCTGCTCGCCCCCTCCATGATCACGGATCATGGACCCGCCACTTGCTCTGCCCCTCACCGCCCCGCAACCGGCCCCGTCTACGAGGCGGCCGGTTGCCCGGCCTGCGGCGGCACCGGCTTCCGCGGCCGCGTCGCCGTAGGGGAATATCTCGCCGTCAGCGACGCCGTGCGCGCGGGCATCCTCGCCGGTCGCGACGAGGCGGCGCTCGCTGCGCTCGCCAAGGCGGACGGCATGACCGACCTCCTCGCCGACGGCCTCGCCAAGGTGGCGGCGGGGCTGACGAGCGTCAGCGAAGTCCTGCGCGTCGCTGGCAGCGGCGGAGAGGCCTGATGGCGCGCTTCCGCTTCGTTGCCGTTGACGCCGCCAACGCGCGCCACACCGGCGTGCTGGAGGCGGCGAGCGAGGCGGACGTCGCGGCCCGGCTCGCCCGCGACGGCAAGCTCGCGGTGGAGATCGGCGCGGAGGCCGACGGGCGGGGTTCGCTCGGGCGCCTCGCCGCCCTGCTCACCACCGAAATCCGCCTGTCGCCGGATCTCAACCGACGGGAACTCGTGCGGCTCGCGGACGAATGGGCGGGGCTGCTCGAGGCCGGCGTGCCGCTGCACGAGGCCTTGGCGCTTTCGGCCACGGCGCCGCGCCGGCGGACCGCGGCGGCCTTGGTCGCGCGCCTCAGCGACGCGGTGCGCGGCGGCGCCGCCTTCCATGCCGCACTCTCCGCCGAGCCGGCGATTCCGCCGGCCTTTTCCGCTATCGTCGCCGCCGGCGAGGCGGCAGTGACCTGCCCCACGTCGGTGGTCCGGTTTGATTGTTAGTTCATGGGCGGCCGGGTTTCCATGGTGAGCGCGCCCGCTGGAGCTGGCCGGGGTTGCGCAGGCGGGCGCGCGCTCGGCACGACGGCCTCGGGCGCTGGGGGCCGGTACCC
>CAMDHY010000122.1 GCA_945898215.1 Pseudoxanthobacter soli DSM 19599 | reverse complement strand
TAGAGCCGAGGTCGGGCAGGCCCGACCTCGGTGGGGAGGACAGCCGCGCCGAAGGCGCGGCAGGTGGGGGCCAGTCCATCCACCCCGAGACCGCGATTGACGGGCCCCACCCTGGCGACCTGCGGTCGCCTGTCCCTCCCCCTGGCAGGGGAGGGACGGGTAGTGCCGCGGGAGGACACGCGGTCACCGGCGCTCCCACCATCACCAACGCCCCCACCGTCTCCGGCGGCTTCTCCGGGGCCGCGCCGCACGGGCGCAACCCGGCGTTCGCCAAGGCCTTCGTCGACTTCCAGAACGATGTCACGGCGAAGGACGTCAAGCTCGCCACCCGCGAGGGCTTCGTCTCGATCGAGCACGTCAAGCGCTACACCACGACGGGCATGGCGACCGACCAGGGCAAGACGTCCAACCTGAATGCCCTCGCCATCGTCTCCGACGCCATCGCGAAGCCGATCCCGCAGATCGGCCTGACGACGTTCCGCCCGCCCTATACGCCCGTCACCTTCGGTGCCTTCGCGGGTGCCGCCCGCGGCGACCTGTTCGATCCCGTCCGCACCACACCGATCCACGCCTGGGCGGAGGCGCACGGCGCGGCCTTCGAGGACGTCGGGCTGTGGAAGCGCGCCTGGTATTTCCCGCAGGCCGGCGAGGACCTGCACGCCGCCGTGGCGCGCGAGTGCAAGGCGGTGCGTGAGACCGTCGGCCTCTTCGACGCCTCGACGCTCGGCAAGATCGAGGTGGTAGGGCCCGACGCGGCCGAGTTCATGAACCGCATTTACACCAACGCCTGGACGAAGCTCGAGCCCGGGCGCCTGCGCTACGGCGTGATGCTGCGCGAGGACGGCTTCGTCATGGACGACGGCGTCGTCGGCCGCATGGCGCCGGACCGCTTCCACGTCACCACCACCACCGGCGGCGCGCCGCGCGTCCTCCACCTGATGGAGGACTATCTGCAGACCGAGTGGCCGGACCTCGACGTCTGGCTCACCTCCACCACCGAGCAGTGGGCGGTGATCGCGGTCCAGGGCCCGCGCGCCCGCGACGTCCTCGCGCCGCTGGTGGAAGGCATCGACCTCACGAAGGAAGCGATGCCGCACATGAGCGTGCGCGAGGGCCGCATCGCCGGCGTGCCGACCCGGCTGTTCCGCGTCTCCTTCACCGGCGAGCTCGGCTTCGAGGTGAACGTGCCGGCCGACTATGGCCGCCACGTCTGGGAGGCGATCGTCGCCGCCGGCGAGGTCCACGGCATCACGCCCTACGGCACCGAGACGATGCATGTGCTCCGCGCCGAGAAAGGCTACATCATCGTCGGCCAGGAGACCGACGGCACCGCGACGCCGGACGATGTCAACCTCGGCTGGGCGGTCGGCAAGGCGAAGAAGGACTTCGTCGGCAAGCGCTCGGTCCTGCGGCCCGAGATGACGGGGACCGGCCGCAAGCAGCTCGTCGGGCTCCTCACCGTCGACCCCACGGTGGTGCTGGAGGAGGGCGCGCAGATCGTTGCCGACCCGGCCGAACCCGTGCCGATGACGATGATCGGCCACGTCACCTCGTCCTACTGGAGCTCGGTGCTCGGCCGCTCGATCGCGCTCGCCATGGTGCGCGACGGCCGCGGCCGGATGGGCGAAACGCTGCACGTGCCGATGCCCGGCGGCGCCATCGCGGTGACGGTGGCCGCCCCCGTGTTCGTCGACCCGGAAGGAGCGCGGCTCAATGACTGAGGCCTCTCCCGTGCTGCCGCCGCGCGCCGATGCGCTGGCGATGATCGCGGCGGCGACGCCGCCCTTGCCAGCAGCGGAGCTCAGGACGCTCGACAACGAGTGCGCCCGCTTCGTCTTCCGCGGCCGCGAGGCGGCGATCGGCCCCGCCGGCGAGGCCTGCGGCGTCGCCCTGCCGCGGGCGCGCGGCGCCTATGGCGAGGTGCGCAACCGCAGGGCGATCTGGCTCGGACCCGACGAGTGGCTGCTGATCGCCGCCGGCGAGGCGCCGGAGGGGATCGCCGCCGCGATCGAGGCGGCCACGGCGGGCGTGCCGCACTCGCTGGTCGACGTCTCGCACCGCCAGCTCTGCATCGAGGTGTCGGGCCCCGCGGCCGCGACGGTGCTCGCCGCCGGCTGCCCGCTCGACCTCTCGCCGGCAGCCTTCCCGGTCGGCACGGCGACGCGCACCGTGCTGGCGAAGGCCGAGATCGTGCTGGCGCGGACGGGGCCGGACGTGTTCCACATCGAGGTCTGGCGTTCGTTTTCGGCCTATGTCTGGCATTATCTCGACGAGGCCCGTCGGGAGTTCCGGGCGGGGTAGGGGGAGCTCGCTGGAGGGGTCCTCCCCCTGCCAGGGGGGAGGACAGCCGGCGAAGCCGGCAGGTGGGGGCCCGTTAATCCGATGCTCGACATCCGCCGCATCATTCTGGATTGACAGGCCCCACCCTGACCGCTTCGCGGTCTGGCCCGCCCCCTGGCCGGGGAGGGACACGTCGGGCCCCTGGCAGGGGGAGGACGACCCCCTTCCGGGGGGAAGACAATCGTTCGTCCGGCGGGGAGGCCGGCATCGATGATCAGCGTCTTCGAGCTCTTCAAGATCGGCATCGGGCCGTCGTCGTCCCACACCGTCGGGCCGATGCGGGCGGCGCACGCCTTCGTCGAGGGGATCGCCGCGGCCGGGCGCCTCGCCGATGTCGACCGCGTCGAGGTGGCGCTCTACGGCTCGCTCGCCTGGACCGGCAAGGGCCACGGCACCGACCGGGCCGCGATCCTCGGCCTGTCGGGGATGGAGCCCGCCACCGTCGACCCGGACGAGGCCGATGCGGCCTTTGCCGCCGCCGGCGCCGGTGGCTCGGTCAACCTCGGCGGGCGCCGGCGCATCGCCTTCGACTACGGCCGCGACATCCTCTTCGACGGCCACGCCGAGACGCCGAAGCACCCGAACACCATGGCGCTCGCCGCCTTCGACGCCGACGGCGCCGTCGTCGCCCACGAGCGCTGGTGCTCGGTTGGCGGCGGCTTCGTCGTGCCGGAGGCGGAGGTGGGCGTCGTCGTCCACAACCCGGTCTCGGTGCCGCACCCCTATCGCAGCGGCCGCGACCTCCTCCACATCGGCGCCGCCACCGGGCTGACGATCGCTGACATCGTGCTCGACAACGAACGGGCGCTGCGGCCGGACAGCGAGATCGACGCCCATCTCGATGCCATCGCCAAGGTGATGATGGCCTGCATCGACCGCGGCGTCGCCACCACCGGCGAGCTTCCCGGCGGCCTCAAGGTCAGGCGGCGGGCGAAGTCGATCCGCGACCGGCTCCTGGCGCGCACCCACGCCAACGACCGCGCCGCCCACGAGGTGATGGACTGGGTGAGCGTCTACGCCATCGCCGTGAACGAGGAGAACGCCGCCGGCGGCCGGGTCGTCACCGCGCCGAC
This sequence comes from Pseudoxanthobacter soli DSM 19599, assembly GCA_945898215.1. Classification (GTDB taxonomy): domain Bacteria; phylum Pseudomonadota; class Alphaproteobacteria; order Rhizobiales; family Segnochrobactraceae; genus CAMDHY01. Next base: position 9,619 of record CAMDHY010000122.1, on the reverse strand, counting down.
TAACGGGGCAGCCGGCGTCGTGCCGGCGACGCTGCGCTACTATCTCGACCACTGCTCCGGGGCGGGGCCGGAGGGCGTGCGCACCTTCCTTCTGACGGCCACCGCCATCGGCGCGCTGTTCAAGATGAACGCGTCGATCTCCGGCGCCGAGGTCGGCTGCCAGGGCGAGGTCGGCGTCGCCTGCTCGATGGCGGCAGGCGGCCTCTGCGCGGCACTGGGCGGCACCAACGCCCAGATCGAGAACGCCGCCGAGATCGGCATGGAGCATCACCTGGGCATGACCTGCGACCCGATCGCCGGCCTCGTCCAGGTGCCCTGCATCGAGCGCAACGCCTTCGGCGCGATCTCGGCCGTCAACGCCGCCTCGCTCGCCCTGCACGGCGACGGCACGCACGTCGTCTCGCTCGACAAGGTGATCGTGACGATGCGCGAGACCGGCCGCGACATGGCGTCCAAGTACAAGGAAACGTCCCTCGGCGGGCTGGCCGTCAACCTGCCGGAGTGCTGAGGGGCGCCGCGTCAGGCCGGGGCGCGGCCTAGCATGCGGGTCAGCGTCGCGTCGCGGTCGAGGATGTGGTGCTTCAGGGCGCCGACGACGTGGAGCGCGATCAGGACGCCGAGGCCCAGCACTAGCACGGGGCCGGAGTGGACGCTCCTCGCCAGCGACAGCGCGAGCTCGTTGCCCGGTCCGGCCGGCAGCAAAGTCAGTCCGAACACCTCCAGCGGCTGGCCGCGGCCGATGATGCGGGCGATGCCGGTGAGCGGCGCAAGCACCGTCACGGCGAGCAGCAGGCCGTGGACGGCGTGGGCGAGGACGCGCTCGATCAGCGAATAGCGGCCGACCGGATGCGGGAAGCCCTCTGACAGCCGCACGCCGAGCCGCCACGTCGCCAGGATCAGGATCATCAGGCCGAGGGCCTTGTGGCAGCTGAAGACCAGTTCCCGCGCGGGCCCCTTCGCCATCTCCTCGGCGGCGATGCCGAGCGGGATCATCGCCAGGATGGCGATGGCGATCAGCCAGTGGAGCCGGCGCTCGACGGCGGGGATGGGGGCGTAGGCCGCGCTGGACGGGCGGTTCACGGCGGGGCGGTTCACGGCGGGGCTCCTGGGGACCTGGCGTGTTTCGCGGGATGCGGTCAGGCGAGCGGACCTTAGACCTCTTCGAAGACGGAAGACCTTGACGCGGATCATCTGCGTCAATGCGCCGTCCGCGGCAGAACCGGGCTGCCGGCAGCCATCCGTCGGGACAAGATCCGCCGGCGAAAGCCTGCCGACGCCGCGAGGGGTCTGCTAGGTTGGGTGCCCTCCGCTTCGGGGACAGGAATGGACGCCGTCCGCACATCGCGCTCCGCATCGGCGACAGGCGAACCCGCCGCCGCACGCCCGCGCCTCTCCGTCGGCTTCATCCTCGCCGACGACTTCACGCTGTCGGCGTTCTCGCTGTTCGTCGACCACCTGCGGCTCGCCGCCGACGAGGGCGATCGCTCCAGGCAGATCCTCTGCCGGTGGGTGGTGATGGGGAGCCGCGAGGAGCCGGTCCGGGCGAGTTGCGGCATCGCGGTGGCGCGCACCAGCCCGTTCGTCGACGCGCGCGGCTTCGACTACGTCGTCGTCGTCGGCGGACTGTTGTCGGCGGGCGCGCAGGTCGATGCCGCGACGATCGCCTACCTCGAGAAGGCGGCGGCCGCCGGCGTGACGCTCGTCGGCGTCTGCACCGGCTCGTTCGTGCTCGCCCGCGCCGGGCTGATGACGGGGCGGCGCTGCTGCGTCTCCTGGTATCACCGCCAGGACTTCCTCGCCGCCTTCCCCCACCACGTGCCGGTGGCCGACCGGTTGTTCGTCGACGAGGGCGACCGCATCACCTGCTCGGGCGGCGGCGGCGTCTCCGATCTCGCGACGCTCCTCGTCGAGCGCCACTTGGGCCGTGCGGTGGCCCAGAAGACCCGCCACGTGCTGCTCCTCGACCGGCCGCGCGCCGGCAGCGAGGCGCAGCCGCACCCGCCGGTCGCCGACACCGACGGCGTGCGCGACGAGCGCGTCCGGCGAGCGCTGCTGCTGATGGAGCAGAACCTCGCCGACCCTCTTCCGGTCTCCGCCATCGCCGAGAAGCTGAAACTCTCCACCCGCCAGCTCGAACGGCTGTTCCAGGCGGTGATGGGCGAGCGGCCGGGTGCCTTCTACCGCGAGCTCCGGCTGCGCTACGCCCGCTTCCTGCTCGACACCACCGACCGTTCGATCACCGACATCGCGCTCGAGGCGGGCTTTGCCGACTGCGCCCACTTCTCGCGCCAGTTCAAGGCGCTGCACGGCTTCACCCCGACCGGATCGCGCGGCGGCCGCCGCCCGGTGGGCGATCCGACGGCGCAGGCGCGGCTCGCCGGCGGACGACTGTTCGAGTGATAGGTGGGCGGCGACGGGCAATGTCGGATTTCAGTAAAATCGCGTCGCTCCCAGAAAAGTAGATGGACGCAGACTGCGGAACACTTCTAATCCGCGAGGGGGCGCAGGGCGCGCCCCCGGCGGGGCGGCGCGCGGCGCCGTGGCGGAGATCCGGACCCATGCTGCAGGTTCCCCATTCGAGCATCGGCGCCCTCGTGGCGCGCCGCCGGCCGGGCTATGGCCTGGAACAGCCGTTCTTCCTGTCGCAGGAGATCTTCGACCTCGACATGGAGGTGATCTTCGGCCGCCACTGGATCTTCATCGGCGTGGAAGCCGACGTGCCGCAGCCGGGCGACACCATGGTGGTCGACGTCGGCCGCACCACCGTCCTTGTCCTGCGCGACGAGGCTGGCACCGTCCGCGCCGTCAACAACGTCTGCCGCCACCGCGGCGCCCGCCTCGTGCACGACTACAAGGCGAGCGTCGGCAATCTGGTCTGCCGTTACCACCAGTGGACCTACGGCCTCGACGGGGCGCTGCAGTACGCCGAGCACATGGGCGAGGGCTTCGACAAGAGCTGCCTCGGGCTGAAGCCGGTGCACCTGAAGTCGCTCGAGGGGCTGCTGTTCGTCTGCCTGAGCGAGGACCCGCCGGCCGACTTCGACACCATGGCCGAGGCGATGCGGCCCTACATCGCCCCGCACGGCGTCCGCGACACCAAGGTCGCCTTCGAGATGGACATCATCGAGCCGGGCAACTGGAAGATCACGATGGAGAACAACCGGGAGTGCTATCACTGCTCGGTCAACCATCCCGAGCTGACGGTACCCCTGTTCGCCTACGGCTTCGGCTTCGCGCCCGAGCAGCTCGACGAGACCGGCAAGCTGCAGGCCGACCGCTACGCTTGCCTGCTCGACGCCAACCACGCTGACTGGGAGGCGAAGGGTTTCCCGTCGCGGACGATCGAGCACCTCGACGACGTCGTCACCGGCTACCGCACCCAGCGCCTGCCGCTCGACGGTGCCGGCGAGTCGCACACGCTGTCGACGGAGGTCGCCTGCCGCAAGCTCCTCGGCGGTCAGACCGAGCGCAAGCTCGGCGGCCTGCACTTCTGGACGCAGCCGAACTCCTGGCACCACTTCATGAGCGACCACGCGGTCGTCTTCTCGGTGCTGCCGCTCGACCCCGAGCATTCGCTGCTGCGCACCAAGTGGCTCGTCCACAAGGACGCGGTCGAGGGCGTCGACTACGACATCCAAAAGCTGACCGAGGTGTGGGTCGCCACCAACGCGCAGGATTCCGAGCTCGTCGGCTACCAGCACTCGGGCGTCAGCAGCCCGGCCTACGAGCCGGGGCCGTACTCGCCCTACACCGAGGGCCTCGTCGACAAGTTCGCCAACTGGTACCTCGGCCGCATCGCCGAGCACCTGGAGCGGTAGCGCGCGAGGCGATCTTCCGTCCTCCCCCTGCCAGGGGGGAGGACAGCCGCGCCGCAGGCGCGGCAGGTGGGGGCCCGTCAATCCGCCCTCGAGCTTTTGATTGACAGGCCCCACCCTGACCGCTGCGCGGTCTGTCCCTCCCCCTGGCAGGGGAGGGACGAGGGCGCCGAGTTTGGAACGACCGCCACGATGGCAGCCAAGGGCAACACAAAGAGCAAGACCAAGGGCAAGCGGACCGTCGTCGACGCCCACGTCGGCAGCGCCGGCATCACTGTGCTGCCGACCAATTCGACGACGCGGATGGCGGTGCCGAACCTCGACGACGTCAAGGGCGGCGGGCCCGAAGGCGCCCTTGCGCGGCGCTTCGTCGGGCCGGCGCTGATCGTCGGCTCGCTCGACGACACCGCCTTCGTCGGTCCCGGCTTCACGCTGCCGCACGAGCGCGAAATCGTCGAGACGGTGCGCGTGCGCCACACGGCGGCGGCGGCGACCGCCCTGTCGGCGCCGAAGGCGTTCCCCGAGCCCGCCGCCACGCCCGCCCCTGCCGAAGCCGCGCCGCTGCCGTCGCTCACCCGCCTCGCCGCGCTCGCCGACGTGCCGGCCCGCTTCGATGCCGACGAGGACGACCTGCTCGTCTGCCGGCAGGTCCGGGCCGAAACCCACGACGTCCGAACCTTCGTCTTCGCCGCCCGCAATCCGCGGCTGTTCCGCTTCAAGCCCGGCCAGTTCATGACCTTCGACTGGCCGATCGGCGAGGAGCCGGTGCAGCGCTGCTACACCATCGCCTCCTCGCCCTCGCGGCCCGATACCTTCTCGATCACCGTCAAGCGCGTGCCGGGCGGGCCGGTGTCGAACTGGCTGCACGACAACCTCGTGCCCGGCATGGAGGTGCGCGCCGCCGGGCCGATGGGCGAGTTCACCTGCGCCGACCATCCGGCCGAAAAGTACCTGTTCCTGTCGGGCGGCAGCGGCGTCACGCCCCTGATGTCGATGAGCCGGGCGCTCGGTGATCTCGGCGAGGACGCCGACGTCGTCTTCGTCCACGCCGCGCGCACGCCGGCCGACATCGTCTTCCGCGCCGAGCTCGAAGGGATGGCGCGCGCCAACCCGCGCTTCCGGCTCGCCCACGTCGTCGAGAGCGACGCCGGCGAGCCGGGCTGGGCGGGCTTCCGCGGCCGGCTGTCGCTGCCAATGCTGTCGCTGATCGCCCCCGACTTCCGCGAGCGCGAGGTCTTCACCTGCGGCCCGTCGCCGTTCATGGCCGCGGTGCGGGCGATGCTCACCGATGGCGGCGCCGACATGGGGCGCTATCATGAGGAGAGCTTCACCTTCGAGGACCTCGCCCCCGCCGCAAAGGCGGAGGTGGCCGAGGCGGAGGAGAAGCTCGTCGAGGGCGAGGCGCGGGCGAGCTTCCGGGTGACGTTCTCGAAGTCCGGCCGCGCCATCGACTGCCCGGACGACACCTTCGTGCTGCAGGCGGCACGGGCGGCCGGCATGCGGCTGCCGGCCTCGTGCACGAAGGGGCTGTGCGGCACCTGCAAGTCGAGGCTCGTCTCGGGGCAGGTGGAGATGAAGCACGCCGGCGGCATCCGCCAGCGCGAGATCGACCAAGGACTGGTGCTGCTGTGCTGCTCGAAGCCCCTGACCGACCTCGTCGTCGAGCGCTGACGGCCGCGCGCGCCGCGATCCCGGTGACCGTTCCGGCCACGGCAGCTGCCGTGGCGGCGCCGGCGCTGGCGCGGCTCGCGCGCATTGGCTTCCTGACGCTGCCGAACTATTCGGCGATCGCCCTTGTCAACGCCCTCGAGGCGTGCCGGATGGCGAACTACGTGACGCTCGCCGAGGACTACCGCTATGCGGTGGTGACCCTCGACGGCGCGGCGGCGGCGGCGAGCAACGGCCTGTCGCTGACGCCGACCGTTCGCCTCGCCGAGGCCGGCCCGTTCGACCTCGTGTTCGTCTGCGGCGGCGTCTCGGTGCGCCATGCCGTCGAGCGGCCGCTGTCGGACGCGCTGCGCCGGCTCGCCCGCCGCGGCGTCGCGCTGGGCGGTCTGTGCACCGGCACCTTCGCCCTCGCCGAGGCCGGCCTCCTCGACGGCTACCGCGCCGCCATCCACTGGGAGAACCTCACGGCGATCCGCGAGGAGTTCGCCGGCGTCGCCTTCACGGAAGAACTGTTCGTCGTCGACCGCGACCGGCTCACCTGCACCGGCGGCGTCGCGCCGCTCGAACTGATGCTGACCCTGATCGAGGCGCGCCACGGCAAGCCCGTGGCCGCCAAGGTCTCCGACCAGTTCATGGTGGAGCGGCCGCGCGGCGGCGGCGACCGCCAGCCGCTGCCGCTGCCGAGCCGGATCGAGCACCTGCACCCGGCGCTCGCCCGCGCCGCCCGCATGATGGATACCGCCATCGAGCGGCCGCTGACGGTGGCGGACGTCGCCGCCGGTGTCGGCCTGTCGCCGCGACAGCTCGAGCGGCTGTTCCGCCGCCATCTCGGCACCTCGCCGGCGGAGTTCTCCCTCGGCCGCCGGCTCGTGCACGCCCGCGAGCTCCTGCGCCAGACGCCGATGAGTGTCACCGACGTCGGCCTCGCCTGCGGCTTCCAGTCGGCCGCCCACTTCTCCACCGCCTACCGCCGCCACTTCGGCCGCTCGCCGCGTGAGGAGCGCGCGGCATGAGCGGGAGCCATTACGACGACGCGTCCCTCCCCTGCCAGGGGGAGGGACAGCCGGCGAAGCCGGCAGGGTGGGGCCTGTCAATCCAAACTCAGGCTGAGGTTCGGATTGACGGGCCACCACCTGCCGCGCCTGACGGCGCGTCTGTCCTCCCCCCTGGCAGGGGGAGGACGCCCGTGGCCAACGCCTCCGTAACGCCTGGACCCCGCCGATGATCGCCAACGCCGACGCGCTGCTGAAGCCCCTGACGATCAAGGGCCTGACGATCCGCAACCGCGTGATGTCGACGAGCCACGCCCCCGGCTACGGCAAGGATGGCAAGCCGCAGGAGCGCTACCAGCTCTACCACGAGGAAAAGGCCAAGGGCGGCATCGGCCTCACCATGTTCGGCGGTTCCTCGTCGGTGGCGATCGACAGCCCGGCGACGCCGTGGGCGCAGATCTCGGCCGCGGACGACAGCGTCATCCCGTTCTTCCAGAGCTTCTCGGATCGCATCCACCGCCACGGCGCCAAGCTGATGATCCAGCTCACCCACATGGGCCGGCGCACCAAGTGGGACACCGACAACTGGTTCCCGACGATCTCCTCCTCGCCGCGCCGCGAGCCGGCGAGCCGGGCGGTGCCGCGCGAGATGGACGAGGGCGACATCGCCCGCGTCGTCGAGGACTTCGCGTCCGCCGCCCGCCGCTGCCGCGAGGGCGGCCTCGACGGGCTGGAGGTCTCCGCCGCCCATGGCCACCTGATCGACCAGTTCTTCAGCCCGTCGATCAACCACCGCACCGACCAGTACGGCGGCTCCCTCGAAAACCGCATGCGCTTCGGCGCCGAGGTGCTGTCGGCGATCCGCAAGGCGACCGGCGACGACTACGTCATCGGCATCCGCATGTCGGGCGACGAGCTCCTCGCCGAGGGCCTCAGCCACGAGGAGTGCGTGACGATCGCCGCGGACTACGCCCGCCGCGGCCTGATCGACTTCGTCAACATCGTCGGCGGCCAGGCGCGCGACCACATCGCCCACGCGATCTCGCTGCCGAACATGAGCTTCCCGGTCGCGCCGTTCCTCTATCTCGCGAGCGCCATCAAGCGCGAGGTGGAGGTGCCGGTGTTCCACGCCCAGCGCGTCACGGATCTCGCCACCGGCGCCCGCGCGGTGGCCGAGGGCCATCTCGACATGGTGGCGATGACGCGCGCCCACATCGCCGACCCGCACCTCGTCAAGAAGCTGATCGAGGGCCGCGCCGACGACATCCGGCAATGTGTGGGCGCCGGCTACTGCATCGACCGCATCTATGTCGGCGGCGACGCGCTCTGCCTGCAGAACGCCGCCACCGGCCGCGAGGCGACGATGCCGCACGTCATCCCGAGGGCGGACCGGTCGCTGAAGGTGGTGGTGGTCGGCGGCGGCCCGGCGGGCCTCGAGGCGGCGCGCGTCTGCGCCGAGCGCGGCCATCGGGTCGTGCTGTTCGAGAAGGAGCGCGAGCTCGGCGGCCAGATCAACATCGCCTCGAAGGGCACCTGGCGCGAGGCGCTGTCCGGCATCCCGCGCTGGCTCGGGGCCCAGGTGAAGAAGCTCGGCGTCGACGTGCGCCTCGGCGTGGAGGCAACCGAGGCGGCGGTGCAGGCGGAAACGCCTGACGTCGTCATCGTCGCGACCGGCGGCCGGCCGAACCTCGACGAGGTCGTGGGCGCCGCCCACGTCGTGCCGACCTGGGACGTGCTGACCGGCAAGGTCGAGGCGGCGGGCTCGGTGCTCCTCTACGACGCCACCGGCCAGCACCACGGCGCCTCGACGGCGGAGTTTTTGGCGAAGAAGGGCTGCCTCGTCGAGATCGCCACCCAGGACCGCATGGTCGGCGAGGAGATCGGCACCACCAACCAGCCCGTCCACCTGCGCGAACTCTACAAGCTCGGCGTGGTGATGACGCCGAACACCGAGCTCGCCGAGGTCTATCCGGAGGGCAACCGCCTTGTCGCCGTGCTGCGCAACACCATGACGCTCGCCGAGGAGGAACGCCTCGTCGACCGCGTCGTCGTCGAGTACGGCACCTTGACGGTCGACGGGGTCTTCCGGGCGCTGCGCGGAGGCTCCGTCAACGACGGTGTCACCGACCAGCACGCCCTCGTCGAAGGCCGCCCGCAGCCGTGGGCGGAGCGGGTGGGGGTGAATGGGGCGAACGGGGCAGGGGCCGGAGCGGCGTCGAACGGGGCCGCGGCGGGGGCGTCGACAAACGCTGCGGCCACGGCGGAGGCGCACCCGGGCGGCTACGCCCTCTACCGCGTCGGCGACTGTGTCGCCGGCCGCAACATCCACGCCGCGCTCTACGACTCGTTGAGACTATGCAAGGACATCTGAGCACCCCGGCGCACCGCCGGCCTCGCACAGCGGACCCGAGCAGCCGATTTGCAACAGTCGCCTGCAAGGCGACATCGGCGAGCGGAAGCGCGACACTTCGAGTTGCCGAAAGTTCGCGTTTAAGTAGCATGCATCCCCGTGCGTCTGATTGGAGCCAGGGACATGCGTGCAGGGTTGGTGTGGGGCGCGGCGCTCAGTGGCGCGGCGTTGATGGCGACGTTGTCGCCTGCTCTTGGACAGGAAGCGACTGTCAAGCAGGCGCTCAGCGTCAGAGGAGAGTGCACGGAGGCTCTGCATGGCGGGAAATTGCCCCAGTATCACAGCTGTTCCGGGATCGTCTTCCAGTTCACGCTAAGCGATGGATCGATCGTGGTCATGTTTACCGGCGCCATGAGCCCGTATTTCTTCCTGGGGAAGGGCTCCAGCTGGACCCAGAAGGGTGGGGGCCGCATGATCGTGTCGGCGGTCGCGGCCGGCCGGGGCGATTCCTACGAGGAGTTTCCCGCCAAGGGGTACTGCCGCTTCGAGAATCTCCATGCCGGGGACAAGGCGATCGTCTCCTGCTCGGCGACGATGAGCAAGGGACACTGGTCCGCCGCCTTCAAGTCGAACGGCAAGCCGCCGGAGGTGGAGGAGGTCAAAGGCTGAGCCGAAGCCGCTTCGCCATCGCAGGTGACCCGGCGACCACGCCCGCAGAAGCAGGCCTCGAGCGCCACCCCAATCTCGGCGCGAACCCTCCCCCCTCGCGGGGGAGGGCAGGGAGGGGGGGCGCC
>CAMDHY010000121.1 GCA_945898215.1 Pseudoxanthobacter soli DSM 19599 | reverse complement strand
CCCGCGCCTGGGCCACCCAGCGGATGGCGGACGAGACGCCGACGCCGAACCGCTCCGCCGCCTGCCGCCGCGACGCGCCGGCCTCCACCGCCGCAACAACCCTCTGCCGAAGATCAAGAGAAAGAGCGTTCGCCATGCGAGCCGGCCTCCTTCGCCAGCCCGCACGGTGAATCAGAAATCACTCGCTACGGGAATCCCCAATCGATTCAATCCCGAGCGAAAGTGCTCTAGGCACCGGCGGAGGCGCCTCCGCCGGCACGACGGCCGATGGAACGCTTCGGCGGGCGCCGGCTTATGCAGCCACGGCCGGAAGCTCTCGCCGCTCTTCTTCACGCTGGAGCGCCAGGTTGACGTCGCGCGGTCCTGCAGTGGGGCACCACGGCCCAGGTCGAGTTTACCTTCGACGAATTGCCATCCGGCAGTGCCCAGCATCAGAAGATCGTCCTCGACGACTCTCACGCCTTCTCCGGCGGGCTCGATCTCACCATTCGCCGCTGGCCGCTGATCTCGCCTTGGACGGGCCGTCGAGCGACGAAAAAAGGGAGCCGGGTCACCTCGGCTCCTGCCGTCTCACACCCCGGCGGCGGTGCGGAGACCTCCGGAGCGCATCAGCGCCTGCCGGTGCGCCCGGACCGCTCTCTGACCGGTCGTTCGGCGGCCAGGGGCTCTGGAGCCGTCGAGCGCTCCGGAACGTGGGGCGACTCCTCGCCCTGGTCGGCCAGGCCGGGAAACTCGCCCTGATTGTCGATAGCGATCGCCGGCTCGACGGGCTCGCCGCCGCTGATCGGCAGCAGGGTGGTATCGAGGCTGTCCTCGATCGCGACCATCTCGCGGGCCATCGTCCAGTGGGCGTCGGCGCGACCGCTCGGCTCCCCCTCCGCCTGCCACAGCTCATAGGCCTTCTCGCGGATGCGCGCCTCGTCGTCTGGCGCGGCGAACTCTTCGGGCATCGTCACTCTCCTGCTGTCCGGTCGCGGTCGGGCCTGTTCGGCTGTTTCGGTGACCGGTGATCGGGAATGACAGGAAAATGCGCCTGGGTGACGAACGTTGCGGGTCCGTCAGGCGGCGCCGGCGTCGGCGAGGTTGAAGGCGATCGTCGCCGTCACGCCGTCGGGTGCATAGTCGACCTCGACCACGGGCTGCAGGTTGCCCGGCAGGATCCGCCGCATCAGCTTGGTGCCGAAGCCCTGGCGCTCCGGCGGCGCCACAGGTGGCCCGCCGCTTTCGAACCAGGTGAGACGAAGCCGGGCCGGCGGACCGTCGTCCAGGGTCCAGCGGATGCCGACCTGCCCGGACGGTCTCGTCAGCGCCCCGTACTTGGCCGCATTGGTGGCGAGTTCGTGCAGGGCGAGCGACAGGCCGACCACCGCCTGCGCCGGCAGCGTGGCGTCGGGTCCCTCGATCGAGAAATGGATGCCGTCTCCCGTGCGATGGGGCCGCGTGGCGGCCGCCACCGTCTCCCGCACGCCAGCCCCCGTCCAGTCGGACGCGACCAGAAGGTCGAACGAGCCGGCGAGCGCGATGAGCCGCTCGCCGAAGCGGCGCGTCAGGTCCGGATCGGCGCCGGCGAAGGTCTGCGAGGCGATCGCCTGCACGAGCGCCAGCGTGTTCTTGGCGCGGTGGCTGATCTCGCGGGCGAGCAGGGTCCGCTGCTCGCTCGCCCTCTGGCGCTCGAGATCGCGCTGCTGCAGGGCGCCCATCATGCCGTCGAGGGCCGAGGCCAGGGTCTCGAACTCGCCGTCCTCCCGTCGCAGGCCCGTGCGGGCTCCGAGGTCCCCGGCCCGCCACGCGTCGCTCACCGCCAGGAGCCGGTCGATCGGCCGCTGGATGACGCGCTGGCCGACGAACCATGCGAACCCGAAGGCGAGGGCGGCGCCGCTCACCATCAGGGCGACACTGGTCGCCGTCGCCCGGTTGATGCCGGCGAACGCCTTCTCGGTCGAAACCCCGGCACTGACGTAGAGGCCGTCCGCGAGCGTCGCCGGCAGGTAGCCGATGACCCTCGTCGTCCCGTCCTGGCTCTGCACTTCGAGGCTGCCGGGCCGGCTCGCCGCAACGAGGTCGAGGTAGGGCGGCGGGATGCGCGTGCCGACGAACCGCTCCGGCAGCGGCTCGCGCGCCAGGATCACCCCGTCGCGGTCGGCGATGGTGAGCGCATCGCCCGGCGCGAGGGCGCGCGACTTCAGTTCCCGGCCGAGCCAGTCGAGCCGGATGTGGGCGATCGCCACCACCACCCGTCCGTCGCCCCGCAGCGCGTGCGGTACGGCCAGGGGCAGCAGCGCCGGCGCGGTCGGGTCCGTCCGCCGGAAGCGGCCGCTGACGACGCCGCCGCCCGCGGCCGCTTCCCGGGCGAGGTCGGCGAGGCCGTCGGTGGTCCCCCCCGGCCCATCGCAGGCCACTTCGTCGCCCGTCGCCTCGACGATGGCGATCGCCGCGATCTGCTCGCTCTGGTCCGCGACGATGTCGAGGAACGCCCGGCAGTTCGCGGCCGGGAGGATGCCGTCGAAGTGCGCGGTCACCGTCGCCCGCAGCAGCACCCCCACTCCGTCGAAGATGCGGCTGAGCTCGGATCGCGCCAGCTGCGCCTGCCGCAGGGCCTGCGCGTGGATGTCGGCGGTCCGCTCTCCGCGCAGCTGGTACTCGGTGATCGCGAAGGCGACGAGCGCCGGCGCCAGGGCAGCCGCCGTCAGGAGAAAGAGCCGCTGCCGGATCGTCAGGCGCATGGTTCAACGCCTCGCACAACCAACAGTGCACCACTGTGACGGTCGGCGCCGGTACAGGCAAGCAGAACGGTGGCGGCCGGATCGGCACCGTCGGCCTTTGCCGCTGTCCGGTTGATGCCGTCCCGTCCCGTCCTGCTCGGACGATTGTCATGTGCAGACCGGCTGAGAAGTTTTTTCTGACGCGGGAATATCGCCGGCGTTGTCCCGTTTTGCCTGCACGATCGCTTGCAGGAGAGACGCATGCCCCGCTCCACGCCCGAACCCAGCCTAACAAGCCATCGTGTTGCGTCGTCTTCGGGAACCTTGCCTGCCCGGGTCGTTCACCCGGCCGGCAGGTCGAACCTGCCACCACTGGTCGTCCTGCACGGCATCTCCCGCAACGCCGACGAACTGGTGGAGCTGTTCCGCCCGGAGGCCGAGCGCAGCGGACGGGTCGTCGTCGTTCCGCACTTCTCGGAGAAGTGCTGGCCGACTTTCCAGCGACCGTGCCGGGCGGCACGCCCCGACCAGGCCCTGCTTGCGCTCCTGTCGCACCTCGCCGTCATCGACCCGGCGTTTGCCGGACCGCTCGACGTCTTCGGGCATTCCGGTGGCGCGCAGCTCGCGCATCGGTTCGCCATGTTGTTCCCGCACCGGATCGGCCGCCTGCACCTTGCGGCAGCCGGATGGTACTGCCTGCCCGATACCAGCATGGCCTACCCCTACGGCCTCGGTGCCGATGCGACCCCAGGGGCGCTGACGTGGGCGCGGCGGCACAGCCAGGCCCTTCCCGCCTACCTCCGCCTGGGCGTCCAGGTCTACGTCGGAACCAACGACACCGGGCGCGACGACAGTCTGCGCACCGGCGCGGACGTCGATCGCATCCAGGGGCGCGACCGGGTGGCCCGGGCGGAAACCTTCGTCGAGCGGTTCCGGGCAGCGGCCCGCGCGCGCGACATCCTGCCCGACATCTCCCTGACCCGCCTTCCCGGTGTCACCCACGACGTCGCCGAGGCCATCCGGCGGGCCGATCTCGCCAGCCTTGTCACCGCGGGCGGCCGCACCCCTTTCGCCGCAGCAAGCTGAAATCTCACACCCTCGCAACGGATGCTCCCGATGACACAGGACCTTCTCGCTCCTCTCGCCGCCGCCAAATGGACGTTCGCGACACGCAGGGTCGATCGCGCCCTCATCGCCGGGATGGACACCGATTTCGCCGCTGCCCGCGCCGGCGATCTGATCCTCGCGCAAATCGAAGCCATCGGTAAGCACCAGTGTGTGCAACTCACCTCCGGCCGGCCGTCCAACATCTTTGCGGGTGACATGATCGTTCTGGCGTGCGGCGCCCGCTATGCCCCCGATCAGTTCGAGGGACTGGCCGAGATCGACCCGGCCGGTGCCGATCTTCTGGCGGGCGGCGGCTGCATCGGCCGGATGGTGGCGCGGAACGAGCGAGTCAAGGTCGCGACGCGGCTTCTGCCCATCGGCCGGTTGCTCGATGCCGCGGGGCGGCCCGTCAATCTCGACCGCTTCGCCCTGCCGGCTTCGAACCGCTCCGACGAGATCCCGGTGGTCGTCGTTCTCGGCACGACGATGAACTCGGGCAAGACGACGGCCACCGCGCAACTGGCACTCGGCCTGCGGCGCGCGGGCTACAAGGTGGCGGCACTGAAAGGCACCGGAACCGGCGCCTTCGGCGACTTCAACCAGTACGCGGACACGGGTGCGCACTGGGTTGCTGACTTCACCGATGCCGGCATGGTCACCACCTACCACGAGCCGCTGGAGCGGGTGAAGGCCGGTCTCAGATGCCTGCTCGGCCACGCCGCTGAACGGGGCTGCGACATCGCGGTGATGGAGATCGCCGACGGGCTGTTCCAACGCGAGACCGGTGCCCTGGTGGCCGATCCGTGGTTCCGTCGGCGGCTGTCCGGGCTGGTCTTCGCCTGCGGCGATGCCGTCGCGGCGGCCGGTGGCGTCGCCATCCTCGCCCGCCACGGGCTGCGTCCCGATGTCCTGACCGGAATCCTCAGCTGTTCGCCGATGGCCATGGCTGAAGCGGATGCCGCAACGGGCGTACCCGTGCTGCGGAAGAGTGATCTTTCCGACCCGGCCGAGGCAAATGTCTTCGCGCTGCGCGCGCTCGTCGGTGAGCGAAAGGCCGCATGATGGCGATGCCGCCGCTTCTCGACCGCAAGCGCGGCCGCGGCCTCGCCGTGGTCGCAGCTCTGACCCTCCTGCAAGGGGGTGCGGCCGGTGCCGCAGCCTTCGCCACGCGCGGATTGTTCGAGGCGATGCACGCCGGCGCAGCCCTGCCCGTCATGGCTCTGGCCGGCCTCGTCGTCGCTGGTGCCGTCATCGCAGCGACGCGCGTCGCCGCCCGGCACCTGGGTGAGAAGATTGGACAGGACTATGCCCGGCAGATCCGGGCGGCGTTGTTCGAACATGCCGCCCGGATGCCCGCTCGCGCCGTAGCCGCGCGACGGGCAGGCTACGTGTCGCTGCGCTTCGTCGGCGACATGACGGCGTTCCGGAACTGGCTGGGGCTCGGCATTCCCCGGCTGATCGCGGCGACGCTTCTGATCCCGGCCACGCTCGGGGTGCTGTGGCTGCTCGATCCGGTCTTTGCGCTGGTCGTGCTGCCGGTCGTCGCGGTGACCGTGCTGCTCATCACCTTTGGGGGTGTTCGCCTCGTCGCGTTACACCGGCGGTTGCGTGTGCGCCGGGCACGGATCGCAGCCGAGATGGCCGAGCGAATGCCGCTCGCACCACATCTCGACCGGCTCGGGCGGCGTGGCAAGGAACTCGGGCTCCTCGAGAAGCGCACCGACGCGATGGTCGAGGCCGCCCTGCGCCACCGCCTCAGCTATGAGAGCCTGAAGGCTCTCCCGGATCTCGCCGCCGGCTTCGCGGCGGCGCTCGTCATACTCGCCGGCGCTGGGGCGGGGCTCGGCACCGGCAGCATCGCGGCGGCGCTGGCAGCGCTCGGGTTGCTCCTGTCGCCGCTGCACGATCTCGGCGGAATCTGGAACCATCGCGCCGCTTTCCGCGCGGCGGCGATCAAGGCCGGTGCTGCCCTGTCACGCGCACAGCGCGACGTCTACCGTTCGGGCAAATCCCTGCCACGGCGTGCGGTCGAGGTCGTCTTCGAGGCGGTGGCGCTGCCATCGGGCAGCGTGCTGTCCTTCCGAGTAGCGGGCGGTGCGGACACCCAGCTGATCGTCAGCGAATTGGACGTCGATGCCGTCATCGACATGTTGCTCGGGCTCGATGCGCCCTCGACCGGCCGGATCACCCTGTCTGGCGTGGACCTCTGCGATCTCAGCCGGGGCAGCCTGCGGCGGGGCGTGCAGCGCATCGGCGCAAAGCCAGAAATCCTGCAGGGCTCGCTCCGCCGTGTACTGGTGATGGGCTGCGACGAGCGTCCGGACGACGCGACGCTCGAACGGCTGGTGCAGGAGGTCGGGCTGGGTGGACTCCTGCGCCGGCTCGGAGGATTGAACGGCACCGTGCTGGAAGGCGGCAAGAATCTCACCCGAACCGAACGCCTGGCGATCGACCTCGTCCGCATTCGGCTCCTGCCCCCTCGCCTGGTGCTTTTGGACCCCGGCATTGACGAAATCCTGGGCACACGCCTCAAGGCGCACCTGCCGAGGAAGTCCGTGACCGTGATCCGGCTGCTCGCAAGGCCGCAACAGTCGGCGTCGGCAGCCTGATGCTGTCCGACGGGTGCGGAGGTGTTCGGTCGAGACGCCCGATGGCGCCGCGATCCACGGTCCCGACGGTCTGCTAAGCTGACCAAAGAGGCGCGGTGCCGGCGGCCGTGATCGGACCGTCGGCGGCCGTGGCGAGGAGGGGTCTGGATGCGATGGACGCTTCGTCACGTGTGGTTGGTCACGCTCCTGCAGGTGGGTCTGGGGGCGGTCAGCGCTGCGGAGGCTGCCTGTCCGCCGGGCGCCGAGCCGCTCCGCCCGGGTGACGACGTCGCCGCCCGCGCCCGTGCGGCGCAGGCCGGCACCGCCTTCTGCCTCGCCGCCGGCGAGTACCGCATGCAGGCGGTCCGCCCGAAGCGTGGCCAGCAGTTCTTCGGCGAGCCCGGCGCCGTCCTCAACGGCTCCCGCTGGCTGACGCGCTTTCGCCGCGAGGCGGGATTCTGGGTCGCCGGCGGCCAGACGCAGCAGGGCGTCCGCCAAGCCGGCGAGGAGTGCCTGCCCGACCGGCCGCGCTGCTCGCACCCGGAAGCCGTCTTCGTCGACGACCGGCCGCTGACCGCCGTGGCGAAGCGCTCGGAGCTCCGCCGCGGGACGTTCTACTTCGACTACGCCGCCGACGAGATCGTGGTCTTCGACGATCCCACCGGCCGCAAGGTCGAGGCGAGCGTCAGCCCCTACGCCTTCCTCGGCGGCGTCGCCGACGTGGTCATCGACGGGCTGACCATCGAGAAATACTCATCGCCGATCCAGGCCGGCGCCGTCGGCTCCAACATCGCATCGCGCGGCTGGGTCGTGCGCGACAACGACATCCGTCTCAACTACGGCCTCGGCGTCACCGTCGGGACCGAGAGCCGCGTCGTCGGCAACCGCATCCGCGACAACGGCGAGATGGGCATCGGCTGCGTCGGCGACGACATCCTGATAGAGGGCAACGAGATCTCCGGCAACGGCCTCTTCGCCGGCCTCGACCCGTTCTGGGAGGGCGGCGGCGGCAAGTGCGCGCTGACGCGCCGGCTCGTCGTCCGCGGCAACCACACCCACCACAACAACGCCTACGGCTTCTGGACCGACATCGACAACATCGACACGCTCTACGAGGGCAACCGCGTCGAGTGGAATGCGAACGGCGGCCTCTCCCACGAGATCAGCTATGCCGCCGTCATCCGCGACAACACCTTCAAGGGCAATGGCCGCGCCTTCGACATCTGGCTGTGGGGCGGCGCCATCCAGATCCAGAACTCTCAAGACGTCGAAGTCACCGGCAACACGATCGAGGTGATCGGCGGCGGCAACGCCATCACGCTGATCCAGCAGGACCGCGGCGACGGCGCCTATGGTCCCTACGACACCGTCGACAACCACGTGCACGGCAACCGCATTGTCTTGCGCGGCAAGGCCGGCGGCGCCTCCGGCGCCATCGCCGACCACGCGCCGGGCGTCCTGCGCAAGGGCCGCAACCGCTTCGACGACAACGTCTACGTCGTCACCGACGCGAGCGAAGACCGCTTCGCCTGGGTCGACGGCTTCTACGATTTTAAGACGTACCGCAAGAAGAGCGGGCAGGACGGCGGGAGCAGGCTGGTCGTGCGGCCGTAGCGCCGCAGCGCCCCTACATCACCGCACCGATCTGCCAGGGCACGAACTCGGCGTCGCCGTAGCCGAGTTCCTCCGACTTCGTCCGCTCGCCCGACGCCACCCGCAGCATCGCCGCGAAGATCTCATCGCCCTTCGCCGCGATCGTCACGCCGTCGAGGATGTCGCCGCAGTCGATGTCCATGTCGTCGATCATGCGGCGGTAGATGTCGGAGTTGGTGGCGAGCTTGATCGACGGCGTCGGCTTGCAGCCATAGGCGGAGCCGCGGCCGGTGGTGAAGCAGAGGAGGTTGGCGCCGCCCGCCACCTGGCCGGTGGCGGCGACCGGGTCGTAACCCGGCGTGTCCATGAAGACGAAGCCCTTCGCCGTCACTTGCTCGGCGTAGTGATAGACGGCGTTGAGCGTCGTCGAGCCGCCCTTGGCGGCGGCGCCGAGCGACTTCTCGAGGATGGTGGTGAGTCCGCCGGCCTTGTTGCCGGGGGAGGGGTTGTTGTCCATCGAGCCGCGATTGCGCGCCGTGTACTCCTCCCACCAGCGGATGATCGCGACGAGCTTCTCGCCGACCTCGCGCGTGGCGGCGCGGCGGGTCAGCAGGTGCTCGGCGCCGTAGATCTCCGGCGTCTCCGACAGGATCGCCGTGCCGCCGTGGCGCACCAGCCGGTCGACGGCGGCGCCCAGCGCCGGGTTGGCGGTGATGCCGGAATATCCGTCCGAGCCGCCGCACTGCAGGGCGACGAGCAGTTCCGACGCCGGCACCGTCTCGCGGCGGGCGCGGTCGACCACCGGCAGCATCTCGGCGATCGCCGCGACGCCGGCGGCGACCGTCTTCTTCGTGCCGCCGACCTCCTGGATGGTGAAGGTGCGGAAGGTGTCGCTGTGCTTCAGCCCGTAGGCCTCCATGAAGCGGTCGATCTGGAAGGCCTCGCAGCCGAGCCCGACCATGACGACGCCGCCCATGTTGGGGTTCGCCGCATAGCCCCACTGGGTGCGCTTCAGGACCTCGTAGCCCTCGCCGTGAAGGTCCATGGCGCAGCCGGTGCCGTGGACGAGCGGGATGACGCCGTCGATGTGCGGATAGGCGTCGAGCATGCCCGACCGCTCCACCTCGGCCGCGATGAAGCGGGCGACGGTGGCCGAGCAGTTCACCGAGGTGAGCACGCCAATGTAGTTGCGCGTGCCGACCTTGCCGCTGGCGCGCCGGAAGCCCTCGAACGTCGCCTGCTCGGCGAGCGGCAGCACCGGCTCCGCCTTCGCCTCGCTCGCATAGGCGTAGTCGCGGGCGAAGGTGGCGAAGGCGCAGTTGTGGGTGTGGACGTGGTCGCCCGGCGAAATCGCCTCGGTGGCGAAGCCGATCACCTGGCCGTACTTGCGCACCGGCTCGCCGGCGGCGATCGGGGCGACCGCCATCTTGTGGCCCCGCATGACGCGCGCGCGGGCCGTCACGCCCGCCGCCAGGGCGCCGGCGGCGATGGCGTCGACGGCGACGACGACGTTGTCGGTCTCGGCCAAGCGCAGCGTGCGCGGGCCGGCGGGGAGGGTGGTGGAGCCGGGTGTGTCCATGGTCAGGCCGCCCAGTCCGGCGCGCGGCCGGCCGGGTTCACCAGCCGTCCGTCGGGGCGGGCGAGGGCGGCGATGCGGGCCATCTCCTCGTCGGTGAGCGCGAACGAGGCGGCGGCGAGGTTCTCGGCGATCCGCTCCGGGTTGCCGGAGCCGGGGATGGCGGCCACACCCTCGTGCTGGATGATGTAGCGCAGCGCCACCTGCGACAGCGTCCGCCCGTGGGCGGCGGCGATCTCGGCGAGCACCGGATTGTCCAGCACGCGGCCGCGGGCGAGCGGGCAGTAGGAGACGAAGACGAGCCCCAGTGTCCGGCAGAGCGCGATCATCCGCGACTGGTCGAGGAAGGGGTGGAACTCGACCTGCAGCGCCGACAGCGGCTCCGGGCAGAGCCGCACGGCCTCTGCGAGCAGCGCGGCGTTGAAGTTGGCGACGCCGATGTGGCGGGCAAAGCCGCGCCGCTTCATCTCGGCGAGCGCCCCCATCGTCGCCCGAAGGTCCATCGTCGGCAGCGGCCAGTGCACCATCAGGAGGTCGACATAGTCGGTGCCGAGCGTCTCGAGGCTCTCCATCGTCGATCGCTCGAAGTCGGCCGGGGCGAGGTTCTCGTGGGAGACCTTGGTGGTGAGGAAGATCTCCGCCCGCGGCACGCCGCCCGCCTTCAGGCCGGCGCCGACTTGCGGCTCGGTGCCGTACTTGCGGGCGGTGTCGATGTGGCGGTAGCCGCAGGCGAGCGCCGCGGCGACCGTCTCGGCCGTGACGCGCCCGCCGCCGCCGGTGCCATAGCCGATCACGGGAATGCGCGCGCCCGTGGCGGCGACGGCGATCGGAACGTCTGCGGCTCGTAGGGCGGTGGTCGTCATCGGTGGTCGCCTCCCGGCGTGATTATCGTTGTCGGTCGCGTCAGTCCGCGGCACGCGCCAGCACGTCGAGACGATAGTCCGCCGTGCGCCCGCGGTGAACCTCCTGCGCCGCCGTGCCGAGCGCCGCCTCGAACACCGCCACGGCGCTGTCGCCGGCGCTGTCGCCGGTGTCCGAGCCGGTCCAGTGGACGAGCAGCAGCGTGCCGCCGGGCGCGAGCGACGCCTCCACCCGCCGCGCCAGGGCGGTGAGGTCATGGTCCGAGAGGTAATAGAGGATCTCCGACAGCACGATCAGGTCGAAACACCCCTCCGGCCACTGCTGCGGCACCTGCATCACCGCGAGCGTGACGTGGGGGAGGTCGTGGCAGCGCGCCACCGCCGCCGCGACCGCAGTGGGGCTCGAGTCGATACCGACGAGATGGTCGCAGCGCGCCGCCAGATCGCGGGTGAAGACGCCGATCGCGCACCCGACGTCGAGGGCGGCGGCATAGCGTGCGGCCGGCAGCGCCGCGAGGGTCGCGGCGTACTTGCCGGCCTCGTAGTCGCTGCTCGCGACCCGCCAGGGGTCGGGGCTCGCGGCATAGCGCGTCTCGAAATAGTCCGGTCCGCGGAGGGTGGTGCGGCGGCTCTGCATGGTGGCTTCCACGGCGATCGGTCGGGCCCGGCGGGCGGCGCCGGGCCGCACGCATACGATGCTCGCGACCAGCCGCGCGCAAGAGGCGGCACGAAGGCAGTCACGCGCCCCTTGTCGCGGAGGCTCTGCAGTGCTAGAACAAACAAAGAACATATGAGTGCGAGCGGCCCGAACGCCTCATGTGCGGCGCATAGACGGGGACAACTCGCGGTCACCGGACGCGAGCGGTGGACTCCTGTGCGAGGGCGCGCCTACGGTGCCTCTCCCATTTCCGGGCCGGCGGCGCGGCGCGTCCCTGCTTCGGGCGCGGGCAGGGCGGCACAGGGTGTCGCCGCCTCGACGCGGGGCGGCGGCGTCTTGAGGCGGTGGCGGCTCTGGCGCTTGCGACTTGGGGCGGTGACGTCCGGCGGCCTGCGGCGTCGGCCGGACGTCATCTCGATATGAAGGCTTGAGAGGAGACGGACATGGCCGGCAGCGTCAACAAGGTGATCCTGGTCGGCAATCTCGGGGCCGATCCCGAGATCCGTCGCACCCAGGATGGTCGCCCGATCGCCAACCTGCGCATCGCCACCTCCGAGAGCTGGCGCGACAAGAATTCCGGTGAGCGCCGCGAGAAGACGGAGTGGCACACCGTCGTTGTCTTCAACGAGGGTCTCTGCAAGATCGCCGAACAATATCTGCGCAAGGGCTCGAAGGTCTATCTTGAGGGCGCCCTGCAGACGCGCAAGTGGCAGGACAAGGAAGGCAACGACCGCTACTCGACGGAAGTTGTGCTGCAGGGCTTCAATTCGCAGTTGACGATGCTCGACGGTCGCGGCGAGGGCGGCGGGCAGGTCGAGCGCAGCGCCGGCGGCAGCGACTTCGGGCGTGGCTCGCCGATGGAGCGGGGCGGTGGTGGCGGCGCAGAGCGCGGCGATCGTGGCGGCGCCGCTGCCGGTGGCCGCGGCCGCGAGACGTCGTTTGCCGGCGAGCTCGACGACGACATCCCTTTCTGAGCCGATCGGGCTGAGCCTTTCGCGTTCTGAACCCATCGCCATCTGAACCGACGACGGAGGGGGCGGTGAGCTTGGCGCCGCTTCTGGCCGCTGCCCCGGTCATCCAGCTGCACGCCTTCGCGGCGATCACCGCCTTGCTCCTCGGCATCGGCCAGCTGGTGGCGCTCAAGGGCACCGGGGCGCATCGGTTCGCCGGCTGGATCTGGGCGGGGTTGATGCTCGTCGTCGCCGTCTCGTCGCTGTGGATCCACGAACTGCGCGTCTGGGGGCCGTGGAGCCCCATTCACCTGTTGTCGCTGCTGGTGATCGTGACGGTGCCGGCGGCTGTCTTCGCTGCCCGCCGTCACCAGGTGGCGCGCCACCGGCGCGCGATGATCCAGCTGTTCTTCTTCGCCCTCGTGCTGGCGGGCGCCTTCACGCTGCTGCCCGGCCGCGTCATGCACGCGGTGGTCTTCGGCGGCTGAGGCCGGCCAGCGCCGGCCCCTCGCTACCGCGTCAGAACAGGAAGTCTTCCGCCGACAGGTCGTCCCAGGTCAGACCGACGAAGGTGATGGTGTCGCCACCACGCAGGTCGGCGACGGCGTTGCCGTCCGCGTCGGTGCGCTGGCGGATGTCGGCGAACTCGTCGGCACCGGAGAGGCCGGCGAGGTTGACCACGTCCGCTTCCGTGAAGTCGAGGATGCGGTCGCGGCCGAAATCGTCGAGGAAGCGGAAGGTGTCGCCGCCCTTGCCGCCGGTGAGCGAATCAGCGCGCTCGCCGCCGTCGAGGAGGTCGCCGCCCTTGCCGCCGTTGAGGACGTCCAGGCCGGCGTCCCCGAACAGGCTGTCGGCGCCGTCGAGGCCCGTGAGGCGGTCGTTGGCGCCGCCGCCCTCCAGGCGGTTGGCCTCGACATCGCCGCGGATGCGGTCGGCGAAGGCGCCGCCGCGAACGTTCTCGATGCCGGTGAGATCGTCGGTGTTGCCGAAGCCGTCGATCGCCGTTCCGGCCGTGAGATCGA
>CAMDHY010000120.1 GCA_945898215.1 Pseudoxanthobacter soli DSM 19599 | reverse complement strand
GACGACGACCTCGCCCTCGCGGGTCGTCAGGGCGGCGGCGGCGCCAGGCGCGACCGAGGGCTCGACGCGAGCGTCTTCGCGCTCCTCGGTGCACAGGACGGTGCCGCCGTCGTCACGCTCGATGCGCACGGCCCGCACGGAGGGCTGCAGGACCGTCAGGGAGTCCGCCACCCGTGCGCAGGCGGCGCGCAGGTCGGTTTCCACCGGCGCGAGGTCGACCGCATCGACCGCCCCGCGCAGGTGCGCGATCAGCACCGCCTCCCGGCTCGCCGCCAGGGCGGCGACCCGCTCGATCACGCGCTTGCCCTCGGCGATCCGTTCCTCGCTGACCGCGAGGCCGGAGCCGAGGGCAAGCACCGTGATCGGCAGATTGGCGAGCACGAGGAGGAGGACGAGCCAGACCCCGAGCCGCCGAGACCGCAGGCGGAATGAACGGCTCTCCGTCACGATACTCCCGCCGGCGGCTCCACCGCAGCGAGCACGCGGCCCCCCGCATCGGGCCCGAACTCGTCGTCCGGCTCGAGACCGAGCAGCTCCGACAGCTTGCGCCGGGCCCGATTGACGCGGCTCTTCATCGTGCCGATGGCGCAGCCGGCGATCTCGGCGGCCTCCTCGTAGGAGAAGCCGGAGGCGCCGACGAGGATCACCGCCTCGCGCTGGTCGGGGGCGAGCTTGCCGAGCGCCTCGACGAGGTCTTCGTAGTGCATGTGGCCGAGTTGCTCGCCGTGCACCGACAGCCGCGCGGCGAAGGCACCGTCACCGTCCTCGACCTCGCGCCGCCGCTTGCGCAGCTCGGAAAAGTAGACGTTGCGCAGGATGGTGAAGAGCCACGCCTTGAGATTGGTGCCGACGGTGAATGAACCGAGGTTTGTCCACGCCTTCACCAGGGTCTCCTGGACGAGGTCGTCGGCGAGCGCCGGCTGTCCGCACAGGGAATTGGCGAAGGCGCGCAGGCTCGGGATCGACGCGATCAGGTCGTTGCGCAACGTCCCCTGCTCGGCGGCGGCGTTCATGACTTTTCCACGGGCAGCGAGCCATCCACGGCCGGGTTGCCCGGCGACCCTGCGGCGGCGGTACCGCCCGGGGCGGACGTCGGCACCGCCGGCGTCTCGGCCTTGTCGAGCTGGTTCAGAAGCTCGAGAAAGCGGTCAGGCACGGGCTCGCTGACGAGCCCGTCATACATTTCCTTCAGCCGGCGGCTGACGGCGGCGTCGGCGCCGGACGCAAAGCGCACGTCGAGGCCGCGCGGCTTGCCGGCAGCCTGCTCCGGGCCGCGCGCATCGCCCGCGCCGCGGCCGGCAAAGCCCTTCGGATCTCTCATGTCATTGTCCGTCTTACTCAAACGGCCCCCCGCTTGCGTTTGATATTGCGCGACTCTACGAGCAAGAGATTGACAAAGCACACCTCGCCGGCCTGATGCTCGCGCCGGATGAACGTCGCGCCCCGACTATTGGTTCCGTGCCGCCACCGCCCGCAGGCGCTTCAATCGAAAATATCTCGCCGACGAATGGAACGCAGGGCGATGTGGCGGCGTTGGTTGCCGCCGGGTGCTGCGCGTGGGGCGGCTCGCATGATGCGGGCCAGCGTCGTCATCCGCTCTCGTGCCCAGGAGGCCGCATGTCGATTTCGAGCGCCATCGCTCCCCATCTACCCTACCTCCGGCGCTTCGCCCGCATGCTCTCCGGCAGTCAGAAGGCCGGTGACGCCTATGTGGTTGCGACGCTCGAGTCGCTCGTCGTGGCGCCCGACGCATTCGACCGGAGCGTGGCGCCGCCGATCGCGCTCTACCGTCAGTTTCTCGGCATCTGGAATTCGGTGAACGGCGAGGACGCCGGCGGAGCGGGTGAAGGCGGCGTCGAGCGCACGCTCGGCGCGATCACTCCGCGGCCGCGGCAGGCGTTCCTGCTCGCCACCGTCGAATCCTTCAGCGTCGACGAGATCGCACGGGTGTTGCGGGAGACGCCGGAGGCCGTCCGCGACCTCCTCACCGAGGCGAGCCGGGAAATCGCGTCGACGATCGCAACCGAAGTTCTCATCATCGAGGACGAGCCGATCATCGCCATGGATCTCGAGAGCCTCGTCGAGTCCCTCGGTCATCGCGTCTCCGCGGTGGCGCGGACGCACCGCGAGGCGGTGGCGGCGGTGGAGGCTCAGAAGCCGGGTCTGGTGCTGGCGGATGTGCAACTCGCCGACGGCAGCTCCGGTCTCGATGCGGTCAACGAGATCCTCACCGCCTACGACGTGCCGGTGATCTTCGTCACCGCCTATCCGGAGCGTCTGCTGACCGGGGAGCGTCCCGAGCCGACCTACCTGATCACCAAGCCCTTCCAGACGGAGACGCTGCGCGCCGTCATCGATCAGGCGCTGTTCTTCGACTCCCGCGCCCAGAACGCCAACGCCGTGAACGGCTGACACCCCGCGCCGGAGCGGGGATCTCCCCGCCCCGGCGGTGCCGCGACGGCAGCGGCTGCCTGAAAACGGCTGCCGCCCGCCCCGCCGATCGGCTGCCGCTGTCGACGCGCCGGGCAGGGTCGGCCCCCGTTGTCCTCCAACTCCCGATCAGCGTCGTGTTCCGGGCTTCTTCGGCGCCGAGTATTGCGATCCGTCGAGCAAGGTCCGGGTGGCGTTTCGTGTTGGCCGATCCGCCATCGCCTGAGACATTTCGGCAAGTCCTTGTTCACCCTGTTGCAGTCGCCATCGGAACCAAACGGGAAATCCTTCGTTGGACTGGCTGAAGACCGGACGAAATGTTCGGACAGGCTCGGACGACAACTGATGAGACCAGCTGTGAAGATGGACAGCCAGACCTACCGGCGCCCTTCTGCGGACCAGAAGCGGTCCGGCGGCGAGCGCCACCGTTTTGCCGATACGCGCTACCCGCACTTCGCGCACGGCACCGGGGAGGGTGCGTTCGAGACAAACGAGGCCCAGCCATCCGCGACGTCACGATCCGGCGAGCGCGGTGGCCACCAGGCGGGCGGCCTCGTGCGCACGGCCATGCTGATCGTCATCGCGGTCGTCGCCCTCTCGGCGATCGCCGCCATCGGCTGGATGCAATACCAGTCCCGTGGGGCCGAGGATCCGCAGTACGAGATCAGCGAGCCGGACCGCTCCGTCCCGGCGTTGGCGAGTACGGCCACCCGCTGAGGAGCGGACGAGGGGGCACCGACGGCGCGTCCCTCCCGACCGAGCGACACTTGCTCCGATATGGCGCCCTCCGGGGCGCCATTTTCGTTTCTGCCGGCCAACTGCAAAATCCACAGGGCGCGTCAAGCGGGATTTTGCGTCGAATTGGAACCACGCCGATAGGGCGGCGTTAACCAGCCGAGACAGCGACGAACGCACTGGCCGAGCAGACACCGGGACGGCGAAGCAAGTCGGCTTCTGCGGCTCCGACACCGGGCGAGGCCTGCGGACCGCTCCCAGATTTGCGACACGAGGAGAGCACTCATGGCATACGCTAGCAAAGCCACCACGGCCTTGGTCGCCGCCGCGCTTGGGCTCGCCACCGTGACGGCGACGTTCGTGACGATCTCGTCCGCGTCCTCCATCGCCGACCCGGCGCCCGTGAAGATCCAGGACCGCCTCCACTCCGAGGTCCGGCTGATCTCCATCGACGACGCAGCGGACACCGTGATCGCCTCCGACGCGGCCGCCGGCATCACCGTCGCCACCCGCGTCGCGCCGGTGCCGCAGCCGGCTCCGCGCGCGGCCGGCCTCGACGCTGAAGCCGCCCCGGTCGCCGTGCCGCTGCCGCGCGCCAAGCCGGCCGTGCTCGCCGGCCTGTCCGAGGTCCCCCTGCCGCAGCCCCGTCCGCAGGTCGAAGTGGTGATCGGCTCGCTCGACACCGCGTCCCCGACGGAAATGCGCTGAGGCGCCAACCCTGTTCCAACAACGAGAGGAGACACCATCATGCGTGACACCGCCGCCCACGAGGCGCTGAACAGCCAGGAGACCATCTCGCTGATCGGCAGCGACAAGGTCGAGGGCACCGCCGTCTACGGCCTCGACGGCAACCACATCGGCTCGATCGAGCGCATCATGCTCGACAAGCGCAGCGGCAAGGTCGCCTATGCGGTGATGAGCTTCGGCGGCTTCCTCGGCATCGGCGCGGATCACTATCCCCTGCCGTGGGCGAAGCTCACCTACAGCGACAGCCTCGACGGCTACCAGGTCGACATCACCGAGGCCCAGGTGAAGGGCGCGCCGAAGTATTCGCGCGACGACGACTACGACTGGTCGGATCGCGAGCGTGATCGCCAGGTTTCGAGCTACTACGGCGTTCCGCCCTACTGGATGTGACGCTTCCCCCATCCGGCGAGATCGACCCCGTCGCACCCTGTGCGGCGGGGTCTTTCGTTTTCGGGCGCGCCCGGGAATGCCCGTCGCGGTTTCCGCCCTGCGGTGGCCGCTGTGAAGCCTGCAGGGCCGGTAGCGACGCAGCGGCGGAGAGTGCTACCACGTCCCCCTCACGTGGCCGCCAGGGGGCGGAGGCGCGACGGTGCGGACGTCAGCGGCGATGGCGGTTGGAACGCAAGACCTGGGCGGGGAAGACCTCGGCAGCTGGGACTACGTCGTCGTCGGCGCCGGCACCGCCGGCTGCGTGCTGGCGAACCGGCTGACGGAGGACGGCCGCACCCGCGTGCTGTTGCTCGAGGCGGGCGGCAAGGACGACTGGATCTGGTTCCACATCCCCGTCGGCTACCTCTACTGCATGGGCAATCCCCGCGCCGACTGGGGCTTCAAGACGACGGCGCAGCCGCGCCTCGCCGGCCGCGCGCTCAACTACCCGCGCGGCCGCGTGCTCGGCGGCTCCTCGTCGATCAACGGCATGATCTACATGCGCGGCCAGACGGCCGACTACGACCACTGGCGCCAGCTCGGCAACACCGGCTGGGGCTGGGACGACGTGCTGCCCTATTTCCTCAAGTCGGAAGACCATTTCGCGCCGGAGCCGGGCGTGCACGCGGGCGGCGGGCCGCTGCGCATCGAGATGCCGCGGGTGAAATGGCCGATCCTCGAGGCAGTGCGCGACGCCGCCGAGGAGATCGGCATCGCCAAGGTCGACGACTTCAACCGCGGCGACAACGAGGGCTCGTCGTATTTCCAGGTGACGCAGAAGCGCGGCGTGCGCTGGAACGCGGCGAAGGCCTTCCTGCGCCCGGCGCTGAAGCGTGCCAACTTGCGCGTCGTCACGGGGGCGATCGTCCGGCGGCTGGAGCTCGACGGGCACCGCGTCACCGGGCTCGAACTGGAGGTCGCCGGGCGGCCGTGCAAGGTCAGTGTCGACGGCGAGGTGCTGCTGTCCGCCGGTGCCGTCGGCTCGCCGCACATCCTTGAGCTCTCCGGCATCGGCGATCCCGACCGGCTTGGCCGTGTCGGCATCGAGGCGCGCCACGCGCTGCCGGGCGTCGGCGAGAACCTGCAGGATCACCTGCAGATCCGCACCCAGTTCGGCGTGTCGAACGCGCTCACCCTCAACACGCTGTCGGCCAGTCTCTATGGCAAGGGGCGGATCGCGGCGGAATACGCGCTGCTGCGCACCGGGCCGATGACGATGGCGCCGAGCCAGCTCGGCATCTTCGCCCGCTCCGACCCGGCCTATGCGACCGCGAACATCCAGTATCACGTGCAGCCGCTGTCGCTCGACGCCTTCGGCGAGCCGCTGCATCCCTATCCGGCGATCACGCTGTCGGTTTGCAACCTGCGCCCCGAGAGCCGCGGCGGCATCCACGCCGCCTCTCCCGACCCGAAGGCACCGCCGGCGATCGACCCGAACTATCTCGACACCGAGGCGGACCGGCGCGTCGCGAGCGACGCCATCCGCCACGCCCGCCGCCTGATGGCAGCGAGAGCCATGCAGCCCTACACCCCTAAGGAGTTGAAGCCGGGACCGGAGGTCGACGGGGACGCTGCGCTGGCGGAAGCGGCGGGGCGCATCGCCACGACGATCTTCCACCCGGTTGGCACGGCGAAGATGGGCAGCGACGAGCGCGCCGTGGTCGACGTCCGGCTGAAGGTGCGCGGCCTTGCGGGCCTGCGCGTCGTCGACGCCTCGGTGATGCCGACGATCACCTCGGGCAATACGAACGCGCCCGTGACGATGATCGCCGAGAAGGCGGCCGACATGATCCGCGAAGATGCGCGCTCCTGACGGGACGCCGGGGCGGGCCTGACGAGGCGGCGAGACGCCGCCCGGGCCTCAGGTCTCAGCCGCGAACGTCTTCGCTCGGGCGGTAGACGCCCGTCGACGGATCGCGCTCCAGGCGCTGGCCGCGCTCGACGCGGGAGGGCTGGGGCGTGCCGGCCTCGCGCACCTCGGCGAGGCGGGCGTCGACGCGGTTCATCTCGCGCTTGAGGAATTTCCAGCCGGCGTAGGCGGCAGCGGCCGCGACGCCGATGACGATGAAGTGGGGCATGCTGCTCTCCTGCCGAAGCGACGAAACCGTCAGAGGCCGTAGCGGTTCCACAGCGCGCGCGCCTCGAGCGCCGACACCGCGTCGTCGGCGAGGGACGTCGCCCCGGAGCCGAAGATACCGATACCGCCACCCCGTTTCCACGGCCACGACCGTTCGCCGGCGATCGGCCTCAGCTTGACGTCCGGCCCGTAGCGGTCGCGCAGCACGCCGCGCAGATCGCCGATGGTGTCGACGAGGCCGAGCCCGACGCCCGCCTTGCCGGTCCAGAACAAGCCGGAGAACAGCTGCGGGTCGTCGGCGAGCAGGGCGCCGCGGCGCTCGCGCACGAGGTCGGCGAAGGTGTCGTGCACCTCCTGCTGCAGAGCGAGCAGGTGCTCGACATCCTCCGGCTTCTCCGGGCGGAACGGGTCGAGGATCGCCTTGCGGCCGCCGGCGGTGTGGACGCGGCGCTCGATGCCGAGCTTGTGGATCGCCTCGACGAAACCGAAGCCCGAGCTCACCACGCCGATCGAGCCGACCACCGACGAGGGGTCGGCGATGATCTCGTCGGCGGCGCAGGCGATCATGTAGCCGCCGGAGGCCGCGACGTCCTCGACGAAGCAGAGCACCTTGCGGCCCTTCTCCTCGGCGAGCGCGCGGATGCGGCGATAGATCAGGTGCGACTGCACCGGCGAGCCGCCGGGCGAATTGATGACGATCGCCACCGCCGGCGCGCCCTTGACGGCGAAGGCGCGCTCGAGCGGACCGGCGAGGGTCGCCAGCGTCACGCCGGGGCGGAGCGGCGTCACGAGGCCGATCGGGCCGGAGATGCGGACGACGGGAACGACGGGTTTGCTGACGCCGAGCTTGCCGGGGAGAAGGCCGCGAAGGCGGTCGAGCATGAAGGTCTCCGTCGTTGCGGGCGGGCTATCGAGAGCCGTTCCGGCACAGGGATATTGGAGCGGCAGGGCCCGGCTGCAAGACGTGGCGCCACCGCGCCACTTGCTCAGCGCCCGGCGGCGGCACAAGGTTCCCCCGCGGCCGCGCCGCCGGGGGATGCCATGATCACGCTCTATTCCTACCCGCCGCTCTGCGGCGCGGCCGACAACAACGGCTACGGGCTGAAGGTGTTCGCGGTGCTGCGCCTCGCCGGCGTGCCGTTCGTGCACCAGCACATCTTCGACGCCTCGCAGGCCCCGCGCGGTCAGCTGCCCTACATTCGCGACGACGGCGAGACGATCGGCGACAGCGACACCATCATCGCCCACCTCGCGGCCCGGCACGGCGTCACCCTCGACGCGGCGCTGACGGAGCGGCAGCGCGACACCGCTCTGATGGTCGCCCGCACCCTCGACGATCTCTACTGGGTGATGTCGTACTCGCGCTGGAAGGACGAGGCGTTCTGGCCGGCCTTCCGCGACCTGATGATGGGCGAGCACCCGCAGCTGACGGCCGAGGCGATGGAGGCCGCGCGCGCCTTCAATGCGCAGCGCTACCACTTCCAGGGCATCGGCCGCTTCGCCCCGGACGCCGCCTATGCGCGGGGACTGGCCGACCTGCGGGTGCTCGCGAACCTCGTGCCGGACGAAGGCTTCGTGTTCGGGCCGACGCCGACCAGCGTCGACGCCGCGCTCTACGGCTTCATCGCCAACATCCTGTCCCCGCCGATCGAGACGCCGCTGAAGCGGTACATCGCGGGGCGGGAGAACCTGGTGCGCCACTGCCGGGCGATCCATGCGGCAGTGGATGGGGACGCGGCGTAATCGCCCGCCTGATGCCACGGCGCCCCACTTTCGAGATCACTGGCGGCGTTGTGCCGGGAATGACTGCGGAGGGGGGGGACCGCGTGATGGATCGCCCGGTCACGCCAGGCGTTAACGGACACGCCGTTGCGGGGAATGAGGGCGCGTCACCCGGCGAAGCGCCCCTGCGCAACCTCCCCCTCAGTGGTACCCCTCGCCCGGCTTCAGCTTGCCGCGGAAGGTCCAGTACACGAAGCCGGTGTACATCAGGATGATCGGCACCATCGGGGCGGCGCCCAAAAGCAGGAATAGCTGGCTCTCCGGCGCGGCGGCGGCCTCCCAGATGGTGATCGTCGGCGGCACCAGATAGGGGAAGACCGAGATCGCGAGGCCGGCGAAGCAGAGCAGGAACAGCGCCACCGAGGAGGCGAAGGTCTGCAGGCCACGGCCGGCGTAGACGCCGCGGATGGCGGTCCAGGCGAACAGCGCCGTCAACAGCGGCACCGGCCACAGCCAGTAGATCTCCGGCGTGGTGAACCAGCGCTCGGCGATGCCGGGGATGGCAAGCGGCGTCCAGATTGACACGGCGACGATGAAGACGATGAGGGCGCCGAGCAGCGGCACCGCCCACTGGCGCGCCTTGCCGTAGAGCGGCCCCTCGACGCGCATCATCAGCCAGCCGGCGCCGAGCAGGCCGTAGCCGGCGACGAGGCCGAAGCCGCACATCAGCGCGAACGGGTGCAGCCAGTCGAACGGGCCGCCGGCGAACTGGCCGTTCGCCACCGTCACGCCGTAGACCACGGCGCCGAGGATGACGCCCTGGAAGAAGGCGGCGACCGTCGAGCCGGCGGCAAACGCGATGTCCCACCAGTGGTGGTTGGGCTTCGAGACGAAGCGGAACTCAAAGGCGACGCCGCGGAAGACGAGCGCCAGCAGCATGAACATCACCGGCAGATAGACCGCCGGCATGATCACCGCATAGGCCTTCGGGAAGGCGACCCACAGGCCGCCGCCGCCGAGGATGAGCCAGGTCTCGTTGCCGTCCCAGAAGGGGGCGACGGAGTTCATCATCTGGTCGCGGTCGGCCTCGTGGCGCGTCCACGGGAACAGGATGCCGACGCCGAGGTCGAAGCCGTCGAGCACCACGTAGAGGACGATCGCGGTGCCGATCAGGAGGGCCCAGATCAGCGGCAGGTAGTAGTCGAACCAGAGGCTGCCATCGACGTCCATGCCGCCTACTCCCCTGCCTGGATGGCCTTGCGGCCGGCGTCGTGGGCGGCGGACAGCGGCCGCAGCGCCGTGGCACCATCGTCGACATCGCCGCGGGCAGCCTGCGGCCCCTTCGCGAGCAGCCGGTTGATGTAGTAGATGCCGGCCGAGAAGACGATGCCGTAGACGAGCACGAACAGCACCAGCGTCGTCAGCACGGCGCCCGCCGCGACCGGCGAGATGGCGTCGACGGTGCGCAGGATGCCCGTCGCCACCCAGGGCTGGCGGCCGACCTCGGTGGTGAACCAGCCGGCCAGCACCGCGACGAAGCCGATCGGCCACGTCATCGCGACGAAGCGCAGATAGCGCCCCTCGGCGAACAGCCGCCCGCGCCGCCACTGCACCGCGCCGTAGACGACGGTGAGCAGCATGACGCCCCAGAGACCGATCATCACGCGGAAGGAGAAGAACGGGATCACCACCGGCGGCCGGTCCTCCTCCGGGAAATCCTTCAGGCCCTTGATGGTGCCGTCGAGGGTGTGGGTGAGGATCAGGCTGCCGACGAAGGGAATGGTGATCTGGTAGTCATTGCGCTCCTCGGCCTCGTTCGGCCAGGCGAACAGCACCCAGGGCATCGGCCCCTCGGTCTCGCCCTCGCCGCCCCAGTGCGCCTCCATCGCGGCGACCTTGACCGGCTGGTGCTGGAGCGTGCTGAGGCCGCTCGCGTCGCCGAGGAAGCCCTGCAGCGGCACCAGCACGACGAGGAGGCCGAGACTCATGCGCACGGCCGTCTCGGCCTGGTCGACGGCCTTGCCGGCGAGCCACCAGCGCGCGCCGGTCGCAAAGATGACGAAGGCGGTGGTGATGTAGGCCCCCGTCAGCATGTGGCCGAAGCGGGTCGGGAAGGTCGGGTTGAAGATGATCTGCAGCCAGTCGACCGGGTAGGCGATGCCGTCGCGCACCTCGTGGCCGGCGGGGAACTGCATCCAGCTGTTCGCCGACAGGATCCAGAAGGCCGACATCGTCGTGCCGATCGCCACCGCCAGGCAGGCGACGAAGTGCAGCCACGGCGGCACCCGGTTCCACCCGAACAGCATCAGTCCGAGGAAGGTCGCCTCGAGGAAGAAGGCGGTCAGCACCTCGTAGCCGATCAGCGGCCCGACGACGTTGCCGACGACCTCCGAGTAGCGGCTCCAGTTGGTGCCGAACTGGTAGGACAGCACGATGCCGGAGACGACGCCCATCGCGAACGACACCGCGAACACCTTCGTCCAGAAGCGGGCGAGCAGGTGATAGCGGTCGTTTTTCGTCCAGAGCCACATGCCTTCGAGCGTCGCGATCCAGGCCGCGAGGCCGATCGTGAACGACGGGAAAATGATGTGGAACGAGACGGTGAAGGCGAACTGGATGCGCGCCAGGATGACGGGATCGAAGTCCATGCGACGCGGCTCCGTCTTTCCCCCGCCGCGACGGGACCGACCGCGGCGTCTGAAGAGCTGACGTTCTCTCTTATAGAGAACCATTATAGTCGATGCCCGCCCCTTGTGTAGACATCGTCGAAACAAACTAAGGGCGACGCTCGGCCGCGCGGCATCTCGGCGCGGTAACGGGTCGGCCCTTCGCTCAGCCGCCGATCTCGTCGAGCTTGCGTTTCAGGGCGAGGAAGTCGCGCCAGGCGAGGCGCTTCTGCAGCGGCTGGCGCAGGAGATAGGCCGGGTGCAGGGTCGCCAGGCACGGCACATCGCGCTCGCCGACCCGGTAGCTCTGCCACTTGCCGCGCAGCTTCAGGATGCCGTCGGCCGAACCGGTCAGCGCCTTCGCCGCCGGCCCGCCGAGCGAGACCAGCACCGCCGGGTCGACGAGCTCGATCTGGCGGGTGAGGAACGGCCGGCAGATCTCCGTCTCCTGGGCGCTCGGCGTGCGGTTGCCCGGCGGCCGCCACGGCACGACGTTGACGATGTAGACGCTGGAGCGGTCGAGGCCGATCGCCGCCAGCATGCGGTCGAGGAGCTTGCCCGAGCGGCCGACGAAGGGCCGGCCGTCGAGGTCTTCCTCCCGTCCGGGGGCCTCGCCGATCAGCATCACCCGCGCCGCCGGATTGCCGTCGGCGAAGACGAGCTGCGTCGCCGTCTTCTTGAGATTGCAGCCCTCGAAGCGCAGCATCACCTCGCGCAGCGCCTCGAGGCTCGCGGCCGCCGCGGCCTCCGCCCGCGCGGCTTCGACCGCGCCCTCGTCGGGCAGCGTCACGGTGACGGCGGGCGCCGGCTGCACCGGCCGGTCGGGCCGTGGGGACAGACCTTGCGCTGGCGCGCCCTCGCCGCCCTCCGGCCACCGCGGCGGCGCCTCGCCGACGGGGGTGGGCGGCGGCGCGGCCAGCCGGTCGATCGCCTCTTCGAGCACGACGGCGTCGACGCCAACGGCGTCGTACCATTCGAGCAGGGCAATCAGGGCGCGCGGGTCGGACATCGGGCTTCCGGTGGGGCGGCCGCTATCGGGCGCGGGCGCACCATAGCCGCCCGCTCGCCGCCGCGCACGCCGTCGGCCGCGCCGCAAACGGACGACCGGGAGCGGCGCTGAACCGCAGGATCGTCACCCCGAACGGCAGTGGCGTTCGATTGCAGCGATCCCCTCATCCCCTTAAGACGACGTTGGAAACGGTCGAAGGTCGGCGGGGCGAGGAGACGTTCATGGACGAGACGGAGCTGCCCGAGCGCGAGAGCATGGACGTCGACGTCGTCATCGTCGGCGCCGGCCCGGCCGGCCTCGCCACCGCCATCCGCCTGAAGCAGCTCTCGCCGGACCTCTCCGTCGTGGTGCTGGAGAAGGGCTCGGAGGTCGGCGCGCACATCCTGTCGGGCGCCGTGATCGATCCGTCAGGGCTCGACAAGCTGCTTCCGGGTTGGCGCAGCGAAGACACGCCGATCAAGACGCCGGTCACCGAGGACCGCTTCCTGCTCCTCGGCCCCGCGGGCTCGATCTGCCTGCCGAACGTCCTGATGCCGAAGCTGATGGGCAACCACGGCAACTACGTCGTATCGCTCGGCAACGTCTGCCGCTGGCTCGCCGGCAAGGCCGAGGCGCTCGGCGTCGAGATCTATCCGGGCTTCGCGGCCGCAGAGCTCCTCACCGACGAGGCCGGCGCCGTCATCGGCGTCGCCACCGGCGACATGGGCGTGGCACGCGACGGCGAGCCGAAGGACGCCTTCACCCGCGGCATGGCGCTGATGGCGAAGTACACGGTGCTCGCCGAGGGCGCCCGCGGCTCGCTGACGAAGCGCGCCATCGCCCGCTACGGCCTTTCGAACGGCCGCGAGCCCGGCAAGTACGGCATCGGCCTGAAGGAGCTCTGGCGCGTCGATCCGGCCAGGCACAAGCCCGGCTTCGTCCAGCACACCTTCGGCTGGCCGCTCGACGGCAAGACCGGCGGTGGCTCGTTCCTCTACCACCTCGAGGACAACCAGGTCGTCGTCGGCTACGTCGTCCACCTCAACTACAAGAACCCCTGGCTGTCGCCGTTCGACGAGTTCCAGCGCTTCAAGACGCATCCGGCGATCCGCGACGTCTTCGAGGGCGGCAAGCGGCTTTCCTACGGCGCCCGCGCCATCACCGAGGGCGGCTACCAGTCGGTGCCGAAGCTCGCCTTCCCCGGCGGCTGCCTGGTCGGCTGCGCCGCCGGCTTCGTCAACGTGCCGCGCATCAAGGGCAGCCACAACGCCATCCACTCGGGGATGCTGGCGGCCGAGCACCTCGTCGCGGCGATCGGCGCGGGCCGCGCCCACGACACGCTGGAAACCTACGAGAAGTCCTGGCGCGGCTCGGAGATCGGCCGCGACCTCTGGCCGGTGCGCAACGTCAAGCCGCTGTGGTCGAAGCTCGGCACGATCGGCGGCGTCGCGCTCGGCGGGCTCGACATGTGGACCAACGAGTTGTTCGGCTTCTCGCTGTTCGGAACCCTGAAGCATGGCAAGCCGGACCACGCGACGCTGGCACCAGCCTCGACCATGCCGAAGATCCAGTATCCGAAGCCGGACGGGAAGGTCTCGTTCGATCGGCTCTCGTCGGTGTTCCTGTCCAACACCAACCACGAGGAG
>CAMDHY010000119.1 GCA_945898215.1 Pseudoxanthobacter soli DSM 19599 | reverse complement strand
AGGTGCAGCGCGGGCTCTCCGTCCACTATCTCGCCAAGTATTTCAACAAGCTCGGCGATCGCTGGCAGATCTCGCCTCAGATCCGCCGCATGGTGACGTACAAGTTCGTCAACCTGCTCGACAACTTCCTGGATCTCGGTCTGTTCGATGCGGTATTCTGCCGCAACGTGCTGATATACTTCGATGTAGAGACGAAGCGCAGCGTGCTCGAGCGGATGGCGACGATGATGCGGCCGGACGGTGTGCTCGTGCTCGGCGGTGCCGAGACGGTGCTGGGGTTGACGACGGCCTTCCAGCCGCTGGAATCGCAGCGCTGCCTGTTCAAGGTGGACCGGGCGGGTGACAGGGCGGCGAAGGACGGCGCCCTGCAGGGCAAGCTCGCCGGCTGGCGGCTGCCGTCGGCCGCCACGGCCTGACGAGCGCCCCGCGTCGGTGGGGCCTCCCGTCGGCGGCCTCCCGGCCGTCGATGGCTTTCCGCTGCGACCGCGGTGCGCGCGTCATCGAAACGACGTCGATCGTCACAGAAGCTTCGGCGTCGGTCGTGACCATCCCGACGGCGCGGTCCGCCCGCGAGAGACCCGGCGGAGGTTCGCCGAGGGCACGCCGGTGCGGGTGGCCGGGAGCCTTGACACCCGCCGGAGAACCCCTAAAGCATGGGTTGATTGGGTTTCTCCAGCGGCACGAAAACTCGCTCGTCGCCTTCCAGGACGTCAAGAACTCAACACCGGGGGAAACACTCGTGGCCGATCTGCGCAAGGAAGCCGACAGCCTCGGCGAAGTCGAGGTCCCCGCGGACAAGCTCTGGGGCGCGCAGACACAGCGATCTCTCGAGCATTTCAGCATCGGCAAGGACCTGATGCCGCGCGAGATGATCACGGCCTATGCCGTGCTCAAGAAGGCGGCGGCGCGTGCCAACCATGCCGGTGGGCGCCTTCCGGACGAGCAATACAAGCTCATCGTGCAGGTCTGTGACGAGATCCTAGCAGGCCAGCACCACGACATGTTCCCGTTGCACGTCTGGATGACCGGCAGCGGCACCCAGTTCAACATGAACGTCAACGAGGTGATCTCGAACCGCTGCTGCCAGATCGCCGGTACGCCGCTCGGCAGCAAGGCGCCGGTTCACCCCAACGATCATGTGAACATGTCGCAGTCGTCGAACGACTCGTTCCCGTCGGCGATGCATATCGCCGTCGGGATGAACGCAACGGCGCGGCTGATCCCTGCGGTCAAGGCACTGCACGACGCCATCTCGGCCAAGGCCGACGAGTGGGCTGGCATCGTCAAGATCGGCCGC
Source organism: Pseudoxanthobacter soli DSM 19599 (assembly GCA_945898215.1). GTDB lineage: Bacteria > Pseudomonadota > Alphaproteobacteria > Rhizobiales > Segnochrobactraceae > CAMDHY01. The sequence continues at coordinate 12,182 of CAMDHY010000119.1, read as the reverse complement.
ACCCACATGCAGGACGCGACGCCGCTTACCCTCGGCCAGGAATGGTCGGGCTATGCCGGCATGCTGGCTGACGACATCGCGCGCCTCGAGCACGCTCTCGGCGATGTCTACCGTCTCGCGCTCGGCGGCACGGCGGTTGGCACCGGCATCAACGCCGCCCCCGGTTTCGCCGAGGCCGTGGCGGCTGAGATCGCCAGCCTCACCGGGCTTCCCTACGTCACCGCCCCCAACAAGTTCACCGTGCAGGGCGCCCACGACGCGCTGGTGCAGTTTTCCGGCACGCTCAGGACACTCGCGGTGTCGCTCTACAAGATCGGCAACGACATCCGTCTGATGTCCTGCGGGCCGCGCGCCGGCTTCGCCGAGCTGATCATCCCGGAGAACGAGCCCGGCTCGTCGATCATGCCCGGCAAGGTCAACCCGACCCAGGCCGAGGCGCTGACCATGGTCGCCGTGCAGATGATGGGCAACGACGTCAGCGTCGGCTTCGGCGGCGCCAGCGGCTACCTGGAGATGAACGTCTACAAGCCGCTGATGATCTTCAACGTCATGCACTCCATCGTCATTGCCTCCGACGGCTGCATCAACTTCCGCAAGTTCCTGGTCGAAGGTACGAAACCCAACCTGAAGCGGATCCAGGAATACGTCGACCGCTCGCTGATGCTGGTGACGGCACTCGCTCCGGTGATCGGCTACGACAAGGCCTCCAAGATCGCTCACTACGCGATGGATCATGACCTCTCCCTGAAGGAAGCGGCGCTGGCGCTCGGCTTCGTCACCGAAGAAGAGTTTCTGCGGGTCGTCGATCCGGCGAAGATGGTGAAGCCCTACGTCGCCAAGGAAGACGGCTGAAGTCCTGCGGGTCGCCTGCGGAGCCAATCCCGACCCCGCGGACGCGCCGCTTGGGGCGTCCTCGCATCGTGAGTCGTCAAGCCACGCAACGTCCTTCCCGGGGAGTATCCGAGCCATGCCACCGTCCGGCGCTAAGCCCGCCTTGAGCGGTTCGTCCCTCCTGCACGATCCTGCCTTCAACCGCGGCAGCGCATTTGCGTCCAAAGACCGCGCCCGGCTCGGCATCGAGGGCTTCCTGCCGCCGGTCGCCGATACGCTGGAGACGCAGGTCGCGCGCATCCATCTGCAGCTGTCGATGCTCGACAACGACCTGCAGAAGTACCTGCTCCTGAGTGACCTGCAGGCACGCAACGAGACGCTCTACTACGCCGTGCTGATGTCCGACCCGGCCGTCTTCATGCCGCTCGTCTACACGCCGACCGTCGGCGAGGCCTGCCAGAAATACGACCACGTGCTGCGGGCCCCCCGTGGCATGTACCTGCCGATCACCCTGAAGGGCCGCATCAAGGAGGTGCTGTCGCACTGGCCGCACCCGGACGTGCGCTTCATCGTCGTGACCGACGGCGAGCGGATCCTCGGGCTCGGTGACCTTGGCGTCAATGGCATGGGCATCCCGGTCGGCAAGCTCGCGCTCTACAGCGTCTGCGCCGGCGTGCCGCCCGAGATGACGCTGCCGATCACCCTCGACGTCGGCACCAACAACGGCACGCTGCTCGACGACCCGCTCTATCTCGGGCTCCGTCAGAATCGCGTCCGCGGCCCGGAATACGACGCCTTCATCGCCGAGTTCGTCGCCGCCGTGACCGAGCTCTTCCCGCTCTGCTGCCTGCAGTGGGAGGACTTCGCCAACATCAACGCCGTGCCGATCCTGGAGCGCTACCGCGACCAGATCTGCACCTACAACGACGACATCCAGGGCACGGCGGCCGTCGCGGTGGCCGGCATCTACGGCGCGCTGCGCATGTCGGGCGGGAAGCTGACGGACCAGACTTTCCTGTTCCTCGGCGGCGGCTCCGCGGCCACTGGAATCGCCGAACTGATCAGCCAGGCGATGGTCCTCGAAGGCGCCACCATCGACGAGGCGCGCGCCCGCAACTGGCTGTTCGACGTCAACGGCCTGATGGTCAACTCGCGCACCGACGTGGCGGCCTTCCAGAAGCCGTTCGCCCACGATCACGCGCCGATCTTCTCCTTCGTCGAGGCGATCGAGGCGATCAGGCCGACCGGCATCGTCGGCGTCAGCACCGTCCCGAAGCTGTTCAATCAGGCGGTGATCGAGGCGATGTCGAAGATCAACGCCCGGCCGATCATCTTCCCGTACTCGAACCCGACCTCGCGGTCAGAGTGCACGGCGGAAGAGGCCTACAAGTGGTCGAACGGCCAGGCGATCTTCGCCAGCGGCAGCCCGTTCCCGCCGGTCGACTTCAACGGCAAGAAATTCGTGCCGGGGCAGGGCAACAATGTCTACATCTTCCCGGCGATGGGCATGGCGGTGCTCGCCACGCAGTCGACGCGCGTCACCGAGGACATGTTCATCGTCGCGGCCAAGGCGGTCGCCGAGCAGGTGACGGACGAAGACCTCGCCCAAGGCCTGATCTATCCGCCGCAGCGCGACATCCGGAAGGCGTCGCTGCACGTGGCGGCGCGCATCGCCGAGCACATCTTCGACAAGGGCCTCGCCCGCGTCGCGCGTCCCGCCGACATCGAGGCGCACATCAATGAACTCGCCTACATCCCGAGCTATCCTGCCGTCTGAGGCGGGGATGGTCGAAAGCCCGGCGACGGCGCCGCACGACGCCGCCGTCGCCGCCGTCACCGCCGCCGCCAGGCTCCTCTACGCCAACGGCCTGACGACCCAGCGCACCATCGACAATGTCGAGCGGCTCGGCCGCGCCTTCGGCCTGTCGGTATCGATGCTCCCGGCCTGGGGGGAGATCGTCCTGCGCATTGAGGGCGAGGCGATCCCGGCCAGGCTCAGGGTGGAAACGCTCGTCGCCGCGCCGGCGGGCGTCGAGATGAACAAGGTGACGCGGACGCTCGACGCCGTCGACACCGCTGCCGCCGGCCGCATGGACGCCGCGCAGGCGCTGGCGACGCTCGAGGCGATCGGGCACGTCGCGCCGGTCTCGCTCGTCCGCCTCGCCACCATGACCGCGGCGGGGGCAGCCGCGCTCGCGATCATCTTCGGCGCAAGCGACCCGCTGACGCTCGGCATCACGGCCGTCAGTGCCGGTGCCGGGGCGGTGCTGCGGCGCGGCCTCTCGCACGTCTCGTCGAACTTTCTCGCCCAGCCATTGTGCGCGGCGTTGCTCGCCGGCCTGATCGGCGCGCTGGCGTCGCGGCTGCTGCCGTCCGCCGATCCCTATCTGATCGCGCTCTGCCCCTGCATGGTGCTCGTGCCGGGGCCGCATCTGCTCAACAGCGCCCTCGACCTCGCCCGGCTGCGCATCGCGCTCGGTATGGCGCGCTTCGGCTTCGCGAGCCTCGTCATCCTGCTGATCTGCACCGGCCTCATCGCCGGCCTTTCGCTCGGGCAGGAGAGCCTGCCGCCGCCGGGCCGCTCGATACCGGTGCCGCTTCTCTATGACGTCATCGCCGCCGGCGTCGCTGTGGCGGCCTACGGCACGTTCTTCTCGATGCCATGGCGCACACTGGCGATCCCGATCGCCATCGGCATGCTGGCGCACGCGAGCCGCTGGCTCGTGCTGGCGGACGGGGCGAACCTCGCGACGGGTGCCTTCATCGCCTGCCTCATCGTCGGCACGATCGTGACGCCGGTGGCGAACCGCCTGCGGTTGCCGTTCTCTGCCGTCGCCTTCGCCTCCGTCGTCTCGCTGATCCCAGGTGTGTTTCTGTTCCGCCTGGCGGCGGGGTTGGTCGCCATCATGAACGCGGGGGAGGCCGCGTCGCCCGCCTTGCTCATGCCGCTCGTCGTCGACGGTACGACGGCGGCTGTGATCCTGCTCGCGATGGCCTTCGGCCTGATCCTGCCGAAAATGATGCTCGAGCACTTCTTCCCGAAGTGGTCCGGCGCCATCCCGGACCCGGTGCGCTGACGAGGACTATCCGAACCGCTCGTCGACGCTCGTTGAAGGCCGAGGCCACGCACCTGGCGAGCGATGCGGCGCCGCGCTGAGCGGGCTTCCGGTTCGGATGCGACGAGAGGCCGGCAACCGGCGCCGCCCCCTCGGCTCTCGTAAAATGCGTCAGCGCAGTTCGAGGACCACGCTGAGATTATCGAAGAACGCGTCGCAGGTCTGTTCGACGGGGTTACCGAGGAGCTGGACGCGCAAGATCCGTGTCCCGTCGGGAACCGTGCGGGAGGCGGTGTCCTCGAGCAGCTTGCCCGCCGTCGAGACCGGACCGATCGTCAGTTGCTTCGAGCCGACCTGATGGTTGTTGCCGTCGCGGAACTGGATCGTGACGGTGGCCTGGTCGGAGATCGACTTGGTGCCGAGGTAGCCTTGCAGCGTGACCCGGACCTTGCCGCTGTCGATGTCCTTGTCGCGCTGCTTGATCTTGATAAACTGGACGCCAAGACCGCAGGCGTCGAAATCCATGGAATAGGGTCCAGTCGAGAACAGCTGCCTGCCGCCGTCGATCGACTTGCCCTGCTTCAGGGACGGAACCCCCGGCGAGCCGTAGGGGACGACCGTAAAGTCGGTATCCGTCTCCCATCGCGGCACCAGGGCGCCGGGAGCGCCGCTCTCGGCGCCCGGGTTCTTGAGCAGGTTCTCACCATAGGCCGTCGCGGCCGAGGCGGGTCCGGCGGGGAGGGCGGCCGTTAAGCTGCATGCCGCCGCAATGAGCAAAGTCGTTGCAAGTAAGCGCATGAAATTTCCGATCGTTCGAAAGATCCCCCGCGACAATGGCACCGGCCAAACGCGGCGAAAAGATGGCCGCGAAGAGGCGGGCACGCTTTGGTGATCGATCTCAGGCCCGCTCACGAAATATTGACCGCCCCGGTCAGCAAGGTGAACGAAGGCCTAGCAGGAGATATTCTCCCTCCGCTCGATTGAATACTGCTGGAATCAAAAGGCTTGGCGGCTGCGGTCGCGGCTCCGATCGAGAGATCAGAGCCGCCGACGTCCGCGAGGATGCCCAAGATGCTCCCGTCTCCAGAAAGCGTGATCTCGCGCTACCGGAACAAATTGCGCTTGGCGAGCTCGAGCAATTCGTCGCCGCGGCCGTTCAGGATCGCCCGGGCGGCATAGAGCGAGAAGCCGATGGCCTGCTCGGCCTTCACCGCCGGCGGCATCACCAGCTCCATCTTGTCGGTGACGACATCCACCACCGCCGGCCCGTCATGGGCGAACGCCTGCTCGAGCGCGCCGCGCACGTCGGCCGGATCCTCGACGCGGATGCCGAGGATGCCGATGGCGTTCGCCATCGCGGCGAAGTCGGGGTTCTCGAGGTCGGTACCGACATTGAGGAAGCCGGCCGCCTTCATCTCCATGTCGACGAAGCCGAGCAGGCCGTTGTTGAAGATCACCACCTTCACCGGCAGCTTCAGCTGGCGCAGCGACAGGATATCCCCCATCAGCATCGAGAAGCCGCCGTCGCCGGACATCGAGATCACCTGCCGGCCCGGGAAGGCGCCCTGCACGCCGATCGCCTGCGGCATGGCGTTCGCCATCGAGCCGTGGATGAGCGAGCCGATCAGCCGGCGCTTGCCGTTCATCTTCAGATAACGCGCCGCCCAGACCGTCGTCTCGCCGACATCGACGCTGAAGGCCGCGTCGTCGGCGGCGACCTCGTCGATCATCTTGGCGAGATATTGCGGGTGGATCGGCTTGTCGCCTGGCTTGCCGGTCGCGAGCGCGTCGAGATCGCGGCGCGACAGCTTGTAGTGCGCCTGGACCTCCTCGAGGAAGCGGGCGTCGTCGCGCGGCTTCAGCTTCGGCAGCAGGGCCGTGAGCGTCTGCTTGACGTCGCCGACGAGGCCGAGGTCGAGGCGCGTGCGCCGGCCGAGGTTCTCCGGCCGGATGTCGATTTGCGCCACCTTGGCGTCGGTCGGGTAGAACTGCCGGTAGGGGAAGTCGGTGCCGACCATCACCAGGAGGTCGGCGTCCAGCATGGCGTGGTAGCCGGAGGGGAAGCCGATGAAGCCGGTCATGCCGACGTCGTAGGGATTGTCGTACTCGACGAACGGCTTGCCGCGGAGCGTGTGGACCACCGGCGCCTTCAGGGCGGCGGCGAGCGCCACCAGTTCGTCGTGGGCGCCGGCGCAGCCGCCACCGGCGAGTATGGTGATCTGCGGCGCCTCGGCGAGCATCGCCACGAGCTTCTCGAGCTCCGCATCGGCCGGCACCACGGTGGGCGCCGCGATCGCGGTGAAGGCGCCGTCGGTGTGGCCGACGGCGGCCTGCAGCGCGACGTCGCCGGGAATGACGATCACCGCGACGCCCTGCTTCTGCATCGCCGTGCGCATGGCGATCTCGAGGATGCGCGGCATCTGCGCCGGGCTCGAGACCATCTCGCAGTAGTGGCTGCACTCCTTGAACAGGCTCTCCGGGTGCGTTTCCTGGAAGTAGCCGGAGCCGATCTCCGGGCTCGGGATGTGCGCCGCGATCGCAAGCACCGGCGTGCGGGTGCGGTGGCAGTCGAACAGGCCGTTGATCAGGTGCAGGTTGCCCGGCCCGCACGAGCCGGCACAGACGGCGAGCTTGCCGGTGAGTTGGGCTTCGGCTCCGGCGGCGAAGGCCGCCACCTCCTCGTGACGCACGTGCATCCATTTCACCTGCGGCGTCGCGCGCAGGGCGTCGGTGAAGCCGTTGAGGCTGTCGCCGACGACGCCCCACACCCGCTCAATACCCGCCGACGCCAGCGTCCTCGCCATCACGTCCGCGACCCGAACTCCAGCCATCGTGTTTCCCCCGGTTAGCCCGTCGCCCATCCGTGACCGCTGATCGCCGAGCGGCGCCATCGCCACACCGAAGTATCGCCGCTTCATGACGAGCGGCGGAAGGCGCATCATCAGCGCCGGTCATTGTCCTCTCCTATCAGACTACCGCGGGGCTGGCACGCCAGTCCGGCGAGAGTCCGCGGCTCACCAGCCCATCGTGCCGGGGGCGCCCTTGAAGGGCCCGACGATGTCCGGCGTCACCCAGCCGCCGTAGAAGCCGCCGGGCTGTGGCTCGACGGCGTCGTCCCCGACCCGTGCCTCGTCCACCCGCGAGGCATAGAAGGCGATGTGGCCGGCGAGCGCACCGTATGGGGCGGCCGGGGTTGCATAGAACCACCCGGCGCGTTCCGAGCGCCGCCCGTGGGCGACGAGGGTGACGTAGGAGGCCTTCCCCTTGAATTCGCAGAACGACGTTCCCGCCGCGGGCTGGAGGAGGTCCTGGCGGACGTCGCCGGGCGGCAGGTAGTAGACGGGCGGGTGGCTCGTCTCGAGCAGCCGATACGCGCGTGTCGTGTCGGCGACGGTCTCGCCGGCGAAGCGCACAGTGATGCGGCGGCCGACCGGCTCGAGGCGCGGGGGGCGCGGATAGTCCCACACCGACTCCTGACCCGGACCGGCTGGCAACGGCGTTCGTCTGTTCCACATGACGTCGTCTCCCGGCGCGGTTTCGGCGCGGCACCGACGACAGAGATAGCGCCGCTCCGGTGTGCTGCCACAGCATCGGCCGGCGCACGTGGCGGGCGCAGCCGACAGAAACGGAAGTGCAGCGTACCTATTGCACCTGCGGTTCAGTCCGCGCAACCATTCACCAAATAGAAAGCGGCGGACCAAAGTAAAATTGGTTCGTTGTCAGACTTCGCAGCAACCGCTTGCACACCGGCGGCCGACGCCCGCAAATGACGTCACGAACTCGTCGGCAAAGACGGGACGCACTGGGAGAGGAACGGCGATGGCGAAGACCGTCTTGAGCTTGCTGCAGGGAGCGCCGCCGGGCGCGACGGCGTTGACGGCGCCGGGCCGGCCGCCGCTGACCTTCGAGGCCCTGCGCGCGCTCGTGGCGAGGACGCACCGGCAGCTCGCCGCGCGCGGCATCGGTCCAGGTGACCGCGTGGCGATCGTGCTGCCGAACGGCCCGGAGATGGCTGCAGCCTTCCTCGCTGTCGCCTCCGGGCTGTCGGCGGCCCCGCTCAACCCCGGCTACAAGGACGCCGAGTTCGAGTTCTACCTCTACGACCTGAAGCCGAAGCTCGTCCTCGTCGAGGCGGGTTCGGACAACCCGGTGCGGGCCGTCGCCGCGCGCGTCGGCACTCCGGTTGCGGAACTCACCGTCGCTGCCGACGCACCGGCCGGCGAGTTCACCCTCTGGGCCGACGAGGCGGAGGCGCGGCTGCCCGGTGAGGGCGACGAGGCGCTGGTGCTGCACACCTCCGGCACCACCTCGCGGCCGAAGGTGGTGCCGCTGTCGCAGGCGAACCTCCACGCCTCGGCGAACAACATCTCGCGGACGCTGGCGCTGACACCGGCCGACCACTGCCTCAACGTCATGCCGCTCTTCCACATCCACGGTCTCATCGCCGTGGTGCTGTCGTCGGCCGCGGCCGGCGCCTCGGTCTGCTGCACACCGGGCTTCAACGCCCTGAAGTTCTTCCACTGGGCGGTGGACGAGAAGCCGACGTGGTACTCGGCGGTGCCGACGATGCACCAGGCAATCCTGCAGCGCGCCGAGCGCAACGCCGAAAGCGTCGCCGCGATGAAGCTGCGCTTCGTCCGCTCGTCCTCGGCCTCGCTGCCGCCGCCCGTGTTCATGGCCCTGCGCGAGACCTTCGGCTGCCCGGTGATCGAGGCTTACGGCATGACCGAGGCGACCCACCAGATGGCCTCGAACCCGCTGCCGCCCGGCGAGCAGAAGCCCGGCTTTGTCGGCCTCCCGGCCGGCCCGGAAATCCGCATCCGCGCCGGCGACCACTGGGCGGCGACGGGCGAGGAAGGCGAGGTCTGCATCCGCGGCGACAACGTCACGGCGGGCTACGAGAACAATCCGCAGGCGAACGCCACGGGCTTCGTCGAAGGCTGGTTCCGCACCGGCGACCAGGGCTTCCTCGACGAGGACGGCTATCTGAAGATCACCGGCCGCATCAAGGAGATCATCAACCGCGGCGGTGAGAAGATCTCGCCGCTCGAGGTCGACGACGTGCTGCTCGAGCACCCGGCTGTGCAGCAGTGCGTCACCTTCGGCATCCCCCACAAGACCCTCGGCGAGGAGGTGGGCGCGGCGATCGTGCTCGCCGAGGGGCGGGAACTGACGAGCGGCGACCTGCAAGCCTTCGCAGAGGCGAAGCTCGCCCACTTCAAGGTGCCGAAGAAGATCCTGTTCCTGCCCGAGATCCCGAAGGGCGCCACCGGCAAGATCCAGCGCATCGGGCTCGCGAAGACGCTCGGACTGGGAGACGCGTGACCATGGCGAAAGTCTGTGTATTCGGCGCTGGCGCGATCGGCGGCTACATCGCCGCTTCCCTGGCTGAGGCCGGCGCCGAGGTGTCGCTGGTCGCCCGCGGCCCGCACCTTGCGGCGATCCAGGCCAAGGGCCTGACGCTGCAGAAGGACGGCGAGGCGAAGACCTACAAGCTGAAGGCGACGAGCGACCCGCGCGAGCTCGGGCCGCAGGACTACGTCGTCGTCGGCATGAAGGCGCACAGCGTGCCGGCCGTGGTGGAGCAGTTCCGCCCGCTGCTCGGGCCGAAGACGGCCGTGGTGCCGGCGGTGAACGGCGTGCCGTGGTGGTACTTCCACGGCGCCAAGACGGGCACCTCCCTCGACGGGACGTGGCTCGAGACGGTCGATCCCGGCGGCGCCCAGTGGAAGTTCTTCGGCCCCGAGCGGGCGATCGGCTGCGTCGTCTACCCGGCCTGCGACATCCCCGAGCCCGGCGTGATCCACCATTCGAGCGGCGACCGCTTCACGCTCGGCGAGCCGGACGGGTCCGAGAGCGAGCGCGTCAAGGTGCTGTCGGAGATGATGATCGCCGGCGGCCTCAAGGCACCGCGCAAGCCGCGCCTGCGCGACGAGATCTGGATCAAGCTCTGGGGCAACGCCTCGTTCAACCCGGTTTCGGCCCTGACCGGCGCGAGCCTCGACGTCATCGGCGCCGACCGGGCGACCCGGCAGCTGATCCACGACATGATGGTCGAGTGCAAGCGGGTCGGTGAGGCGGTCGGCGCCCGCTTCGCCGTCGGCATCGACCAGCGCATCAAGGGCGGCACCGACATCGTCGGCCACAAGCCCTCGACGCGCCATGACGTCGAACTCGGCCGGCCGATGGAGATCGACCCGCTCGTCTCCTCGGTGCTGGAGATCGCGCGCCGGCTCGAGATTGCCACGCCGATGCTCGACGCGGTGGCGGCGCTCCTGCGCATGCAGGGCCAGGTGCTCGGGCTCTATACCCGCAGCGCCGACGTCGAGGCCCGCATCCTGCCGGTCGCACCGAAGTAGCTACCCGCCTGGTGCCGGCGTCTGCGCGCCCTGTACCGGCCCCACCCCGGCGCCTGCCGTGGGGGGGTCGGGCCGCCGCGGGCGTCCGGCTCCGCTGCGCCGCCGCCGCCCCGCGGCCGAGGTCGAGCGCCCTCACGTCGAGCGCCCTAAAGCCGAGCGCCCTCGACGGCTCAAGCGCGGTCGTGCAGCAGCTCGTCGCGGGCAACGTCGACGCCGGCTCGCCGGTCACCGGCGCGCTGTTCAACGCGCTCGTGCAGGACCACGACCTGAAGCAGATCTTCTCCTTCCAGTTCAAGAGCGTGTCCACACTGGCGACGCCGGCCACGTCCGGCATCACCACGGTGGCCGACCTGAAGGGAAAGAAGGTCGGCCTATCGGAGCTGTCCGGCGGCGAGGTGCCGATCGTGCGCGCCGTGCTGCGCGAGGCCGGCCTCGCCGAGGGCCAGGACGTCGAGATCGTGCCGGTGGGTGCCGGCTCGGCGCTGACGCTGAACGCCCTGCAGACCGGCCAGGTCCACGCCTACTCGTCGAACATGTTCGACATCGCCGCCATCGAGGCGGCCGGCACCGACATGACGATCATCATGCCGAAGTCGGTCGAGAACTTCCCCGGGAACGCCATCGTCGTGCGCGCTGAGACACTCGAGGAGAAGCGCGAGCAGATCGTTGGCTTCGTCCGCGCCCTCGCCAAGGGTCTCCTCTATGTCGAGGCGAACCGTGACCTCTCGTTTGCGATCGCCGAGCGGCTTGCGCCGGAAGAGTTCGAGGACAAGGCTCTCGCCAACGCGTCCTTCGACGCGGCGCGGCTCCTGAAGGAGCGCCCGGCCGACCTGGCCTCCGCCCCGATCGGCACCCACTATCGCCCGGGCATCGAGGCCTACCACACCTTCATGCGGTAGGGGAAAGAGGAGGAGGGTGCCCAAATGCTGGACATCGACCTCGACATGATGCTCGACTCCTCGCTGATCGAGGACGCCAACAAGTTCGATCACGACGCCGCCAAGGCTCCGCGTCAGTGATGTCCTCGGCAGTCCTGTCCAAGGTCGAAGCACCGGCCGGCGCAAGCCGGTCGGAGGCGGCCGTAGCGATCGTCGAGGTGCGGGGTCTTTCGAAGATCTTCCACCTCGAAGACCGCGACGTCGTCGCCCTCGAGGGCGTCGACGTCACAATCCGCGAGCGTGAGTTCGTCTCCTTCGTCGGCCGCAGCGGCTGCGGGAAGTCGACGCTGCTCAACATCATCGCCGGCCTGCTCGACGCCACCAGCGGAACGGTCGACATATCCGGCCAGCCGGTGATCGAGCCCTTCAGGCACGTCGGCTTCATGTTCCAGGCGCCGGTGCTGCTGCCGTGGCGGACGGTCGAATCGAACGTCCTGCTCCCGGCGGAAGTGATGGGACTGAACGTCGCCACGGTGCGCGAGAAGGCCCGTTCGGTGCTCGCCACCGTCGGCCTCAGCGACTTCCTCACCGCCTACCCGAAGCAGCTCTCGGGCGGCATGCAGCAGCGCGTCGCGCTCGCCCGCGTGCTCACCTACGAGCCGAAGCTCCTCCTGATGGACGAGCCGTTCGGCGCACTTGACGAGTTCACCCGCGAAGCGATGAACCTCGAACTGCTGCGGCTCGCGGAAAGCGCCGGCATCACGGTGATCTTCGTGACGCACAACATCTCCGAGGCGGTATTCCTGTCCAACCGCGTCGTCGTCATGACGCCGAGGCCCGGCAAGGTCGCCGGCATCGTCGACATCCCGCTGCCGCGGCCGCGCGAGATCGCCGTCATGCAGCAGTGCCCCTGGCCTGCCCCCCTTGAAGTGGTCCTCCCTGAGGTATGGGTTTTGAGCCCTATTGGAGGACGGACAGATGGCGAGGAAGCGGCATAGGCCCGAGGAGATAGTCACGAAGCTTCGGCAGGTTGAGGTCCTGACGGCGCAGGGCAAGTC
>CAMDHY010000118.1 GCA_945898215.1 Pseudoxanthobacter soli DSM 19599 | reverse complement strand
CGGCGGCCCCCTCCCGACCTCCCCCACGAGGGGGGAGGGGTTAGGGACGCGCTCCGCGCGGAGTCCTTTGTTTAATCACACCGGCCTGAGCAGGACGTGCTTCTTGCGGCCGTTGGAGAGCTTCACGACGCCCTCGACGAGGTGGCTCGCACTCAGCACCGCCTTGTCGTCGCTCACCACCGCGTCGTTGACGCGGATGGCGCCGTTGGCGATGGCGCGGCGGACTTCGCCGTTGGACGTCGCGAGGCCGGCGCGGACGATCGCCGTCAGCAGGCCGAGGCCCTCGAGGTCGGCCTGCGGGATCTCCACCGTCGGCAGCGACTGGGCGAGGCCGCCCTCCTCGAAGGTGCGGCGCGCCGTCTCGGCGGCCGCGTCGGCCGCCTCCCGGCCGTGCAGCATCGCCGTCGCCTCGGTGGCGAGCACCTTCTTCGCCTCGTTGATTTCCTGGCCCGGCAGCGCCGAAAGCCGGGCGATCTCGTCGAGGGGCAGGTCGGTGAACAGTTTCAGGAAGCGTTCGACGTCGGCGTCCGCCGTGTTGCGCCAGAACTGCCAGTAGTCCCACGGCGACAGCATGTCGGCGTTGAGCCAGACGGCGCCGGCCGCCGTCTTGCCCATCTTGGCGCCTGACGCGGTGGTGATCAGCGGGCAGGTGACGGCGAACAGCTCGAAGTCGGCGACGCGGCGGCCGAGGTCGATGCCGTTGACGATGTTGCCCCACTGGTCCGAGCCGCCCATCTGCAGCCGGCAGCCGTAGCGCCGGCCGAGCTCGACGAAGTCGTAGGCCTGCAGGATCATGTAGTTGAATTCGAGGAAGGACAGCGGCTGCTCGCGCTCGAGCCGCATCCGCACCGAATCGAAGGTGAGCATGCGGTTGACCGAGAAGTGCCGGCCGACATCGCGCAGGAACGGGATGTAGGCGAGCGCGTCCAGCCACTCGGCGTTGTCGACCATGATCGCGTCGGTCGGGCCGTCGCCGAACGTCAGGAAGCGGTCGAACGCGGTCTTTATCGAGGCCTTGTTCGCCTCGATGTCGGCGTCGGTGAGGAGCTTGCGCGCCTCGTCCTTGCCGGAGGGGTCGCCGACCTTGGTGGTGCCGCCGCCCATCAGCACGATCGGCTTGTGGCCGGCCTGCTGGAAGCGCCGCAGCATCATGATGCCCATCAGGTGGCCGACGTGCAGGCTCGGCCCCGTGCAGTCGAAGCCGATATAGGCGGGCACGCCCGTGCCGCCGGCGAGGAGCCCGTCGAGCGCCTGAGGGTCCGAGCACTGGTGCAGATAGCCGCGCGCCGCCAGCGTCGACAGGAACTGGGACCGGAAGGCCGGCATGGCGGCTTCGGTCGGGACGGTGGTGGCGGCGTCGGTCATCGTCTCGGTCTCTCGTCCTGCCGGCAGTGGCGCCGGTTCTCCTCGTGTTAAGCTGGCGGCTCTATAGCCGGTTTGATCGGGCTGTTGCACGCGAAAGGGAGGCGTCGCCATGGCGGAGACCGTGCGGGCGATCGGACTGATGAGCGGGACGTCGATGGACGGCGTCGACGTGGCGCTGATCGAGACGGACGGGGAGGCGATCGTCCGCCCCGGCCCGAGCGGCTTCCGGCCCTTTGCGAGCGCGGAGCGCGAGGCGATCCGCGCGGCGCTCGCCGCGGCGACAACGCTGACCGACCGCCACGACCGCCCCCCGGCGCTCGCCACGGCCGAACGGGTGGTGACGACGGCGCACGTCGAGGCGGTGCGCGCCTTCCTCGCCGAGAACGCCATCGATCCGGCCGGTGTCGCGGTGGTCGGCTTCCACGGCCAGACGGTGTTCCACGCACCCGAGCGGCGGCTGACGGTGCAGATCGGCGACGGCGCGGCGCTGTCCGAGGCGCTCGGCATTCCGGTGGTGTTCGACCTGCGCGCCGACGACGTCGCGGCCGGCGGCCAGGGCGCGCCTCTGGTGCCCGTCTACCACCGTGCGCTGGCGGCCGCCGCCGCGCTGCCGTGTCCCATCGCGATCCTGAATGTCGGCGGCGTCGCCAATCTGACGCTGATCGGCGCCGACGACGGCCTCGTCGCCTTCGACACCGGCCCCGGCAATGCGCTCATCGACGACTTGATGGGCACCCGCACCGGCGCGCGCATGGACGAGGGCGGCCGCACCGCCGCCGCTGGCACGGTCGACGCGGCGGCTCTGGCGGTGCTGATGGACCACCCGTACTTCGCCCGGCCGTTGCCGAAGTCGCTCGACCGCAACGCCTTTTCCGCATCGCCGGTCGCGCATCTCTCGACCGCCGATGCCGCCGCGACGCTCGTCGCCTTCACCGCCGAGACGGTGGGGCGCGGGCTGGCGCTGTCAGGTGGGGTGGAGCGGGTCGTCGTCTGCGGCGGCGGTGCCCGCAATCCGGTGCTGATGGCGGCGCTCGCCGCCCGCACGGGCGTGCCGGTCGACAGCGCCGACGCGCTTGGCTGGTCGGCGGACGCGATCGAGGCGCAGGCCTTCGCCTATCTGGCGGTGCGCTCGCTCAGCGGCCTGCCGATCACCTTCCCCGGCACCACCGGCGTGGCGCGGCCGCTCACCGGCGGCAGGCGGGTCGAACCGCGGCGGCGGGCGGCCTGAACGGCCGCACGCGCCGGGTTGGAGCCGCCGCCCTCAGGCGGCGTCGGCGGTCGCGGCGAGGCGACGGTCGAGATAGTCCGAGCAGATCCCGAGCAGCGGGTCGACGCGGTCCTCGAAGAAGTGGTTGGCACCCTCGAGCACGCGCTGCTCGATGATGATGCCCTTCTGCGTCTTCAGCTTGTCGACGAGGTTCTGCACGTCCTTGAGCGGCACAACCTTGTCGATGTCGCCGTGGACGATCAGGCCGGACGACGGGCAGGGCGCCAGAAACGAGAAGTCGTGCAGGTTCGCTGGCGGCGCGATCGAGATGAAGCCCTCGATCTCGGGCCGCCGCATCAGGAGCTGCATGCCGATCCAGGCGCCGAAGGAAAAGCCGGCGATCCAGCACGCGCGGGCATCGGGGTGGATGCTCTGCGCCCAGTCGAGCGCCGAGGCCGCGTCCGAGAGCTCGCCCTGGCCGTGGTCGAAGGCGCCCTGGCTGCGACCGACGCCGCGGAAATTGAAGCGCAGCACAGCGAAGTCGCGCTTCGCGAACATGTAATACAGCTGGTAGATGATCTGGTTGTTCATCGTGCCGCCGAACTGCGGGTGCGGGTGCAGCACCATCGCGATCGGGGCGTTGCGGCGCTTCGCAGGCTGGAAGCGGCCTTCGATCCGTCCGGCGGGACCGTTGAAGATGACCTCGGGCATAGCGGGGCAGGGTCTCCAGAGAAGGAAGATCAGGGCAAGTCCGACGGTCGCGACGGCGGTGCGACGGGCGGTCGGCGGCGGCAATCAGGCTCCAGGCGTGCCTCGTTGGTCCGCCTTGACGGCCTAGAGGGCTGTCCCTACAAGGGAAATCGTTAGAACAATTCGAAACGTTGCCGAGCCCGACTCGCCAGCGTACGCCGCGTCGACAGTGCTATCCTGCCCTCGTCGGCGCCGGTTATCGTCGGTGACGCAAGGATTTGCAAGCGTCGCCTCAATTCGGCCGGTCTTCCGACGGTCGACGGTGAACAGGTTGGCGCAGCAGCGGGCGAGACCCGCCGCGTCAGGGGATGTGGATGGTCCAGGGCCGCGGCGCCAGCGCCGGCACGCCTCGCAGCTACCTCGACTGGGCGGCGAGCGCGCCGCTGCGGCCGGTGGCGCGCGAGGCCGTCTGCGCCGCGCTGGACCTCCCCGGAAACCCCTCCTCCGTCCACGCCGAAGGCCGGCAGGCCCGGGCGGCGGTCGAGGCGTCCCGCACCGCCGTCGCCGCCTTGGTCGGCGCACCGGCCGCCGAGGTCGTCTTCACCAGCGGCGCGACAGAGGCGAACGTCACGGCACTGTCGCCGGCGCTGTGCGGTGCCGGCGAGCCGCTGCTGCTCGTCTCTGCGATCGAGCACCCCTCGGTGGCCGCGGGTGGACGCTTCCGGCCGGACGACGTGGCCGTCGTGCCCGTCGACGGGGACGGCGTCGTCCGGCTCGACCGTCTTGCAGACATGCTGGAGGCAGCCACGGCCTGCGGGCAGCGACCGCTCGTCTCGCTGATGCTCGCCAACAACGAGACCGGCGTCGTCCAGCCGGTCGCGGAGGCGGCGCGCCTCGTCCACGCTGCGGGCGGTCTCCTGCACGTCGATGCCGTGCAGGCGGCTGGGCGCATGCCGGTGGACATGGTGGCGCTCGGGGCCGACCTCCTGTCGCTGTCGTCCCACAAGATCGGCGGCCCGAAGGGCGTCGGCGCCCTCGTCGTTCGCCCGGGCGTGTCGGTGCCGCCGCTTCTGACCGGTGGCGGCCAGGAGCGCCGGAGGCGCGCCGGAACGGAAGCCGTGCCGATGATCGCCGGTTTCGGCGCCGCCGCTGCCGCCGCACGAGTCGATTTAGAGGAAATCCATCGCTGCGGGCGCCTTCGGGACTGGCTCGAAGCCGACCTCGACACTATGTGTGACGCCACGGTCGTGTTCGGCCGGAATGCCCAGCGGCTGCCGACGACGTCCTGCTTCGCCGTCCCGGGGGTCGCCGCCGAAACCGCGGTGATCGCCCTCGACCTCGACGGGGTGGCGGTGTCATCGGGGGCGGCGTGCTCGTCCGGCAAGGTCGCCGCGTCAGCGGTGCTGTCGGCGATGGGCGTTCCGGGCGAGCTGGCCCGCGGAGTAATCCGCGTCAGTCTCGGGTGGGAGACGCAGGAAGACGACGTCGCGCGGTTCCTCGCCGCGTGGCGGAAACTGGTGGCCCGGCTTCGACCGAGCGTCGGACAGGCCGCCTGAGGGGCGCCGCTAGGCGTCGAAATCAGGCTTCTGCAACCAGCGGTCCTTGAAACCGCCGTGGATGGAGAGCGAGATGCCGGCAGTCCAGGAGACGGTCGACCGCGTGCGCGCGATCGACGTCGATCAGTACAAGTACGGGTTCGTCACCGAGATCGAGAGCGACAAGGTCCGCAAGGGCCTCGACGAGGACATCGTCGGCTTCATCTCGGAGAAGAAGGCCGAGCCGGCCTGGATGCTGGAGTGGCGTCTCGACGCGTTCCGCCGCTGGCAGACCATGGCCGAGCCGACCTGGGCGCGGGTGCACTACCCGCCGATCGATTTCCAGGACCTGCACTACTATTCCGCGCCGAAGTCGACCGCCGGGCCGAAGAGCCTCGACGAGGTCGATCCGGAGCTCCTCGCCATGTACGAGAAGCTCGGCATCCCGCTGCGCGAGCGCGAGATCCTCGCCGGCGTCGAGGGGGCGGGGTCGCGCGTCGCGGTCGATGCGGTGTTCGATTCCGTCTCGGTGGTGACGACCTTCAAGGAGGAGCTCGCCAAGGCGGGCGTCATCTTCTGCTCGATCTCGGAGGCCGTGCGCGAGCACCCGGAGCTGGTGCGCCGCTACCTCGGCTCGGTCGTGCCGGTCACCGACAACTTCTACGCGACCCTGAACTCGGCCGTCTTCTCCGACGGCTCGTTCGTCTACATCCCGCCGGGCGTGCGCTGCCCGATGGAGCTCTCCACCTATTTCCGCATCAACGAGCGCAACACCGGCCAGTTCGAGCGCACGCTGATCATCGCCGACAAGGGCGCGCACGTCTCGTATCTCGAGGGCTGCACGGCGCCGATGCGCGACGAGAACCAGCTGCACGCGGCGGTGGTCGAACTCGTGGCGCTCGACGATGCCGAGATCAAGTACTCGACGGTGCAGAACTGGTATCCCGGCGACAAGGAAGGCCGGGGCGGCATCTACAACTTCGTCACCAAGCGGGGCGATTGCCGCGGGCACAACTCGCGCATCTCTTGGACGCAGGTGGAGACCGGTTCGGCGATCACCTGGAAGTACCCGAGCTGCATCCTGCGCGGCGACAATTCCCGTGGCGAATTCTATTCGATCGCGGTTTCGAACGGCTACCAGCAGGTCGATTCCGGCACGAAGATGATCCACCTCGGCAAGAACACCTCGAGCCGCATCATCTCGAAGGGCATCTCCGCCGGCCACTCGTCGAACACCTATCGCGGCCTGGTGCAGGCGCACCGCAAGGCCGACGGTGCGCGCAACTACACCCAGTGCGACTCGCTTTTGATCGGCGACCAGTGCGGGGCGCACACGATCCCCTATATCGAGGCGAAGACGAAGACGGCGGTGTTCGAGCACGAGGCGACCACGTCGAAGATCTCCGACGCGCAGCTGTTCTACTGCCGCTCGCGGGGCATCCCGCAGGAGGAGGCGGTGGCGCTGATCGTCAACGGCTTCGTCAAGGACGTCATCCAGCAGCTGCCGATGGAGTTCGCCGTCGAGGCGCAGAAGCTGATCGGCGTCAGCCTGGAGGGGAGCGTCGGGTAGGGACGGCGCCGCCGTCGCGGACAGGCGCGGACGCATGCGATGCGTCATCCCGGACAAGCGAGCGTGAGCGAGCGCCGATCCGGGACCCAGCGTCCAGCCTGCGCCGAAGGCGCTTCCGGCAGTGAACTTTCGTCCCGGATCGTTCCGCGTTGCTTCGCGTCCGGGAAGACGCCGATCTGATTGACAGGCGACGGAAGCACCGGCGCCGCGAACGAGAAGAACACGACGAAATGAGCGAGACGACGATGACCAACCTGCTCGAGGTCCGCAACCTCCACGCATCCGTCGGCGAGCGCGAGATCCTGCACGGGCTGAACCTCACGATCGGCGCCGGCGAGGTGCACGCGGTCATGGGTCCGAACGGCTCGGGCAAGTCGACGCTGTCGCACGTGCTCGCCGGCCGCGACGACTACGAGGTGACCGACGGCACGATCACCCTCGACGGGCAGGACCTGCTAGAGCTCGAGCCCGAGGAGCGGGCGGCGGCGGGCGTGTTTCTGGCGCTGCAGTACCCGGTCGAGATCCCCGGCGTCGCCAACATGACGTTCCTGAAGGCGGCGCTGACGGCGCAGCGCAAGGCGCGCGGCGAGCCGGACCTGTCGACGGCCGACTTCATGAAGCGCGTCCGCGCCGAGGCCGACAAGCTCGGCATCTCGCCGGAGATGCTGAAGCGGCCGGTCAATGTCGGCTTCTCGGGCGGCGAGAAGAAGCGCAACGAGATCCTGCAGATGGCGGTGCTGTCGCCGCGGCTCTGCGTGCTCGACGAGACCGATTCCGGCCTCGACATCGATGCGCTCAGGATCGTCGCCGACGGCGTCAACGCGCTGCGCTCGCCCGAGCGCGGCATGCTCGTCATCACCCATTACCAGCGGCTGCTCGACCTGATCGTGCCCGACGTCGTGCACGTTCTCTCCGGCGGCAAGATCGTCAAGACCGGCGGCCCGGGCCTGGCGCTCGAGCTCGAGGAGCGCGGCTATGCCGAGTACCTCGGCGCGGCGGCGGCGTGAGGACGGCACGATGAACGCCGAGATGCGCCGACGCCTGACCGCCGCCGAGGAGGACCTCGCGAGCCGCGTCGCCGCCCTTCCGGAGGGCTCCGACCGCCTCGGCGACCAGCGCCGCGCCGCCGGTGCGTCGGTGGTCGCGACGGGCCTGCCGAGCCGGCGGGTCGAGGCCTACAAGTACACCGACCTGCGCGCCGCCTTCGGTGCGCTCGCGCCCGTGGCGCCGCCGGCGGACACGATTGCTGCCGCGGCCGCTGTCGCGGCGGCGTGGGACTGGGACGGGCTCGCCGCCCGCCGCATCGTCTTCGTCAACGGCCGCTTCGAGCCCGGCCTCTCCACGCTCGCCGGCCTCGACGGCGCCGTCGAGATCGCCTCGCTCGCGGAGCGGGCACGGCTGCCGGACGCCGACCTACCGATCGGGCGGCTCGCCGCTGGCAACGAGGACCCCGTCCTCGCCCTCAACACCGCCTTCTGGCAGGACGGCGTCGTCATCCGCGTCGCCGCTGGCGCAACCGTCGCCGAGCCGATCGCGATCCTCTCGCTGGTGGTGGCTGACGCGGCCGTCGCCGTCACCACGCGCCACGTCGTCGAGGTCGGCGCGGGCGCCACCGTGCGCTTCCTCGAGCATCATGCCGGCCCGGCCGGCATTGCCTACCAGGCGAGTGGCGCCATCGAACTCGACATCGCCGACGGCGCGCGCGTCACCTGGGCCCGCCTGCAGGAGGAGGGGCCGGCGGCGCTGCACCTCTCCACCCTCGTCGCCCGCCTCGGCGCCGGCAGCGCGCTCGACCGGCTGTCGGTGAACTTCGGCGCGGCGCTGTCGCGCGATCAGGGCTTCGTCGACTTTGCCGGCCGCGACAGCCGCGTCGGCTTCGAGGCTGCGACCCACCTCGACGGCCGCCGCCACTCCGACGCGACGCTGGTGATGAACCACGCCGTGCCGGACTGTGCGAGCAAGGAACGCTTCCGCGCCGTCGTCGCCGACGAGGCGCGCTCGGTGGTGCAGGGCAAGATCTGTGTCGCCCCGCAGGCGCAGCGCACCGACGGGCGGATGATGACGCAGGCGATCCTCACAGGCGACGGCGCCGAGGCGATCAACAAGCCCGAGCTCGAGATCTTCGCCGACGACGTCCAGTGCGGCCATGGCGCCACCTCGGGCCGGCTCGACGAGACGGCGCTGTTCTACATGCGCACCCGCGGCATTCCGAAGGCGGTGGCCGAGGCGCTGCTGCTGGAAGCCTTCCTGGCGGAGGCGATCGAGGGCGTCGGCGACGAGGCGATTGCGGAAGCACTGACGGCGCGGCTGCGGGCGCGGCTGGCGGCGATCGGAGGCGAGGCGACATGACGATGATCGACACGAAGATCGCGGCGGCCTTCGACGTCGAGCGCGTCCGGCAGGACTTCCCGATCCTGTCGCGCACGGTGCACGGCAAGCGGCTGGTCTATCTCGACAACGCCGCCTCGGCGCAGAAGCCTACGCCGGTGCTCGACCGCATCCGTCAGGCCTATGCGGAGGACTACGCCAACGTCCACCGCGGCCTGCACTTCCTGTCGAACGCCTCCACCGACGCCTATGAGGCGGCGCGTGAGACGGTGCGCCGCTTCCTCAACGCCGCCTCCACCGACGAGATCATCTTCACCAAGGGCGGCACCGAGGCGGTGAACCTCGTGGCGTCCAGCTGGGGTGGGGTGAACATCGGTGCCGGCGACGAGATCGTGCTCACCGTCATGGAGCACCACTCCAACATCGTGCCGTGGCACTTCCTGCGCGAGCGCCAGGGTGCGGTGCTGAAGTGGGTGACGCTGAAGGACGACGGCGACTTCGACCTCGACGCCTTCGAGAAGGCGCTGTCGCCGCGCACCAAGCTCGTCGCCATCACCCACATGTCGAACGTGCTCGGCACCGTCGTGCCGGTCGCCGAGGTGACGCGCCTCGCCCACGCCCGTGGCGTGCCGGTGCTCGTCGACGGCTGCCAGGGCGCCGTGCACTTGGCCGTCGACGTGCGGGCGCTCGACGCCGACTTCTACGTCGCCACCGGCCACAAGCTCTACGGGCCGACGGGCATCGGCGTGCTCTATGGCAAGCGCGCGCTGCTCGACGCGATGCGGCCCTACCAGGGCGGCGGCGAGATGATCCGCACCGTCAGCGAGACCGGCGTCACCTATGGCGACCCGCCGTTCCGCTTCGAGGCCGGCACGCCGCCGATCGCCCAGGCGATCGGGCTCGCCGCGGCGATCGACTATGTCGACGGCCTCGGCCGGGCGGCGATCACCGCCCACGAAAACGACCTGCGGGACTACGCCGACGAGCGCTTGTCGCGCCTCAACTCCGTGCGCACCTATGGCCACGCGCCTGGCCGTGGCGCCATCGTCTCGTTCGCGCTCGAAGGCGCCCACCCGCACGACGTCGCCACCATCCTCGACCGCGAGGGCATCGCGGTCAGGGCCGGCACCCACTGTGCCGTGCCGCTGATGGACCGCCTCGGCGTGACGGCCACCTGCCGCGCCTCGTTCGGTCTCTACAACACGAGGGCGGAAGTCGACCGCCTTGCGGATGCCATCGACAAGGCCCATAGATTCTTCGCATGAGCGAGACGATGATGGATGATGCCACGCTGATGATGCAAGACGCCGCGCCCGCCTCGGAAGGCGCCGCGGTGGCCGCTGCCGTCTCCGCCATTCCGCCGGAAGAACTCGACCGGCTGACCGGCGACATCGTCGCCGCCCTGAAGACGGTCTATGATCCCGAGATCCCCTGCGACATCTACGAGCTCGGGCTCATCTACAAGATCGACATCGACGACGACCGCACGGTGGCGATCGACATGACGCTGACGGCGCCCGGATGCCCGGTCGCCGGCGAGATGCCGGGCTGGGTGCAGAACGCCGTTTCGGCCGTCGAAGGCATCGGCGACGTCAAGGTGGCGATGACCTTCGATCCGCCGTGGGACCCGAGCCGGATGTCGGAAGAGGCGAAGGTCGCCCTCGACTGGTATTGAGCGCGATGGGTTGGCGATGAGCGGCACGGCGACCTCACCCGGCCTCACGGGCGTCCTCGAGACCGGCATCTACGTCGACGATATGGCGCGGGCGCGGGCCTTCTACGAGAGCGTCTTCGGACTCTCGCCGATGTTTTCGGACGACCGCCTCACCGCCTACCCCGTTGGTCCCGCGAGCGTCTTCCTCATCTTCCTGAGGGGTGGGACGGTGGAGCCGGTGACGCTGCCGAGCGGTATCGTCCCGGCTCACGACGCCAGCGGCGCACAGCACTTCGCCTTCGCGATCTCGGCGGATGCAGTGGCGCCGTGGCGCAACCGCCTGCGGTAGGCAGGCGTCGAGATCGAATCCGAGATCGTCTGGCCGCGGGGTGGCACCAGCCTCTATTTCCGCGATCCCGACGACCATCTCGTCGAACTAGTCTCGCCGGGGCTCTGGGAGAACTACTGAGCGCCGTCCGCAGTGATGTGTCTCGTCGAAGCCTCATCTGCGGGAGAGGGGTTTCGCAAACAGCCCGGACTTCCTAGATTAAGAACAACCGGTGCCCATGGGCGCCCCGAGGAGTTCCGCCGATGGCGAGCCTGCGTCCCCGTCCGTCCGTCATGAGCATGACGCCCGCCGCCGCAGCGCGGGTGCGCGAGATCGTCGAGGCGTCCGAGCGCCCGGTTGCGGGCCTGCGCGTCGGCATCAAGAACGGCGGCTGCGCCGGCATGAGCTACACCGTGGCGCTCGCCGACGCGGCGACGCCCGGCGACGAACTCGTCGAGACTGAAGGCGCCCGCGTCTACGTCGATCCGAAGGCGGTGCTGTTCCTGCTCGGCACCCGCATGGACTTCCGTGCCTCGAAGCTCTCGACTGGCTTCGTCTTCGAGAACCCGAACCAGGTCTCGGCCTGCGGCTGCGGCGAGTCTGTCTCGCTGAAGGCGGCCGACCCCGGTGCGTTGGCGGGCGGCGTTCCTGCGTGAGCGCTGCCGGCGTGGTCGTGGCGCCTCTGAGCAACCACAATGGTGGCGATCTGTTCGATCGCCTGAAGGCGGCGACGGCGTCCGACTGGGACGCTTATGTCGACCACCCGTTCGTGCGCGGCCTCGGTGACGGCACGCTTCCGGTGGAGAGCTTCCGGCACTATCTCGCCCAGGACTATCTGTTCCTCATCCAGTTCGCCCGCGCCTATGCGCTCGCCGTCTTCAAGGGCGACACGCTGGCCGAAATGCGCCAGGCCGCCTCGGGCGTCTCGGCGATCCTCGACGAAATGAGCCTGCACGTGCGGCTCTGCGCCAGCTGGGGCCTGACGGCGGCCGAACTCGAGACGGTGCCGGAAGCGCGCGCCACCGTCGCCTACACGCGCTATGTGCTGGACACCGGCCTGCGCGGTGATCTCCTCGATCTGCAGGTGGCGCTCGCCCCCTGCGTCGTCGGCTATGCCGAGATCGGCGCGACGCTCGCTGCCCGCCCGGGCGCGCTCGAGGCATCAAACCCCTATCGCGACTGGATCGCCGAGTACGCCGGCGAGGGTTACCGCGAGATCGCCCGACGCTCGCGCGCGGCCCTCGACGCCTCCGCAGCCGTCCGCCTGTCCGAGGCGCGCTTCGACCGTCTCGCCTCCATCTTCCGGCAGGCGACGCGCCTCGAGGCGGATTTCTGGCAGATGGGGCTGACGCGCGCCGACTGATCCCGCGCCGCGACGGGCGAACGGGCAGGGGGCCCGAAGCGATGCTGGACCCGGAGTGGCTGCAGGAATTGTTCGGGCCGTTCGGCGCCGTCGGCGTCCGGCGCTTCTTCGGCGGCCAGGGCGTCTATCTCGACGGCATCATCGTCGCCCTCGTCGCCGACGGCGTGCTCTATCTCAAGTCCGATGCCGAGACGACACCCGCCTTCGACGCGGCGCGCCTCGCGCCCTTCTCCTACGTGGCCAAGTGCGAACGGCGGGTCATCACCTCCTACCGCCGCGCGCCGGCGGAGGCGCTGGATGACCCCGACGCGTTGCGGCCGTGGATCGAACTCGCCCGGGAAGCGGCGGGGCGGGCTATGGCGAAGAAGGCGGGCGGGCGGAGCGGCAAGCCGGCCTCGAAGCGGAAGCGACTGGCGCGGTAGCAACTCCAGCCCGGCGCCATAGCGCTCTCAGGCGATCGCCCGCAGCGCCTGCTCGAAGGCCGGGTCCGTCTCGCAGACGACGCGGTTGCCGCCGTGCCACTGCGCCTCGCCGAGGCACCGCACGGCCCGGTCGACGGCCGACGCCGGGTCGGCATCGGCGACCGTCGAGACGACGCCGGCCGAGAGCGTGATGCGGCCGAGCAGGTCGCCGGACGACCGCCTGACCAGTCGCCGGTCCATCATCGAGCGTCGGAGGTTCTCCGCTACAGCCACCGCCTGCCGCAGCGGCACGTCGGGCAGCACGGCTGCATAGACGTCGAGATCGAAGCGGAAGACGCGGGCGATACCTGAGAGGCTCGACGTCATCGCCCGGCCGACGGCGGCAAGCACGTCCCCGCTCGCGCCCTCGCCATGTGCTGCGTCGAGCCGCGACAGGCGATCGACGCCGAGCAGCAGCATCGACGACGAGCGCCCTTGCGAGCGCGTCGTCTCGCAGAGCCGGCCGATGACGGCCTCGAACTCCGGGCGGCCGGGAAGGCTCGGGTCCGGTTCTTCGACGGACGCGAGGCTCGGAAGGTAGAGCGCGAGGTCGCGTGAGAGGCGCCGGCACTCTGCCTCCGCGGCGGCCACGGCGGCGGCGGGCGCGTCGCCGGCGAGCGCGCGCCGCGCCTCCCCCAGCACCGCGAGTCCGCCGTCGAGGCGGGCGGCCGCGCGATTGAGGGCGGCGCGGCGCAGAGCGAGCGCGGATGGGGCATGGCCGGGAGCGTCTGTGTCGCTGGATGAGACGAGGGCGGCGATAGCCGCGAAGGCCGAAGCGAGTGCCGGGTTGACGCCCGCAAGCGGATCAGCGGGAACGGGGTGTTCACGGGATTGAGCTGTACTTGCCGCGTTCGCGCTGGCCGGGCCGGCCGCCACGATCCGGTGGGGCGCGCCACCGTCCGGCTGCGCCGGCGCCGATCCCTCCGCCGATGACGTCATGCCTGCCTCCCGCACCGTCGGCGCCCGGAGGGCGCGCAACGACAGAAGCGTAACCAGACGGCGTTAAGGAGGTGTTTCCCGACCGGCTCGGCGGGGGGGGGGGGGGG
>CAMDHY010000117.1 GCA_945898215.1 Pseudoxanthobacter soli DSM 19599 | reverse complement strand
CGACTTGCCCTGCGCCGTCAGGACCTCAACCTGCCGAAGCTTCGTGACTATCTCCTCGGGCCTATGCCGCTTCCTCGCCATCTGTCCGTCCTCCAATAGGGCTCAAAACCCATACCTCAGGGAGGACCACTTCAAGGGGGGCAGGCCAGTTGGTGATGCCGACGGCGTCACGGTGATCCCGCGCGCGATCGCCGCCGAGGTGGCCCGTGACGCAGTCGCCCAGGAAGAGCGTGAGGCCTGGCTGTTCCGGCGCATCGACGCCGGCGCGCCCCTTTGGGGCACCTATCCGCCCGACGAGGCGACGCTCGCCGAATATGACGCCCACCGCGCAGGGGGAGCCCGCTGATGACGCCCGCAGCACGCGCCGAGGCTCTGATCCGGCACTACTTCGCCATGTGCAACGCCGGCGACCGCCAGGGACTGATCGACTGCTTCACGCCCGAGGGGACCCATTATTTCCCGCCGGGCCTCCCCGGCGCTCCCTGGCGCGGCGCCGCCGCCGTGGCGGACGGCTGGGTACGATGCGTCGCCCAACTCGGTTCGAAGTGGACGATCGAGAAGGTTCTGGCCGCCGCGGACGGGCGCGAGGCGGTGATCGAATGGACGCACTGGAAGACGGCGGTCGGCGAGGTGCTGCGCGGGGACGAATGGTATGTGTTCACGCCCGACGTGACCCGGATCGTCGAGATCCGGGCCTACTATGCGAGCCCGGTCAACCGCGCCGAACCGGTGAACGCCCTGCTCGGCTTCGATTATGCCGGCCGCGGTTTCCACCTCGCGCCGCCGCCCGTACCCGGCCGGGACCGCTGAGGTCGCACGCCCGACCTTGACGACGTGCGACCACTGGTCCGCGCGGCGCGCGCGTACCAGAGAAAACCCGCCGGGGTACAAGCGCCCTGAAGCGATGCGAGCCGGCGAGCGCCGGGCTCAGGCAGCCGGTTCGAAGTGGCGGGCGAGCGCGGCTGTGGCGGCCTCGAGACCGCCTTTGCCATGCGGCAGTCCAAGCGCCCTCAGCGCGACTTCCGTGGCGCCCACGGTGCCCAGCACCATCGGCGCATTGGCGTAGCCCATGTGGGCGATGCGGAATGCCATTCCCGTGAGCTCGCCGATGCCCGAGCCGAGGACCACGCCGAGGTTCTCGCGGGTGAAGTCACGCAGACGTTCCGGGTCGAAGCCCGGCGTCAGAATCGTCGTCACCGCGGCCGACCGCTCGGCAGGCTCGAGGATGTTGAAGGCAAGCGCGCCCTGCTCCGCCCAGACCGCGACGGCGGCCTGCACCGCGTCGGCCAGGGCGATGTGGCGCGCCCAGGCGTTCTCGAGCCCTTCTTCGAACAGCAGCTCCAGCGCCGTGCGCAAGCCGAACAGCATGTGCTCCGGCGCCGTGCCGCAGAACTTGCGATAGTTTTCCGGCAGGTCGCGCGCCGTCCAGTCCCAGTAGGCGGTGCGAAGATCAGCCGTTGCGTGAGCCGCCTTCGCCCGGGTCCCCGCGCCCACGAACGAGAGCCCGGGCGTCATCATCAAGCCCTTCTGCGAGCACGTCACCGCGACGTCGACGCCCCAACGGTCCATCTCGAACGGCATGCAGCCGATCGAGGCGATGCCGTCGACCATCAACAGGGCCGGGTGGCTTGCGGCGTCCATCGCCGACCGGATCGCCGGGATGTCGTTGACCACGCCCGAGGCCGTGTCGATCTGGACGACCAGGATCGCCTTGATGGCGTGCGCGGCGTCCGCCCTCAGCCGCGCCTCGACCGCGTCCGGGTCGACGGCGCGGCGCCAGTCGCCCGGCAGGATCTCGACCTCGAGCCCGAGCATGTCGCCCTGCTCGCCCCAGCCCTTGGCTAATCGCCCGCTTTCGAGGACGAGCACGCGGTCGCCGCGGGAAAGCGTGTTCGTCAGCGCCGCTTCCCATGCGCCGTGACCGTTGGCGATGTAGATGTAGGTCGAGCCCTCGGTCCGGAAGACGGCCTTGAGGTCCTGCAGGCACTGCGTCGTGGTGTCCAGGAGATCGTCGGCATAGATGTCGACGGCGGGCCGGTGCATCGACCGCAGCACGACCTCGGGCACGTTCGTCGGACCCGGGATGGACAGGAACTCGCGGCCCCGCGCGAGCGGCGCCGGACGTGCGCCAACCGGCAATGCCAGGCGCGGTATCGGGGCTCCATCGTTCTGCATCGGTGACAAGGCTCTCGCGTTCAGGGACCGGCGTTGCGCTGATTCCAGCTATGCAGAGAACCGTCCGGCGCCACAACACGGCTCTCGCTTGCAGCTTTCGGGAAGGGCGGCGACGGCGCTTTCCATGCTGATGTGCACCGCCGGTCCCGGTGCCTCGCGCCCGGCCCCCCGGCACGCTCACACCTGCGGTTCGCAAGCCCCCTGACCTACCCCGAGCCTGGGTGGCCACGGGGGCATGCCCGGGCTGCCGGGGCATCGTTCGCGGGTGTCTCCTGAAACGGAACCCTTCCAGCGGCGTTTGTCTCGTGACGAAGGGGGACCATGTCGACGCGATCCATATCCTTGCTGGTGCTGCTCGCCGCCCTCGCGGCGCTCCTCGTCGTGCCCGACGTCCTGCTGACCGTCTTCGCCGGAATCCTCCTCGCGGTGCTTCTCCACGGCGGCGGCCACTGGATCGCCGCGCGGCTCAGGGTCGCCGACGGATGGGGCGTCGGGCTTTTTCTGCTCGGGATCGTGATCGCCTTCGCCGTCTTCGGACTGGTGGTGGCGCCGGCGGTCGCGGAGCAGATCGACGAATTGACGCGCCGGCTTCCGGAGGCGCTCGAGAACCTGCGCGAGCGGGTGGCGGACTATGAATGGGGGCCGCCCGTCCTCGACCGCCTCACGCCCGACCTCTTCGTCTCCTCCGAAGGCCGGACCGCCGCCCTGTCGGCAGTGTCCTCGACGTTCGGGGCGCTCGGCAATTTCGTCGTCATCCTCTTCATCGGGCTCTACGGCGCTCTCGACCCATCGGTCTACAGGCGGGGGCTGACGCTCCTGCTGGCGCCGTCCATCCGCGATCGCGGCGACGACGTGCTGCGCGCGACGGCCGCCACGCTGCGCAACTGGCTGGCGGCGCAGTTCATGGCGATGACGGTGGTCGGCGTGCTCACGGGGCTCGGTCTCTGGTTGGCGGGCGTGCCGCTCGCCTTCGCGCTCGGCCTCATTGCCGGGTTGCTCGCCTTCATTCCGAACATCGGCCCGGTGCTCGCCATCGCGCCCGCCCTGCTGCTCGACCTGCCGGACGGACGAGACGCGATGCTGATCGTGCTGGCGATCTATGTCGGGGTGCAGGCCCTCGAGAGCTATGTGGTGACGCCGCTCCTCCAGCAGGAGAAGGTGTCTCTGCCGCCGGCTCTCGTGATCGCGGCGCAGTTGCTGTTCGGGGTGCTGTTCGGAATTCTCGGCCTCGCGCTCGCGACGCCGATCGCCGCGGCGCTGATGACCATCACCCAGCGCGCCTACGTTCGGGACTATCTCGAACGGGAAGCGCGGAGCCCGGCGGGATGAGGCGCGCGATCCGATGGCTCGGGCGGGGTGCGGCGCTCGTGTGCCTGATGATGGTGGCCGCGACGGCGCTGGCGCTGATCGAGACAGACGTGTGGTGGATTCGCGTTCTCGACTTTCCGCGCCTGCAGATCGCAGCAGTTCTGGCCGTCGCGCTCCTGGCCTTCTGGTGGGCCGGGCCGCGGGGCGTCTTCGCCGGCGTCGTCACCCTCGCCTCCCTGGTCGCCCTCGGTTGGCAGGTGTGGATGATCGCACCCTACACGCCGGTGTGGCCGCCGCAGATGCTGGCCGCCACCGCCTGCCCCGAGGGTGCGCGCGTGCGCTTCCTGATGGCCAACGTCCTGCAGGACAATCGCAATTCCGAGGCGGTGCTGCAGGTTGTCCGCGATACCGAGCCCGACCTCGTGCTGCTCACGGAGATAGACGCGTGGTGGGCGGACGAGATGGCGGAACTCGCTGTCTCGCACCCGCAGACGATCCTCGAGCCGCGCTCCAACACCTACGGGATGGGCCTCTGGTCCCGCCTTCCCCTGGAGGGCGGCGCAGTGCGCCACCTCCTCGACGACGACATCCCCTCGATCCTCACGCGCGTGGCGCTGCCGGACGGGACCACGTTCACGCTCTGGGGGGTGCACCCGACGCCGCCGCGCCCGGGCGACGATACGGAGGAGCGCGACGCCGAGCTCCTCATCGTCGCAAAGGAGGCGGCGAATGCGACCGGGCCGGCGGTGGTGGCCGGCGATCTCAACGACGTCGCCTGGTCGTCGACGACGACGCTCTTCCAGAAGATCAGCGGCCTGATCGACCCCCGCATCGGCCGCGGCCTCCACGCCACCTTCAACGCGAACTGGCCGCTGATGAAGTGGCCGCTCGACCACCTGTTCGCCTCGACGGAATGGACGCTCGGCGCATTCCGCCTGCTGCCCGACATCGGCTCAGACCATTTCCCGGTGCTCGTCGAGCTCTGCCACCAGCCGCCGGCCGCGGCCGTGCAGGAGGCCGTCGAGCTGGAGCCTGGGGACGCCGAAGAGGCGGAGGAACACATCGGCGAAGGTCGCGAGGCAGCTCAGGAGGATCCCTGAGCGGGCCGGCATCGACCGGGCGCCGGGGCCGGCGACACCGCCGGCCCCGAACTGGCTCGTGCGGCGCTCAGAAGCCGCCGACGGGGAGCTTGCCGCAGAACTTCTGCTGCTGCTCCGTGGTCGGCAGGTCGCCGCCCGCCTTGGTGACGAACGTGGTGCCCGGCGGCACCGGCAGCGCCGACAACACGTCCTCGCCGATCGGGCAGTGGCAGGTGGCGAGGGTCACGGTCGTCCCGTCCTCGCTGGTCACCGTCCGCACCTTGTCGCAGGCGAAGCTCCAGCAATTGACGGACTGGTCGGTGGGAGCGACCTGAGCGTTGCAGGCGTCGTTGACGACGGCGGCGTGATTGTTCCAACCGTAGACCTTCTGCGGGAAGGTCGTGACGGTCGAGTAGAGCGACCAGACGCCGTTCTTCGGCGGCTTGCAGGAGCCCTGCATGTTGCCGCCGGTGACGTTGGCGAAGGCACCGGTGTCGCCCGCGGGCAGCACGGGACAGGTGCATTCGGCCTCGGGGAAGTTGCGGGTGCCGCCCTCGGGCGTGTTGACGGCCATCTTCTTGCCCGTCGCCTTGCAGGTCGAGGCAGCGCAGAGCGCATAAGGCGTGTTCTTGCAGAGCTTGAACTCGGTGTTCGACTTGCCCGCCGCACGACTTTCACCCGGCGCGAATGCGAGAACAGGCAGCACGGCCATCACAGCCACCGCAAACAACTTCAACAACTTCATGAATACCCCCATGCAGACTGATCTTCGGACTTCAGTTAACACCTTGATATTATTTTTCGAACCAACCAGGAGTCAACAAGAAGCGGACCCGGCGGATGGTGATATCTGCACCATTCTGGAAGATGAAGGTGCCAGTCTGGAAATATTTGAAATCAATCCGTGGACGGTCCGAGTCCGGCGCCGGTTCCGTTGGCCGGTCGCCAGGCAGGCCTGTTGATCGTCAGGACGGCGGGCGACGCCGCCGCACATGGAAGCGACGCCCATAAAAATGGCCCGGTCCCTTGCGGGAGCCGGGCCGAAGGTCTTCGCAGAGGGCAAACTCGCGAACGTCACCGAACGGGCGTCGCGGCGGAAGGTTCCGCATCGACGGTGCTCCAACGAAGATTTTTTCTCGGACATGCGACCCAGCCGGCGCGAGACCGTGGCGGCGGATCGTTGCACCCGATCGAAGTGGGCTTCAGTCCTCGGTCCGGCTCTCCGGGTCGTCGCGGTCGCGGTCGTAGTGGTGGGCGAGCGGGAACGGCGGCAGCCAGTGTTCGCGGCGCACCGTCCAGCTCTCGTAGGTCGGACGGAACTGGTCGGGAGCGTCGAGGGAGCCGAGGTTGATCTCGATCTCGTCGCCGGTGCGGGCGAACACCGGCGAGCCGCAGCGCGGGCAGAAGAAGCGGCCGGCATAGGAGCTCGTCTCGCCCTCCACCGTCACGGCGTCCTCGGGGAAGATCGCCGAGGCGTGGAAGAGCGCCCCGTGATGCTTGCGGCAATCGAGACAATGGCAGAGGCCGACCCTCCACGGCCGGCCTGTCGCCACGAAACGCACGCTGCCGCAGAGGCAGCCACCGGTGAACTGGTCCACGCCCCTCTCCTCTCCTGAAACGGCCCGCCCCCGACACGGGGCGGGCCGAAACAATCATCCGCCGCCCGTCAGCTTCCAGCCGTCAGTTCCCTGCCGTCGCCTGCACTTCCTCGCTGGCCGGAGCGGCGGGCGGCTCGCGTCCGACATCGGTGACGACGAGATCGCGGGCGGCCCCCGTGCGCGTCAGCCAGCGCATCCGCTGCCCGGCCGACAGGCCGACAAGGGCGGCGCCGATCGGCGTCAGCACCGACACCCGGCCGGCCGCGATGTCGGCCTCCTCGGGATAGACGAGTTGCACGGTGCGGCTCTGCTCGGTCGAGCGGTCGGTATAGGTGACCCACGTGCCGATGCTGACCGCGTCGCGTGGAAATTTCGCCGACGGCACGACCCGGGCGCGCTCGATCTCGCCGAGGAGGAAGGTCGCCACGTCCGGCATGCGGTCGAGCGCCACCTCGGCGAGGTGGGCCAGCCGATCCGCGTGCGCGGCGTCGACGACGATCGCCGGGAGAGCGCGCGCCCGGCCGGTCTGATGTTCCGTCTGCTTCAAGGTCATGGCCATACCTCCCGGTCGCTGCCTCGGTTGTCATTGGCCGGCGACACCGCGGGCAGCGGCCGTGTGCTCGACTGGTAGAGAACGCCGTGGATGGCCAGGCGTTCGATGGTGCCGTCGTGGCGGGGCACGCCGACGTCGGCGCCCTCGCGCATGCCGAAGGCGGCGATGCCGAGGCGCGTGCGCAGCGCGATGCGGCCGAGCGGGGCCGCCTCCTCGTCCCACGGGGCGAGAACGGCCGATTCGACGGGGCGATCGCCGAGGCCGAAGGCGAAGCGGGTGCCAAGGCCGACACGGTCGTCCGGCCGGTCCGCGGCGGCGAAGACGCGCGCCAAGGCGAGCTTGGCGCGCGCGACGGCGACAACCCAGGGGTCATGGCGGGCGGCGTGGTCGAGCCAGGCGGCGAGCGCCGCGCGGTCCTCCTGCGCCAGGGCGCACGCGGCGGCGGCGTGCCCGATCTCGGGGTCGAGGGGCGGAATGCCGCGCCGGGCGCGGTCGAAATCATCAGGACGCATGACGGCCTCCAGGGCGCGACCCGCCGCAATCGGGGGAGGCGCCGTGCCAGAACGGGGGTGCTTGGAGGTTCCCCGAGCCGGGGCGATGCGGAACGCGCGCGCCTGGCCCGGGGCTAGGCGCCTTCGATAGTCTGACCCGCGTGAAGCAGGTCTCGGGCAAAGGGGCGCGCGTTCATGGCGCCAGCATAGCCAGTCGACGGCGGAAAGGCCAATCGCCGCCCATTGCGGCACCACCCGGCGAGCGTCGGGATCCGGTCAGTCGTTCGGCGGAACCGAAGGCGCGGCGACCTTCATCTCGCCGTCGCTCCCCTGGACGCGGTCGAGCGTGATCAGGCGCGAGCGGCGCTGGTAGGTGAGGTAGTTCCACACCCAGTCGAAGGCGACGCCGAGGCGGTTGCGGTTTCCGATCAGGAAGTAGACGTGGACGAGGCCCCAGAACAGCCAGCCGATCGTGCCCGTCAGTTCGAACCGTCCGAGCTTCACGACGGCAGAGCGGCGGCCGATGGTGGCGAGATCGCCCTGGTGTCGATAGCGGAACGGCGCCGGCGCCGGACGGCCGGCGACGCGGGCGCGGATGACGTCGGCGACGTACTCGCCCATCTGCTTGGCGGCCGGCGCGATGCCGGGAACCCAATCGCCGTTCTCGTCCTGGACAGCGGCGGTGTCGCCGATGACGAAGACGGCGGGATCGTCCGCCAGCGACAGGTCGGACATGACCTCGACGCGCCCGGACTTGTCGTGGGGCACTGCGAGCCACTTCGCCGCCGGCGAGGCGGCGACGCCGGCCGCCCAGATCACCGTGTCGGTGCCGATGACGGTGTCGCGGGTGCGGACGCAGTCGTCGTCGATCGCCTCCACCGGGTCGCCGGTCAGAACCTCGACGCCTTTGCGCGCCAGCACGCGGGCCGCATAGGCCGACAGGTGCTCGGGCAGGGCGGGCAGCAGCCGCGGCCCGGCCTCGATGAGCAGGATGCGCGCGTGCTGCGGGTCGATGCGGCGGAAATCGAGCGGCAGTGAGTGGCGCGCGAGTTCCGAGATCGCGCCCGCGAGCTCGACGCCCGTCGGCCCGCCGCCGACAATGACGAACGTCATCAGGCGGCGCTGCTCGTCGGGATCAGTCGCCACCTCCGCCCGCTCGAAGGCGAGCAGCAGGCGGCGGCGGATGTAGGCGGCGTCCTCGATCGTCTTCAGGCCGGGAGCGAAGCGCGACCACTCGGAGTGGCCGAGATAGGAGTGCGTCGCACCGGTCGCGACGACGAGGTAGTCGTAGGGCCAGGACGCCGGCCCGGCGTGGACGACCCGATTTGTGCGATCGATCGCGGTCACCTCGGCAAGCTGCACGGTGGTGTTCGGCTGGGCGCCGACGATCCCGCGGATCGGCCAGGCGACGTCGGAGGACGTCAGGGTGGCGGTGGCGACCTGGTAGAGCAGCGGCTGGAAGCAGTGATGGTTCTGTCGGTCGACCAGCGTCAGGTCGACGTCGGCGCGCCGGAGGCCTTTCGCGACCTCGATGCCGCCGAAGCCGCCGCCGACGACGACGACCCGCGGCCGGCCGGGATGCCGATCGCGGGCGGGCGGCGCGGACGTCACGCCGCCACCGACCATCGAACCGCACGTGGCCCCAGCCGCTCCTCCCCGTCATCCGGCCCCTCCTGCCAGATGACGCGGCCCGGCAGCGACGGGAAGCCGTCCACCACGCGCGTCGACAGGTTGGCGTGCAGGGTCAGGTCGGATCCATCGGCGAGGGTCCAGGCGACGATGACGGCGCCCTCGCCGACGACCTCGTGGCGGCCCGCCGAACCCCCGCCGCCCCTCAGCCGGGGCACGATCTCGCTCGTCCGCAGCCGGATCAGCCGCCGGTAGAAGGCGAGCCACTCGCGGTGCGGCTCGCGCTCCGGCTCGCTCCAGTCGAGCTTGGCCGCGAGAAAGGTCGATTCGGCCGCGGGATCGGGGATCGTCTCCCGCATCTTGGGGTCGCGGAAGGCCGGGAAGCGTTCGAACTCGCGGCGGCGCCCCTCGCGCACCTTCTCCGCAAGCTCGCCCTCGAAGCCGACGAAGAAGGGAAAGGGACGAGTGGTGCCCCACTCCTCGCCCATGAACAGCATGGGGATCTGCGGCAGCAG
Organism: Pseudoxanthobacter soli DSM 19599; assembly: GCA_945898215.1. Taxonomy (GTDB): domain Bacteria; phylum Pseudomonadota; class Alphaproteobacteria; order Rhizobiales; family Segnochrobactraceae; genus CAMDHY01. The sequence goes on along the minus strand of CAMDHY010000117.1, from coordinate 4,281 downwards.
CAGGTAGACGGCGGCCGCCGCCCGCACCGCCTCCGGGCTCGCCAGCACCGCGATCCGCTCGCCGGTCGCCCGGTTGCCGATCTGGTCGTGGTTCTGCAGGAAGGCGACGAAGGCGGTGGGCGGGAGCCCTGCGCTCGGCTCGCCGCGGGGCGAGCCGCGGTAGGCCATCTCCTCGCCCTGGAACGCGAACCCTTCGGCGAGCGCGCGTCCAAGGAGGTCCGTCCGCCCGAGATAGTCGGCGTAGTAGCCGTGCCCCTCGCCGGTGAGGGCGGTGTGCAGGACGTGGTGGACGTCGTCGTTCCACTGGGCCGTATAGGCGCCCGGCGTCACCGCCCGCGGGTCGAGCCGCGAGGCCTCGTTCTCCTCGTTCTCGAGGATGAGGTGGATCGGCCGGGAGGTCACCGTCGCGCGGATGCGATCGGCGAGCTCCACCAGGATCTGTGGGGTGCTGTCGTCGAGGATGCCGTGCACCGCATCGAGCCGGAGGCCGTCGAAGTGGTACTCCTGCAGCCAGTAGAGAGCGTTCTGGATGACGAACTGGCGGATCCAGTGGCTGCCTTCGCCATCGAAGTTGATGGCCGGTCCCCAGGGCGTCGTGTGGCGATCGGTGAACAGCGGCGCGTAGAGCGGCAGGAAGTTCCCCTCCGGGCCGAGGTGGTTGTAGACGACGTCGAGGAACACCATCAGGCCGAGCCGGTGGGCGGTGTCGACGAAGGCCTTCAGATCCTCCGGCCGCCCGTAGGCGGAGTCCGGGGCGAAGAGGAGCACGCCGTCGTAGCCCCAGTTGCGGCGACCGGGAAAGTCGGCGATCGGCATGATCTGGACGGCGGTGATGCCGAGATCGACGAGAAAAGGAAGCTTCTCGGCCGCCGCCGCGAACGTTCCGCCGGTGGTGAACGTCCCGACGTGCAGTTCGTAGATCACCGCTTCCTCCCATGGCCGTCCGGGCCAGTCGCCGTCCGTCCAGGCGAAGGCCTCGGGATCGATGACCTCGCTCGGCCCGAAGGCGTCGTCTGGCTGGAAGCGGGACGCGGGATCGGGCACCCGCAGGCCGTCCGGCAGCAGGAAGCCGTAGCGCAGGCCGGCGCCCCCCGGCCGGCGGGCCGTGTGCCAGCCGTCCTCCGCCGCCTGCATCTCGACCGGCGCGCCGTCATCGACCACGAGCCGCACCGGCCGGACGCCGGGGGCCCATAGCCGGAACTCGACGGCTCCGTCGCGGCAGACGGCGCCGAAGCTCATCGGCTCGATCGGCACGAAGGGTCGCGGACTGGATTGCTGCTGCATTCGGTTCAGTCTCGCCAGAGGGGTCGGGGCCGCGCGTCGGCTGACCAGAGGTGCAGAGATTGGGGACGGGTCAACCTCCTCCAACACCCCACCGCCGCAGCTTGTTCCGCAGCCGGGCTCCAGCAGCCGTGATCGGTGCCGCGCCGTATCTGCCGAGGATGCAGGGATCGCGCCGGCCGGCATCGAAGCGGCGGGCGGTTCTATGCCCGGGGCGCGTGCCGATGCGGCTCGCGGCGATGCCGGCGACGGTGGCGCCGAGCACGACGGCCATGCCGGCGAGTTGCAGGGCCGAGAAGCGATCGCCGACAACAATGGCGCCGAGGATCGTCGCGACCACCGGCGTGAGCAGGCCGAGGAAGGCGACGACGGCGCCGAGGCGGGTGATGCCGCGGACCCAGACCCAGTAGGCGAGTGCGGTGCCGACGAGGACGAGGTAGCCCATGCCGACGAGGTTCTCCGTCGTCGGCACCGGCGGCGCGCCTTCGATCGCCACCGCGAGCGGCACGAGGAGCAGGCCACCGAGGGCGAGTTGCCAGGCCGCGAGCTGCAGCGGCGTGCCGAGCCGGCCCCACTTGGCGATGAGCACCGTGCCGAGCGCCATCGACAAGGCCGCGCACAGCGCCGCCCCGACGCCGACGAGGTCGAGCGTGTCGGTCGGCGCCATCACGAGGAGCGCCACGCCGGCGACGCCGATCGCCGCGGCGACGACCTGCAGCACGGTCGGCCGCCGCTGCAGGATCGCCCAGGCGAGAAAGGCGACGATCAGCGGCTGCGTTGCGCCGAGGGTGGCGGCGAGCCCGGCCGGCAGCCGCGCCGCGCCGACGAACAGGAAGCCGAAGAACAGGCCGATGTTGAAGAGGCCGACCGCGGCGAGCGGCAGCACGGCGCGGCGCGGCGGCAGCCCTGCGCCCAACAGCATCAGCAGCACGCCAGCCGGCAGGGCGCGGAAGGCGGAGACGAGCAGCGTATAGTCGGTCGGCAGCAGCTGCGTGAACACCACTTAGGTGCTGCCCCACAGCGCCGGCGCGAGCGCCGTCGTCAACACCAGAAGACCGCGCCCACCCAAATCCGTCCCTCGCGCCCTACCGAATCCGATCGGCGCGGACCCTACGGCGCGCGGGGCGGCGGGGGAAATCAGTTGAAGTGATCCGCGGCAGGCGCGCCGGTGATCATCTTGTTTCCATCGGCGACGAGGCGGCCCCTGCGGCCGCCACCGCAGCGCAAGCCTCGCGTCAGCAAGGGCCTCCAAAAAAGTGGGCCGTGGAGAAGTTCTCAGCGCATGCCGCGCCGGGACATCACTCCCGGCCCGTTCCCCGAGGGCCCCGGCACTGACCGGCGACACCCCTCTGCTCCGGATCCGACCATGCGTCTGACCATCAAGCGTCTGCTGACCACCGCCGTCCTGCTTCTGCTCACTTCCGTCGGCGGGCTTGGGCTAGTCTCCCTCACTGGCGTGAAAACGCTCGAGCATGATCTCGAGGAGATCACCGAGCATTGGCTGCCGAGCTGCGAAATGGTCGGCGACATCGAAGTTGCCGTCGGTGACTTCCGCGCCGGCGAGGCCCTGCACGTGCTCGCCCAGGACAGCGCCGGCGCCGCGCGCAGCGAAAGCTCCATCGCGACGGCCGTCGGGCAGGTCTCGAAGCTGATGGATCGCTACGAGGCGTCGATCATCAGCGAGAACGAACGCGCGGCATTCGAGGGCTTCCGCAAGGACTGGAACCATTATCTCGGCCGGCACGAGGCGCTGATCGACCTGTCCAAGGGTGGCCAGAAGGCCGAGGCGGCGGCGCTGCTTACCGGCGACCTGCAGGCCGAGTACGAGGCCACCATCGCCGACCTGCGCGAGCTCGTCCGCATCAACGGCGAAGGCGCGGAGCACGCCGCGGCCGAAGGGCATGCGACGGCCGGCTTCGTCTTCACGGCCGCCGTCGCCGCTTTCATCGTCGCGACCCTGCTGGGCCTCGGTACGCTCATCTACGTGATGCGCGGCGTCACCACGCCGATCAGCCGCGTCACCGCGGCGATGGCCGGCGTCGCCGGCGGCGACCTCGATCGCGAGGTGCCCTATGCCGGGCGCAAGGACGAGATCGGCGACATGGCCGGCGCGCTCGCGGTGTTCCGCGACAATCTCGCCGAGACAGAGCGCATGCGCGCCGAGCGTATCGAGGCGGACCGCCTCGCGGCGGAGCAGCGGCGCGCCGACATGAACGACCTCGCCGATCGCTTCCAGGCAACCGTCGGCAGCATCGTCGGAACGCTGTCGTCGGCCGCCACGGAGTTGCAGGCGGCGGCGCAGAGCCTGACGGCGGCCGCCGAGCAGACGACGGCACAGGCGACCACGGTCGCTGCCGCCGCCGAGGAGGCCGCGAGCAACGTGCAGACCGTTGCAGCCGCCATCGAGGAGCTTTCGGCGTCGGCGAGCGAGATCGGCGCGCAGGTGTCGCAGTCGACGGAAATGGCGAGCCGCGCCGTCAGCGAGGCGGAGAGCACCAACGCCCGCATGGGCGGGCTGCGCGACGACGCGGAGAAGGTCAGCGCCGTCGTCGGTCTGATCGGCGACATCGCCTCGAAGACCAATCTGCTCGCCCTCAATGCCACGATCGAGTCGGCGCGCGCCGGCGAGGCGGGCAAGGGCTTCGCAGTCGTCGCCCACGAGGTGAAGACGCTGGCCGAGCAGACGACGCGCGCCACCAGCGAGATCTCGGGGCAGATCAGCGGGATGCAGGGCTCCACGGTCGACGCGGTCGCGGCGATCTCCAGCATCGGCCGCATCATTGCCGAGATCAACACGGTGGCGATGGCGATCGTCGCCGCCGTCGAGGAACAGGACGCGACCACCGCGGAGGTGGCCCGCAACATCCAGCAGGCCGCCGCAGGTGCGAGCGAGGTCACCGCCAACATCAGTGAAGTGACCCAGGCCGCCGGGGTTTCGTCGGCCGCCGCGTCGCAGGTGCTGGCGTCCGCCTCCGAGCTCGCCCAGCAGTCGGAGACGCT
>CAMDHY010000116.1 GCA_945898215.1 Pseudoxanthobacter soli DSM 19599 | reverse complement strand
ATCATGTAGGCGTAGAGGTCGGTGACCACGTCGGCGAGCAGCGGGTTGCGCGAGGCGCGGTAGATGGCGACGTGGAACTCGCGGTCGCAGATCAGGAAGCGCACGGGATCGTCGAGTGTCGCGCGCTGCACCTCCAGCGAATGGCGGAGTTGCGCCAGCGTCTCGGTGTCCATCGCCTCTGCGGCGTCGCGCACCACTGCGCACTCGATCAGCAACCGCGCCTCGTGGACGGCCTCGAGGCCGTAGCTGTTGATGGTGCGCGCCGTCATCGCGCCGATCTTGAGCAGCCCGAGGTCGGCGCCGGCGACCCGGGTGCGCGACCCCTGCGAGACGTCGACGATGCCGCGCGCCGCGAGCCCCTGGACGGCGCTGCGGATTGTCTGACGGCTGACCGACAGCGCGGTGGCGAGCTCGCGCTCGCCGGGCAGTTCATCGCCCACCTGCAGCACGCCGGAGGCGATCAGCGACTCGAGCTTGTCGCCGATCATCTCCTTGACGGTGCGCTTCTCGATGCCCCGCCGCATCTCGGTGATGCTGGTCAGCACGGCCGAGCTGGTCGTCCGCCCTCGCGACACGGGCCGCCCCCCTTGACTGGACTGGTGGTCCGACGTGCGGACCAGTCGACGCTATCGATCGCCGTCGGAAACTGTCAACGGCCACACGCGTGGCCGACCGCGCCCGCCGTTCGGACGTGCAGTGGCCCGCCGCTTCCCCACGGGGAGGTGGCGGGCCTTTTGGCGTCTGCGGCGTCCGGTCCCGGTGTCACCAGAATTGAGACACTTGGACGTCGGGCCGTCAGGCCTCATTCGCAACGGGGAGCTTGGCCAGTTGTTCGCGCCACTGTTCGGCAGATCCCGTCAGGATGAGCGGGAGCTTCGCGGACGGCAACAGCACGTAGTGCCTTGGTCCCCTGGCCGTGATGGCCGCTGAGAGTTCTGCGAACGACCGCCATGTCTTGACATCGCTTCCGTCCGGTTGGGATCGAAAGCGTTCGCCGCTTGCATCGCGATGGCTGACTAGGACCGACTTGGACATGACAATCTCCTTGATCACGCACATGTGTCTTGACGTGCAAATGCGATTATCAGTCGATTCTTGTCTTCTGGCGAGCCCCCTGCGCCTTGACGCCGCCGCCCTCGTGTTCTTTATCTGTTCCCATGGGCGTCGAGACCATCGGAGAGGCGTGGAACTTGTCGTGGCGCGTCCACATGCGGTGCGGCCAAGGCAAGCGCGCCGGGATGAAATCGATCGCCGAGTGCACGTACAGAGCCGACCTCGACATGGAGACGCTTGTCTGCACGCGGGGCAGGGCGTTCCCGCTGGCTTGGCTCGCCGAGCGGCTCCGGTGTCCGCGATGCGGATCGCGCCGAGTCGTCGTCATGTACGAACCGCCGCCCACAAGGGGAGCGGCGAGGGTGGTGGAGTGGTGAGGCGACCTGCCTAGATGGCGCAGGCAGCGATGATCTTCGGGAAGGCTGCGCGGATTGGGCGCCAATCGACCACGAGAGGCGTGCCGTCAGGTCATTGGAAGCCATCGTATTGCGACGTAGGTGCCGGCCATGAAGCACACGAATGATAGAATTAAAAATATACAAAACACAGTATAATTAATAGTTACGCCAGCCGCCAGCAATGTAGAGACACGTTCGTTGACTGACGGCAAATCCCGCGTAATTGAATCAAGTATAATGTTAAAATCTATCCTGTCATTTGGATCTAGTGTGGCGCTTTTAAGTAATCGTTCAATCTTTTCTTTATTTTTAACCATGGATGATTGTGTCGCGATGGAGGATATTTTTGCCTCAATGGCGACAAGTGCAACAAATGACGCGCCTCCGAGCACAATGCCCAAGAAATAGATTACAAGAGAGAATTGAGCGATAGGAACGCTAACGCGATCGGAAGAAAAAACTGCATTAGCAATCACTAGTGTTGCTGATCCATTCGCTAATACAGCGTATTTTGTGAATTGCCAAACTCTGTCTGCGATATCATTCGTCATTTCACGCCAATCATCTCAAAATAGAACGCCATTCTTAGATTAGTGGCCGCTCCAGTAGATGAAGCACGCTACCATGTCCGGAGGGAGTTGGGCAGCATATCGTGCGCCAAACCCAGGCGCCGCCTAAGCGCTCTCCTCATCAGCATGCTTTCTTTCGAGTTTGGCTATCTGCTCGTTTAACCACTCTTCAGTAGTTTCATCGCGCTTGGGTAGCGTATATTTTGTGCGAATTGCTGTACTCAGTTGGACGGCGCTTCGCGCCACTCGGCATAGTGCCAATTCAGAAGCGTACTGGCCAAAGGGCGGCCCGTCGTGAAGGTCGGCCAATTCGATCTTGATCGTTTCGTCCCGAATGGTTTGGCCAAAAAGTAGTGCGCGTGTTCTCAGGTCACCATCAAGTGCAAGCCAGCCGTCGTGATCTTCCGGCAGTATGGGCGCTTCTGGCAGGGCAGGGTGCCACTCGTCGTTCGGGGCTATGCTGAGGTCGTGGAGGCTCTTAGAGCACTCATCGATATATGCCTCTATGCCGACAATGAGCCGAGTGGCCAGATATGTCGCCCGCGTTGTTGCGACAGAGGCTGCCCTCCGGCTCTCAATCAGCCCGTTCACGAGCGCGGTAGCAAGTCCGGCGCCGATCAGCGCCGTAAGAATGTTGCTGCCGAATGTGAACAAGTCCACGGGACCCTCCTAGGGGACTGCCGGGGTGCGTGTTACCCCTCCTGCTACCCCGGCGCCTTCCGCTACCCCGTCTTTCTGGCTAAGTCATTGAATTCATGGTGAGCCCGGTGGGACTCGAACCCACGACCCCATGATTAAAAGTCACGTGCTCTACCGGCTGAGCTACGGGCTCGTGCGCGATCCCCGCCCAGGTGGCCGGCGCGGATGCGGCGTGGCGGGGTCGGCGGCCACGGGTTAAGCGGTGGCGCCGGCCGCGTCAACCGGCGAGACCGCGCAGGTCCCGAAAGCCGCGGGCCGCGGCCGCCGGGACCCCGCTCAGCGTGCCGCCGGCCGCCACCACCTCAGGCCGCCGCCGGCTTCACCAGGGCGTCGATCGCCATCAGCGAGGCGACGAGGGCTTCGAACTCCGCAAGCGGCACCATATTCGGCCCGTCGGAGGGAGCATGGTCGGGGTCGGGGTGCGTCTCGATGAACAGGCCGGCGACGCCGACCGCCACCGCGCCGCGCGACAGCGGGCCGACGAAGCGGCGGTCGCCGCCCGACGAGCCGCCCTTGCCGCCCGGGGACTGCACCGAGTGGGTGGCGTCGAAGATCACCGGCGCGCCGGTCTCGGCCAGGATCGGCAGGGCGCGCATGTCGGAGACGAGCGTGTTGTAGCCGAAGCTCGCGCCGCGCTCGGTGGCGAGCACGCGGGTGTTGCCGGCCCCGGTCACCTTGGCGATGACGTGCGCCATGTCCCAGGGGGCGAGGAACTGCCCCTTCTTGACGTTGACGACGCGCCCCGTCGCGGCGGCGGCGATCAGGAGGTCGGTCTGCCGGCACAGGAAGGCCGGGATCTGCAGGATGTCGACGGCTTCCGCGACAGGCGCGCACTGTTCGGCGCCGTGCACGTCGGTCAGCACCGGCAGGCCGGTCGCCTCGCGGATCTCGGCGAAGATCGGCAGCGCCGCCTTCAGGCCGACGCCGCGCACGGCGCCGAGGCTGGTGCGGTTCGCCTTGTCGAAGGAGGTCTTGAAGACGAGGCCGATGCCGAGGCGGGCCGCGATCTCCTTCAGCGCGTGCGCCACTTCCAGCGCGTGCGCGCGGCTCTCCAGTTGGCACGGACCGGCGATCATGGCGATCGGCAGCCCGTTGCCGAAGCGCACGTCACCGACGCTGACGACGGCGTCGGGCGCGGGCGGCGTGGGATGGGCGGGCGCAGTCATCTCAGGCTCTCCTTTCGCGCCGTCACGGCGCGCGCGGCGGGTCGGACCCGTCGGTGGCTCACTTCGGAAGCTGCTGGCGCGCCGTCGGCGGCGGGGCGGCCGGCGGCCGGGTCGCGGCAGGTCGCGGCGCGGCGCGGGTGTCGGCCGCCTCGCGGGTGGGTGGGGCAGGGGGCGTCGATGCCGTCGCCGCCTCGGCCTCGCGCTCGACTACCGGCGCCGCCGTGCAGACGAGATGGGCGACGCCGTGCGGGCAGAGCCGCGTCAGGCGGCGCAGCACCAGGCCGATCGCCGAATAGGGCAGCCCCATCGCCTCGTAGACGGGATGGATGCTCATCAGCTGCCAGCCCTCGCGCGTCAGCTCCTTCTGGCGGCGGATGCCCCGCCGCGTCGGCGTATCGGCCGAGGTCGCCCTCGGCGACAGCCGCTTGGCGATCAGCCGGCTGGTGAAGTCGTAGAGGAGCTCCGTCTGCGGCCCCGTCACGGCGGCGAGATCGGCGAGCACAGCGGTCATCGTCTCCGCCGAGGCGTAGGCGAACAGCCCCTCGGCCACCACCAGTGTCGGTGCCCGCCGCAGCTCCAGCCGGTCGATCCAGCCGGGCCCGCCGATGTCGGCGCCGATGACGTGGCGGCGGTCGCAGAACGGGAACAGCGTCTCGCGCAGCGACACGATCTCCGGCAGGTCGACATCGATCCAGGTCAGCATGCCGTTGTCGATGCGCTGGAAGCGCGTCGACAGCCCGGCGCCGAGATCGACGATCTGGGCGTGCGGGTGGCGGGATGTGAAGGAGCCGACGAGCTGGTCGATCACCCAGGTGGTGGCGATCATCGCCAGCATCACCGGCTTCGCCGCCCGGTGCGGCTCGAGCTCGGGCTGTATGGAGCGGTAGATCGTTTCGGCGGCGCGGTCGCGGAAGCCGAGGTCCGGGGCGACGTCGGCCGCAAGAGCGCGGGCGACGAGGGGTGCACAGGCCGTCTCCGCGATCCCTCCGAGAGCCATCGCCGGTCGCAGCACCGCCTGCACCGTCATTCCGCCCGCCTCGCCCGGCTTCCCCCGAAGCCCGCCTGCAACGCCTCACGCACGGCACGATCGACCCACATTGCGGCGGCGGCGAGATGGACCGGCGCCGCCCCCGCCATCAGACGAGGCGGCTCTGCTCGACCGCGGCGCCGATGAAGGACGCGAACAGCGGGTGTGGGTCGAAGGGGCGCGACTTCAGCTCCGGGTGGAACTGCACGCCGACGAACCAGGGATGGTCGGTGAGCTCGACCGTCTCCGGCAGCAGCCCGTCGGGCGACATGCCGGCGAACCGCATCCCCTGGGCCTCCAGGCGCTCGCGGTAGCCGGCGTTGACCTCGTAGCGGTGGCGGTGGCGCTCGGAGATGTGCGTCGTGCCGTAGATCGAGGCGATCAGGCTGTCGTCGGCGAGCGTCGCCGGGAAGGCGCCGAGGCGCATGGTACCGCCGAGGTTGCCGCCGGCGAGCCGGATCTCGAGCTCGTTGCCGCGCATCCACTCCGTCATCAGGCCGACGACCGGTTCGGCGCTCGGGCCGAACTCGGTCGAGCTCGCGAGGGGGATGTCGGCGAGGCTGCGGGCGGCCTCGATCACCGCCATCTGCATGCCGAAGCAGATGCCGAAATAGGGCACCCTGCGGCGGCGAGCGAAGCCGGCGGCGGCGATCTTGCCCTCCGCCCCGCGCTCGCCGAAACCGCCCGGCACGAGGATGCCATTGACGCGCTCGAGCCACGGCGCCGGATCCTCTTCCTCGAAGATCTCCGATTCGATCCACTCGATCTCGACGCGGACGTTGTTGTAGATGCCGCCGTGCACCAGCGCCTCGATCAGCGACTTGTAGGCGTCCTTCAGCCCCGTGTACTTGCCGACGACGGCGATGGTGACGGTTCCCTCGGGGTTCCTGATGCGGCCGGAGATCGTCTGCCAGCGGTCGAGCTTCGGCTCCGGCGCGTCCTTGATACCGAAGGCGGCGAGCACTTCCGCGTCGAGCCCGTGCTCGTGATAGGCGACCGGCACGTCGTAGATCGAAGCGACGTCGAGGGCGGGAATCACCGCGCTCTCGCGCACATTGCAGAACAGCGCCAGCTTGCGGCGGTCCGAATCGGGGATAGGCCGGTCGCAGCGCACGAGCAGGATGTCGGGCTGGATGCCGATCGAGCGCAGCTCCTTCACCGAGTGCTGGGTCGGCTTCGTCTTCAGCTCGCCCGCGCTCGGGATGTAGGGCATCAGCGTCAGGTGGATGAAGACGGCGTCGCCGCGCGGCAGTTCGTTGCCGAGCTGGCGGATCGCCTCGAAGAACGGCAGCCCCTCGATGTCGCCGACGGTGCCACCGATCTCGACCAGCACGAAGTCGACGCCCTCGTTGCCGGTGCGGACGAAGTCCTTGATGGCGTCGGTGACGTGCGGGATCACCTGCACGGTGCCGCCGAGATAGTCGCCGCGGCGCTCCTTGGCGATGATGTCCTGGTAGATGCGCCCGGTGGTGATGTTGTCCATCCGGTTCGCCGGACGGCCGGTGAAGCGCTCGTAGTGGCCGAGGTCGAGGTCGGTCTCGGCGCCGTCGTCGGTGACGAAGACCTCACCGTGCTGGTAGGGCGACATCGTGCCGGGATCGACGTTGAGATAGGGGTCGAGCTTGCGCAGGCGGACGCTGTAGCCGCGCGCCTGCAGCAGCGCACCGAGCGCCGCCGATGCGAGCCCCTTGCCCAAAGATGAGACCACGCCGCCGGTGATGAAGACGTACCGCGCCATGGGGGGCCACCCTAACAGACGAAACCATGATTCGCCCGGGCGGAACGCACCCCGGCGGCGACCACCCGACGGTGGCCGGAAGGCCCGCCGGAGAAACCGGCCGGGCCGACGGCGCGACCGTCAGTCGCCGCTCGGAACCTGCGGGCCGGTGGGGGCCGGCGGTGCCGGCGGAGCCGACGCGCCGGGCTGGTCGCCGGGACCGCGGAGGGTATCGAGGATGCCCTGGCCCGTGCCGCGGGTGCCGTCGTTGCCGGGAACGGCGGGGGCGCCCGGAGCGCCGCCGGGCAGCGGGTCGGTGCCGAGCACGCGCTCGAGCAGCGAATCCGTGTTCGACTGGCGGCTGCCGACGAAGGTCAGCCCGATCGAGGTGAGGAAGAAGACGCCGGCCAGGATCGCGGTCGTGCGGGTCAGAAGGTTCGCGGTGCCGCGGCTCGAGAAGAAGCCGCCGCCCCCGCCACCGCCGCCGATGCCGAGCGCACCGCCTTCGGACTTCTGCAGGAGCACGACCGCGACGAGCGCGAGCACGACCATGATGTGAATGACGAGAAGAACGGTTTCCATGAGGGGACCGGGACCGACGCGGGCAAGGGGGATATCGTGAAGTCGGGCGGCTTTTACAACATCGCTCCCGCCGGCACCACCCCGATGCCGCCGCCGCGTCGAGGTGTCCGCCGGCCGGCCCGCCTCGCGCGTTCACTGCTGCGGCGCCGGTGCTCCGAGGCGCCACACCCGCCGTCCTTGACAAGGCGCCGGTCGCGTGCCGTGTTCCGCCGCCCGCGGGAAACCCGCCGGGCCGTCCGCCGACCCCTTGCGCACCGCCGTCCGAGAGCCAGCCATGCACCGTTACAGAAGCCACACCTGCGGCGCCCTGCGCGAGAGCGACGTCGGCACGAGCGTCCGTCTGTCCGGCTGGGTTCATCGGGTGCGCGACCACGGCGGCCTGCTCTTCGTCGACCTGCGCGACCACTACGGCCTGACGCAGATCGTCTGCGATCCGGACTCGCCCGCCTTCCCGGTGATCGAGACGCTGCGCGCCGAGTGGGTGGTGCGCATCGACGGCGAGGTGAAGGCGCGCACGCCCGAGACCATCAACGACCGTCTGCCGACGGGCCGCGTCGAGGTGTTCGTCCGCGAGGCGGAGGTGCTGTCGGCCTCGAAGGAACTGCCGCTGCCGGTCTTCGGCGAGCCGGACTATCCGGAGGAGACGCGGCTGCGCTACCGCTTCATCGATCTCCGCCGCGAGACGCTGCACAAGAACATCATGACGCGTACCGCGGTCATTTCCGAGATGCGCAAGCGGATGGCGGCGGCCGGCTTCACCGAGTTCCAGACGCCGATCCTGACCGCCTCGAGCCCGGAAGGCGCGCGCGACTTCCTAGTGCCCTCGCGCATCCACGCCGGCAAGTTCTACGCCCTGCCGCAGGCGCCGCAGCAGTACAAGCAGCTCCTGATGGTCGCCGGCTTTGACCGCTATTTCCAGATCGCGCCGTGCTTCCGCGACGAGGACCCGCGCGCCGACCGCCTGCCGGGCGAGTTCTACCAGCTGGACCTCGAGATGAGCTTCGTCGAGCAGGACGACGTCTTCGAGACGATGGAGCCGGTGATGCGCGGCGTCTTCGAGACGTTCGCCAACGGTTTCCCGGTCACGCAGGAATTCCCGCGCATCCCGCACTCGGTGGCGATGCGCAAGTACGGCTCCGACAAGCCCGACCTGCGCAACCCGATCGAGATGCAGGCCGTCACCGACCACTTCGCCGGCTCCGGCTTCAAGGTCTTCGCCGGCATGATCGCCAATGACCCGAAGGTCGAGATCTGGGCGATCCCCGGTCCGAAGGGCGGCAACCGCGCCTTCTGCGACCGCATGAATTCCTGGGCGCAGGGCGAGGGCCAGCCCGGCCTCGGCTACATCTTCTGGCGCGAGGGCGAGGAGGGGGGCGCCGGTCCGCTCGCCAAGAACATTGGCCCCGAGCGCACGGCGGCGATCGCCGCCCAGGTCGGCCTCGGCGTCGGCGACGCCTGCTTCTTCGTCGCCGGCCGGCCTGAGAAGTTCACGGCCTTTGCGGGGGCGGCGCGCACGCGCATCGGCCGCGAACTCGGCATCATCGACGAGGACCGCTTCGCGCTGGCCTGGATCGTCGACTTCCCGATGTTCGAGTGGAATGAGGAAGAGAAGCGGGTCGACTTCGCCCATAACCCCTTCTCGATGCCGAAGGGTGGCCTCGAGGGGCTCGAAGGCACCGACCCGCTCGCCTTGTCGGCCTACCAGTACGACCTCGTCTGCAACGGCTACGAGATCGCCTCCGGCGCCATCCGCAACCACAAGCCGGAGATCATGAAGAAGGTCTTCGAGGTCGCCGGTTACGACGAGAGCGTGCTGATCGAGCGCTTCGGCGGCATGTACCGCGCCTTCCAGTACGGCGCCCCTCCGCACGGCGGCATGGCGGCCGGCGTCGACCGCGTGGCGATGCTGATCTGCGGCGTCCAGAACCTGCGCGAGGTGGCGCTGTTCCCGATGAACCAGCAGTGGATCGACCTGTTGATGGGCGCCCCCGCTGACCCGACCCCGAAGCAGCTCCGCGAGCTGAGCCTTCGGGTGGTGAAGCCGAGCTGAGGCATTGGTCTCGCCCAGGCTGGGGGGCTTGGTCCTCCCCCTGCCAGGGGGGAGGACGGCCGGCGAAGCCGGCAGGTGGGGGCCAGTAAATCACGAGCAAAACGTCAGCCGTCTCATCGCGGATTGACAGGCCCCACCCTGACGGCCTCTGGCCGTCTGTCCCTCCCCCTGGCAGGGGAGGGACACGCACCTGAGCCGTCCACTTCCCCTACGGCCGGTACTCCACCACCGCATTCAAGAGCTTCACCAGCGAGCCCGGCGCCATCGTCGCGGCGCCGACGACCTGGACGAGCGGCAACGGCTGGGCCGGACGGGCGACGAGCTCGAGGCTGCCGGTCGGGCCGGTGAGGAACTTCTTCACCGCGCTGCCGAGGCTGACGGCGAAGCCGTCGCCCGACATCGGCGCGAGCTCGTTACGGATGACGTCGCCGATCACGCCGATCGCCGTCTCCGGCGAGATCTGCTGCTGCTTGGCGAAGTCGGCCAAGGGCCCGGCGAGCTTCGGCGCGTTGGAGAAGCGCGCCGTCACGCCGTCGACCATCACCTCGGGCAGCGCGAGCTGCGCCTTGTCCGGCGCCTCGAAGACGGTGCGGGGAACCCCCGACAGCGCCATCGTCACCTCGGCCGACCCGAGACCTTCAACGGAGAGTGCGAACGGCTCGAGGTCGAAGGTGTTCGCCCCTTCCGTCCACTTCGTCGCGTAGCGGCCGTCGATGGTCACCTGCTCGATGCCGGCCTGCTCGAGGAAGGCCTTGGCGTCGGGATCGGTGACCAGCGCCGTCGGGAACGACAGGCCGGCGAGCTCGATCGCCGTCTCCGTCGGCACCGGCGGCACGAAGCCGCCGAGGGTGAGGGCGAAGCGGTCGACGGCGACCGATCCCGTCATGTCGCTGTCGACCGCGAGGCCCTCGAGCTCGACGCCGCCGACCATCGGCACGACGTCGAGGATCTGCCGCGTCGACGGCTCGATCGGCTGGCCGCCGCCAAGTGGATCGCTCTCGAGCCGCACCAGCGCCATGATGGCGTCCTTCGTCGGGAACACCACGTCGCGGATGGCGAAGCGGCCGAGCTCGAAGGAGCCGAGATTGTCCGGCCCGTCCTCGCCGCGCGCCTCGATCTTGCCGATCGAGAACAGCCCCATTCCATCCTTGGAGAGCCCCTCCAGCACCGTCTCGCCGAGGGTCATCGCCAACTCGGGCATGTCGAAGGAAAAGCCCTCCGACGAGAGCCGGCCGATCGAGAAGCCCTGGTAGGCGGTGAGCGCGAGGTCGACGACGTCGGCCGGATCGACCGAGCCCGCCTGGGCCGCGAGGATCAGCCGGTCGATCTCGCGGGCGACGTTCACCTCCGGCACGCCGATGCGCACATCCTCGATCGCCTGGGCGCCGACCGTGTAGCCGAAGTCCGGGCTGCTCACCTCCATCGCGCCGACCTTGGCGCTCGCGAGCATCGACACCGGCGGCTTGCCGAGCCCGGGCCCGCCGCGGAAGATCGCCTCGTAGAACGGCGCATAGGCGTAGCCGAGAAGCTCCTGCGGTCCCTGGCGGACGGTCATCTGCTGGCGCGTCGGCGGCGGCACCGTGCCGTCGGGGCCGGGCGTCATGCTCGCCACCTCCAGGATCATCGTGCCCTCGGAGGCGCCGACGAGGATCTTCTGGAAGGTGCCGGCGGCGGTGCCGGCGATCTCCATCGGCCCCATCGTCATCGTCTGCCCGCCCTCGGGCTGGATGATCTCCACCTCGGTGCGCTCGACGCGGTCGGCCGCGGCGGACCACTGCACGCCCATCCGCCACAGCGGCTCGAAGCGCGAGAACGGCCGCTCCGGGTCGGCGGGAATGTCGGGCCACGCCGCCCAGCGCGGCTCGGTCGAGGTGTAGCCGTGCAGCACCTCCTTGACGCCGACGCGTTCGCCGTCCGCCTCGCCGGAAGCCGAAAGCGTCATCACCGGCGCCACGAACGAGGCCGCCGCGAAGCCGTCGCCGGTCCGCCGGAGATCGGTGAAGCGCATCTCCGGGATCGAGGCTTCGAGCGCGTAGGTGAGCCGCTCCGCCGGCGTGTTCGCATCACCCGACGGCAGCGTGATCGCTCCGGTCCACGTCAGTTCCAGCCCCTTCATCACCGTGACGGTGCCACCCTCCGCCTCCTCGACGGCGGCGATCTCGAAATCTAGTCCCTCGACCTTCAGCCCGGCGGCCCACGCCTTCCACCCCTCGACGACGTCGCGGCCCTCCGCGGCCGCCACGGGGAGGGACAGGAGCGGCAGGGCGGTGGCCGACATCAGGGCAGCGGCACCGATGGCGGGCCAGGAACGTCGCGTCATGGGGCGTCTCGCAGAGGTCTCTGAGGGGAGGTCGGATGGCGGCGGCGGTGCCACCGCCTGTGCCGGAATGCGCGGCCGCGGCAGTCGTTCCGTCGCCGGGGCAGCGGCAGAGCGGTGACGGGCGCCGCAGATGCGGTGCCCGGCATGCTAGCATTGGTTGGCGTCGACCGTCACGTTCAGCACCGTCGGCAGCGACTGCGGCGCCATCATCGCGGCCCCGACCACCTGGGCGATCGGCACCGGCTGGGCCGGGGCGGCGTTGATCGTCAGGTTCTGGGGCGCCTTCAGGAAGGCGGTGGCCGCGGCCGCCACCTTGGCCTCGAAGTCGGGGTTGCCGAGCATCTGCAGCATCTGCGGCAGCGCCTGGGTGAGCTGGTCGACGACCGCCGCCGGCGTCGTGCCGCCGTCCTTCGCCTGGGCGTCGATGAGGCGGTTCACCACCGACTGATTCTCGAAGGAGATTTCGATCTCCTCGATCAGCAAGCCCTGAAGCAGCTGCATCTTCTGCTCGTCGTTGCCCTCGGCCTGCAGCTGCTCCACTACCGCCTCGGTGAGGCCGCCTAGGCTCGCCGACAGCGACAGCGAGCCCATCTGGTCGCCGGAGACCGTGATCTCCTCGACGGTCAGCGTCTCCTCGTCGGCGTCCCAGCCGCCGGCGAACACCAGCGACAGCTTCAGGGTGTCGTAGCCGAGCCGCGCCATCTGCGCCTTTGCCTCCTCGTCGGGAAGCTTGGCCACGTCGATGACGATGGCGTCCGCCGCGAACGACATCTCGCGCGGCGAGCCGTCGACGACGTCGCCGGTCTTCACCTCGACCGTTTCGATCGGGATTGCCGTGCCGTCCTCGACGGTGATGACGATGCCGGTCGCGGTCATCTCGCCGAGCGTCGTGTCGAGATCCGGCGACACTGCATCTTCAACCGAGCCAGCGACGCCGGCGCCGGTGATCTGCGCGATGGTGACGCCAGCCGTGCCGCCGTCTTCCTTGATGCCGATCGACGTCGCCGCCACGGCGCCGGCCTCGATGCGCCCGTCGGCGACCGAGGCCTCGTCGAGGGTCAGCGAGCCGATCGTCAGCGTCGAGGTCTTGCCGTTCTCGCCGGCCGCCGTCGTCGCCTTCAGGTCGGTGATCGTCGCGGTGTCGTCGTCGCCGGAGACGCCGCCCCAGCTGATGTTGGTGGCGCCGCTCGCCTCCATGCCGCCGATCACCGCATCGGCGATGGCGTTGCCGGTCGGTTCGGCGGCGAGGGCCGGCGCGCCGGCGAGGAGGAGAACGGCGAGGCTGGGACCGGCGAGGCGAAGCGGAAGTCGGGGCATCGAAGGCTCCTTGGGGGGTCCAGTTCGGACCGGGGAGAGGAAACACCGCATTGCGGCACGCGGAAAGGACGGTCGGCGGCGGCGGGCGACACCGGAAAGACGCGGACGCCGGGGCTCTGCGTCGGGGATCGCGATCGCGGAGCCTAGCGGGCCACCCGGGCGATGCTGTGACGGGCGTCACGCGCGGTCGCCGGGCTGCCGGTAGACGACCATGACGACGACGCCGACCGCACCCCGTCGCCGTCGCCATCAATTCGTCGGCACTGTGGGCGAGGGACCGCCGGGGAGCAAGCGTGTGCCGTCGCCTTGACGCGCTCGTGACGGCGAGGACAAGTGCGGCCCCGATGAAGGGCCGCGGACCGGCGGCGACGCCCCCTGTCGCTGTTCCCGTAGCCGGACGGCCGCACGCGCGGTCGACACGAAGGAGAAGACCATGAGCGGACGCGGCTGCCTGGCGGTGGTGCTCGCGGCGGGCGAGGGCACGCGGATGCGTTCGGCGCGCCCGAAGGTGCTGCACGCGGTCGGCAACCGGCCGATGATCGCCCACGTCGTCGCGGCGGCGGAAGCCGCGGGCGCCGGGCGCTTGGCGGTCGTCGTCGGCAACAGCGCCGAGAAGGTCACGGCCGCCGTTCAGGCGCTGTCGCCGTCGGCAGAGACCTTCGTGCAGAGCGAGCGTCGCGGTACCGCCCACGCCGTTCTCGCCGCCCGCGAGGCGCTGGCGACGCCGGCCGATGACGTCGTCGTGCTCTGCGGCGACGCGCCCCTCGTGCGGCCCGAGACGATCGCCGCCGCCCGCGCCCGTCTGGCCGAGGGCGCCGACGTCGTCGTCGTCGGCTTCGAGGCGGCCGATCCCGCCGGCTACGGCCGGCTCATCGTCGACGGCGGCCGGCTCGTCGCCATCCGCGAGGACCGCGAGGCCTCGCCGGCCGAGCGGATGGTGCGGCTTTGCAACTC
>CAMDHY010000115.1 GCA_945898215.1 Pseudoxanthobacter soli DSM 19599 | reverse complement strand
ATGCCGATGCGGGCGCCGCGGATGTCGTTGAGCGCCCGGGACGGCAGGCCGAGGATGTCGCGGCCGCGGTAGCGCACGCTCCCCGAGGCGCGGCCGTTGCGGGCGAGGAGGCCCATCGCCGCCATCATCGCCTGGCTCTTGCCGGACCCCGATTCGCCGACGACCGCGAGCGTCTCGCCCGCCGCGACCGTCATCGACAGGCCGCGGACGGCCTGAACGTTGCCCAGGGGCGTGGCGAAGCTGACGCGGAGATCCTCGATCTCGAGCACCGGGGCGGCGGCCGTGATGGACGTGACGCCGGCCATCCTCAGCGGTCCCGAGGGTCGAGGGCGTCGCGCAGGCCGTCGCCGAGGAAATTCAGCGCGAACAGCGTCGAGGTGAGGAAGATCGAGGGGAAGATCAGAAGCCAGTTCGCCGATGGGATGTTCTTGGCGCCCTGTGCAATCAGCACGCCCCAGCTCGACAGCGGCTCCTGCACGCCGAGGCCGAGATAGGAGAGGAAGCTCTCGAGGATGATCACCTGCGGCACGAGCAGCGTCATGTAGACGGCGACGGGGCCGAGCGTGTTCGGGATGACGTGCCGCCAGAGGATGCCGAAGGGCGAGACGCCGAGGGCCTGGGCGGCCTGGACATATTCCTGGCGGCGGATGGCGAGCGCCTGGCCGCGGACGATGCGGGCCATGTCGAGCCAGAGGACGGCACCGACGGCGAGGAACATCAGCATGAAGTTCCGCCCGAGGAACACCACCAGCATGATGACGAGGAAGATGAACGGCAGCGAGTAGAGCACGTCGACGAAGCGCATCATCGCCTCGTCGACCCGGCCACCGAAATAGCCGGCGGCGGCGCCGTAGAGGACGCCGATCGTCACCGCCACGAAGCCGGCGAGCAGCCCGATCGCGAGCGAGACACGGCCGGCCACCAGCGTGCGGGTGAGGAGATCGCGGCCGGTGTTGTCCGTGCCGAACAGGAAGCGCTGGCGCTCGAGCTCGGCCGACAGCGTCAGCGACAGGCCGTCGGGGGCGATTGAGATCACCTGCGCGCCCTCGAAGCTCGAGGAGCGGTCGAGATAGCGGCCGATGCGCGGGTCGATCGGGCGGGTCGAGGCCACCGTCACCTCGATGCGGCCGCCGTGCTGCTTCCACGCCGTCGGCTCGACCCGCGCCCGCCTGAGCGCCTCGGCGAGGGCGCCGTCGATCTCCTCGGGGAAAGGGTGGGCGGCGAAGCTCGGCGGCGTGCGGACATAGTCTGGGTAGATCGTCGTGAAGGCGTGGCCGGTGAACAGCGGGCCGAACACGCAGGCGAGCGCCATCAGCACGAGGTAGACGGCGCTGACGACGGCGGCGCGGTTCGCCTTCAGGCGCCGCCAGGCGTCCGCCCAGAGGGAGCGGCCGGCCTCGGCGGCGTGGAGGGGTGCCGCCGCCTCAGTCATGGCGCACGCGCGGATCGATGACGGCGTAGAGCAGGTCGACGACGAGATTGAAGACGATGACGAAGACGGCGATCACCACGACGGTGCCCATCACCAGCGTGTAGTCGCGGTTGAGGGCCGCATCGACGAAATAGCGGCCGACGCCGGGAATGGCGAAGACGCTCTCGACGACGACGGAGCCGGTGAGAAGCGCCGCCGCCGCGGGGCCGGCGTAGGAGACGACCGGCAGCACGGCGCCGCGGAGCGCGTGGCGGACGATCACCGTCAGGTCCGACAGGCCGAGCGCGCGGGCGGTGCGGACGTGGTGGGAGGTCAGCGCCTCGATCATCGAGGCGCGCATCAGCCGGGCGACGATGGCGATCTGCGGCAGGGCCAGCACGACGACCGGGCCGATCTTGTTGACGAGCGCGCCGCCGCCCCAGCCGGCGACCGGCACCCAGGCGAGCGTCAGGGCGAAGACGAGCTGGTAGAGGGGGGCGACGACGAAGGTCGGGATGGTGCTGCCGGCGGTCGCGAGCGCCGTGACGGCGTAGTCCGTCGGCCGGTTCTGCCGGAGCGCGGCGACGACGCCGAGGAGGGTGCCGAGCAGCAGCGCCAGCGTCAGCGCCGCGGCGCCGAGCTCGACTGAGACTGGCAGGCCGACGCGGAAGAGGTCGGCGACGGTGAAGTCCGGCAGGTTGTAGCTCGGGCCGAAGTCGCCGCGGGCAAGGTTGCCGAGATAGTCGAGGTACTGGCGCCACAGCGGCTCGTCGAGCCGGTAAAGGCGGTCGAGGTTCTCCTTCACCGTCGGATTGAGGCCACGCTCCTGGCTGAACGGGCCGCCCGGCGCGAGGCGCATCAGGAAGAACGAGATCGTGATGATCACGAACAAGGTGGGCACGGCCGTCACCAGCCGTCGGAGGGCGTAGGAGATCACCGGGCGGGCGCCTCGCGGGGACCGCGGCGGCCGGGGGGACCGGCCGCCGGCGTCCGCTGCCTAGTTCTTCGAGACGTAGCGGGAGGGATGCACGTCCATGACGTTTTCCTGCCAGCCCGAGAGCTTCGGCGAGACGATGTTGTGGAAGCTGTAGAAGAGCAGCGGCGTGTTGGCGAGGTCGTCGACGAGGATCTTCTCCGCCTTCGCGAGCTCCTCGAAGCGCTTCGCCGGATCCCCGCCGGCGGCGGCGGCCGTGTCCATCGCGGCCTCGAAGGCGGGGCTGTCGTAGTTCGAGTAGTTGTTGCCGCTCGCCTTGCGCGAGATGCCGAGGAACGACTCCGGGTCTTTGTAGTCGGCGATCCAAGCGGCACGGGCGTAGTCGAAGTCGCCCTTCTGCTCGAGCAGGCCGTAGTGGGTCTTGGTGTCGGTGTTGACCATCGTCACGTCGATGCCGAGCGGCTTCAGCTGCTCCTGGATGGCGACGGCGGTGTTCTTGTGGTTTTCCGAGGTGTTATAGCGGATTTCGAGCTTTAGCGGCTTGTCGGGTCCGTAGCCGAGCTCGGTGAGGATCGCCTGCGCGGCATCCTCGCGGTCGAGCTGGGTCATGTCGGCATAGTCGGCGGTGGCGGGCGTGTAACCCTCGATGCCCGGCGGCACCATCGAGTAGGCGGGGATCATGCTGTTGCCCCAGACCTTCTCGGCGAGGAAGTCGCGGTCGATGGCCATCGAGATGGCGCGGCGAAGCTTCGCGTTCTCCCACGGCTGCTTGTCGAGTTTCACGGCGTAGTAGTAGGTGCCGAGATAGGGGCCGATCTTGATCTGGTCGCCGAACTTGGCGCGCAGGTCGGCGAGCTGCTCGGTCGGCAGGTCGTCGTTGGAATCGAGCTCGCCCGCCTCGAAGCGCTTGATGGCGGTGGAGCGGTCCTCGGTCGGCACGTAGTTGACGACGTCGAGGGCCACGGTGTCGGCGGCGTGGAACTTCGGGTTCTTCGTCAGCTTGATGTGGTCGTTCGGCACGAACTCCGTGAGCGTGAAAGCGCCGTTGGAGACGAGGTTGCCAGGCTTGATCCACTCGGCCCCGAGCGTGTCGATCGACGGCTTGTGGACGGGATAGGCCGCCTGGTGGGTGAGCATCTCGAGGAAATAGGGCGTCGGCGCCTTCAGCGTGATCTCGAGCGTCTTGTCGTCGATCGCGCGCACGGCGAGATCCTCGGGCTTGCCCTTGCCGGTGTTCACCTCCTCGGCGCCCTTCACGACGTAGAGCATCGAGGCGTATTCGGCGCCGGTCGTCGGGTCCTGCAGGCGGCGCAGCGAGTAGACGAAGTCCCCGGCCGTCACCGGGTCGCCGTTCGACCAGACGGCGTCGTCGCGGATCTTGAAGGTGTAGACGGTACCGTCGTCCGACACCGTCCAGCTCTCGGCGGCGCCGGGGACGAGGTCGGAGATGCCGTCCTGCATGACGAGCCCCTCGAAGAGGTCGCGCAGGATGTGGGCCTCGTAGACCGTCGAGGTCTTGTGGGGATCGAGCGATTCGGGATCGGCGGAGTTGCCACGGTTCCAGGTGCCGGCGGCGAGCGCCGGCGCGGTGGCGAGCGCCAGCGCGATGAGCGCCGGCAGCAGGGGACGGAACAGGGACCTCGTCATCGCGAACCCTCCACTTCCAGGATCAGCCTCGACAGCCGGGGCCGGAGCGTAGCGCAGAAACGGCGGCGGGGGACAGGGACGATCCGGCGGCGCCGGTGCCCCGACGCGCCCAGGACGCTCCCGAGGGTCTCCGACGGTGTCGGCCGGCCCGTGGCCCCCTCAGAGGCGCGGGTCGACGGGCTCGCTCTCGAGCGCCAGCACGGCGAAGACGCATTCGTGGACGCGGCGCAGCGGCTCGCTGGCGACGAAGCGGCGGAGCGCCTCGTGGCCGAGGGCGAACTCGCGGATCGCGAGGTTGCGCTTGCCGCCGAGGCCGCGCTCGCGCAGGCGGACGAGGTGCTCGGGCGCATCGTATTCCGGGCCGTAGATGATGCGCAGGTATTCGCTCCCGCGCACCTTCAGCGCCGGCTGGTGCAGGCCCTTGTCGCCGCGCGGCACGAACGCGAGGGGCTTCACCACCATGCCTTCGCCACCGGCGGCCGTGAGCGCCTCCCACCAGGCGACGGCGGCCTCGCACGCGGCCTCGTCGGCGAGATCGACGCGGCGCCAGCGCGTCGGCGCGACGACGCCGTCGCCCGTGGCGGCGAGACGGTCGGCGAGGCCCATGTGCCAGGCGTGGTCGGCGTCGAACCAGACGCGGCCTTCGCTGGCGAGCAGGTGGAAGGGCGCGACTTTGAGGTCGGCGACGCCGGCGACCGTCCAGACATAGGGCGCCCAGGCCTCGGCATAACGGTCGGCCCGGGCGGCGCGCTGGGCGAAGCGCAGGTCGAGGGCGCCGAGGTCGAGGCCGCGCGCGGCGCCGCGGGCGAGGGCTTCGCGGGCGGCGGTGAGCCCGGCGCGGGCGGCGTCGGCGACGGGGGCGTACTGCCCCTCGATCAGGCTGCCGGCCTTCGCCGACCACGGCATGATCTCGGCGTCGAGGAGCAGCCAGTCGGTCGCGAGCTCCTCCCACAGGCCGGCGGCGTCGGCGGCGGTGCGCAAGCGGGCGAGCAGCCCTTCGGTCGTCGCGGCGTCGGTGAAGAAGGCGCGGCCGGTGCGCGTCCACACCGCGCCGGTCTCCTCGCCGAAGGCGCCGAAGCGGGCGCGCGCGGCCGCGGCATCGCGGCAGAGCGCGACGACGGCCCGCGAGCCCATGTGCTTCTCCTCGCAGACGACCTCGGCGATGCCGCGCCGACGGTAGTGCTCGAAGGCCTCCTCGGGGCGCTCGAGCCAGCCGTCGCGGGGGCTCGTCTCGACGGGCGACATCGTCGGCGGCAGGTAGACGAGCCAGTTCGGGGCGATGGCGAAGCGGCTCATTACTTCGAGCGCAGCGGCGGCGTTCTCCTCGGCGACGACGATTCGGCCGCGCATTGCTGTCTCGACCCAGCGGCGCCCGGTGACGTCCTCGATGTCGAGCACGTCGTCGGAGGCGGACTGGGCGGTGCGGCCGTCGCCCGGGGGTGGAGCGAGCGGACGGGTCGGCTCGAACCAGACCTGCCGCGCCGGCATGTCGACGAGCTCGCGCTCCGGCCAGCGCAGCGCGGTGAGCTTGCCGCCGAAGACGCAGCCGGTGTCGATGCAGAGCGTGTTGTTCAGCCACTCCGCCGACAGGAACGGCGTGTGGCCGTAGACGACGGCCGTCTTGCCCCGGTAGTGCCGCGCCCAGTCGGCGCGAACGGGCAGGCCGTACTCGTCGATCTCGCCGGTGGTCTCGCCGTAGAGGGCGAACTCGCGCACCGCCCCGGAGGCGCGGCCGATCATCTCCTCCTTGAGGCCGGCGTGGGCGACGGCGAGGCGGCCGCCGTCGAGCCAGAGGTGACTGCGCAGGCCGTCGAGGAAGGCCGGCAGGTCGCGCTTCAGGTCGGCGCCGTCGGCGGCGAGCTGGTCGATCGTCTGCTGCAGGCCGTGCGACGGCGTGACCTTGCGACCGGCGAGGAACCGGGCGAGCTTCTGGTCGTGGTTGCCCTGGACGCAGTAGCCGGTGCCGGCGGCGACCATCGCCATGACGATGCGCAGGACATCCGGCGTGTTGGGACCGCGGTCGCCAAGGTCGCCGACGAAGACAAGCTTGCGGCCTTCCGGTGGCGTGACGGTCGGGCGGCGCACGCCGTCGGCTGTTGACCATGCCACCGCGTAGCCGAGCTTGCCCATCAGCGTCTGCAGTTCGTCGGCGCAACCGTGGACGTCGCCGACGATGTCGAAGGGGCCGCCGTCGGCGCGCTTGTCGGTCCACAGGGGCTGGCGGGAGACGACGGCGCGCTCGATCGCCTCGGCGCTGCCGAGCTTCCAGACCTGGCGGAAGCCTTCCCGCTGCAGGCCACCGAGGCCCTTGCGGATCTCCGACACCATCCGCTGCACGACGCTGCGGCCGGAGGGCCGATCGGGGCGGACCTCGTTGCGCTCCACGCAGACGTCGATGCCGGGATCGACGACGATTGCCGCCGGCAGGGCGTGCTAGCGGCGGGCGAGCTCGACGAGGCCCTTGCGGTCGGCGGCGCGCACGTTGGTGGCGTCGATGACGGTGAGGCGGCGGTGCTTCAGGCGCCGGCCGGCGATCTCGCGGACGAGCTCGAAGGCGTCGGCCGTCATCTCCTGGTCGGTCTCGTCGTCGCCGACGAGGGCGCGGCAGCGGTCGGACGAGACGATCTCGGTCGGCAGGAAGTGCCGCGCGGCGAAGGTCGACTTGCCGGAGCCCATGGCGCCGATCAGCACGACGAGGGCGAAGTCCGGCAGTTCGATATGGGTGTCGCGGGCGTCGCTCATCGGGTGAACACCGCCATCTGCGACGGCGCGCCGTGCGCCGCGTCGACGTCGCCGATCGGCTCGATGGCGACCCGGTAGCCGTAGGCGGCGGCGACGGCGTCCGACCACGCGGCGAACTCGGCGCGTGTCCACTCGAAGCGGTGGTCGGGATGGCGCATGGCGCCGGCGGGCAGCGTCTCGAAAAGGGCGTTGTAGTCGGCGTTCGGCGTCGTCACGACGACGGTCCGCGGCCGGGCCTCGCCGAAGACGACGCGCTCGACGAGGGGACGCTGGGCCGGGTCGATGTGCTCGATGACCTCGACGAGGGCGGCGGCGTCGGCCTCGGCCCAGCGCTGGTCGCGGTAGGTGAGCGAGCCGTGCAGCAGGGTGACGCGGCCTTCCGGCGGGCCGCCGGGCTCGTTCAGCTTGAGGCGGCGGGTGGCGGTCTCGAGCTCGCGCAGCGACGGGTCGAGGCCGATGAGGCGCACCGGCCAGCGTTCGCGGACGAGGCGGCGCAGCAGCTTGCCCTCGCCGCAGCCGAGGTCGGCGACGACGGTGGCGCCCGCCGCCGCGAGCGCTGTGGCGACGGCGTCGAGCCGGCAGTCGTGCAGCCGGATCGGCGCCTCCAGCACGGCCTCCGGCGAGGGGACTGCCTCGCGCTCCGGCTCGTCGCCGGCTTCGGGATCGAGACGCTCGAGGGCGGTGCGGGCGAGCGCGCGGCGGTGCTTCAGGTAGCGGCGGACGATCAGGTCCTTCTCGGGATGGGCGTCGAGCCAGCCGGCGCCGCGGGCGAGGAGCTTTTCCACTTCATCGTCGCCGACCCAGTAGTGCTTGGCGTCGTCGAGCACCGGGATCAGCACGTAGAGGTGGGCGAGCAGCGTCGCCAGCCGCGCCTCGCCGGCGAGGTTCAGTTTGACGTATCGCGTGGAGCGGCCGGCGGGCGGCGTGGCGGGCTCGACGGGCGTGACGGTGACCGTCCAGCCGAGGGGCTCGAACAGGCGGCGGACCAGCGCCTCGCCGCCGCCGCGCACGGGCAGCGGCGCCACCACCGCCTCGAGCGGGATCGTCGCGTCGGCGAGCGCCTGGTGCGTCTTGCAGGTGCCGTTCATCGCCGTGCGCAGCACCTTGTTCAGGGCGACGCAGAGGAAGGAGGAGGCGGCGTAGGGACGGTCGTTGACGTACTGGTCGAGGAGGCCGTCGCCGCGTCCGCTACCGCGCACGAGGCCGACCGGATCGACGTCGAGCACCAGCGCCGCCTCGCAGCGCTCGGCGGTGGCCTCGGTGTAGAACAGCAGCGCCTTGCCGAAGGGTAGCTCCGCCTCGTGTACCCGGTCCGGGTGCTTGTGGAGGAGGAAGCCGAGTTCGGTGGCGGGGCGGTACGTGGTGGCGAGCGACAGGAACATGGCGCTTTGCTAGTCGAGCGCCCCGGTGTTGTCACGCCCACCGATTGCAGCGCGGGGGACGCACACTGCAATGGCACGATCGTGGTCGGGGGTTACTCCCGCCTGTTGAATTGGTGTCTTTGACCAGAGGCTTGTGTTCACGCCTTCGGAATCACCGGCAGCTGCAGCCAGTTCTCGTGGCCCGGGCCGAAGTGCAGGGTGTTGCTGCCGCCGAACACCGCAGGCGGGCGGTCGTCCGGGTCGTTGTGCAGGAAGGGGCCGCAGCCCTTCATCGGGTAGCGCATGTTGGAGAGAGTGGTGGCGTCGCCCTTGCGCTCGTAGTCGCAGCCGCGGACGTTGAGGCCGATGCGCCAGCCCGCCGGCACCGTGATGCAGGTCGGCCAGATCTCGATGTCAAGGACCACCGGCTCGCCTTGCCTGAGCGGCCAGACCTCGTCGTGGGTGTGCCACGGGCGCCAGGGGAGGGAGCGGTCGGGGTCGAGCTTGCGGTGCGAGGCGCGCAGCCAGCCCTGGCCGACCGGCGTGTGCGGATCGAGGGCGCCGTAGAAGGACACCGCCTCGCCCTTCGGGTCGTAGACGTGCAGGACGAGGAAGACGTCGGCGTCGCGGGTGTCGGAC
The DNA here is from genome assembly GCA_945898215.1 of Pseudoxanthobacter soli DSM 19599. Classification (GTDB taxonomy): domain Bacteria; phylum Pseudomonadota; class Alphaproteobacteria; order Rhizobiales; family Segnochrobactraceae; genus CAMDHY01. Next base: position 5,173 of record CAMDHY010000115.1, on the reverse strand, counting down.
GAGAGCGAGAGCCTCGCCACCACCGGGCCAGTGATCTCGGTCTCTTCCTTCAGGGCCGGGGTCAGGAACGTCACGCCGGGGCCTGTCGTCTCGTAGGTGATCGCCTCGGGCACGCTCGGCGGCATGGCGGCGAGCGAGAAGGTGGCCGGAGCGAGGTGGAGCGTCGTCCACGTCGTCCGGGGGATCGGCCAGTCCGCCTCGGCGCGCACAGGGAAGCGGATCTGGCCCGGGCGGCGGATCTGCAGCGTCACCTTCGGCTGGTCGAGCCAGCCGATGTCCTCGCCCTTGAGGAAGTGGCCGAGGAAGCGCTTCTGCAGGCCGACGCCGTAGTCGGTGTAGAACTCCGCCCAGTGGGCGCCGCCGTGCACCTCAAGCCACTTGTGCTCGGAGGCGGCGCGCACGAACCCCTCGATGTTGCCGCGCAGGTGCAGGCCCTGGCCGCCCCAGTTGCCGGCGGAGAGCAGCGGCACGGTGATCTTCGAGAGGTCGCCGTTGGCGGCGCGGTAGTAGTCGCCGTCGAGGGGGTTCTCGAGGATGTCGCGGGGCATGTCGGCGCGGTTTCGCGCGAGTTCCTCCTCCGGCAGCGTCTCAGGGCCGCAGACGAGCGCGCCGGTGACGCGGCTCACCGGCCCGCGCTCGCCGAGCCCGTGCTGCACGGTCTTCACCTGCATCTCCTGCCAGTTCTTGCGGAAGACACTGAGGATGCCGCCGTGGTGGGTGGCGTCGCGGTAGTTGTCTGAATAGCCCTCCCAGACGCAGATGGCGGAAAGGCTCGGCGGGTTCCGGGCGGCGACGCGCCACTGGTTGGCGGCAAAATAGGAGATGCCGCACATGCCGACCTTGCCTGAGCACCACGGCAGCGCCGCGACGAGTTCAATGCAGTCGTAGAGGTCGGCCGTCTCGCGCGGGCCGTGGACGGAGAGGAAGCCCGGCGAGCGGCCGGCGCCGCGGCTGTCGATGCGCACGCAGGCGTAGCCGTCCGGCACCCACTTCTCCGGGTCCGGCACCTCCCACGACTGGTAGAGGTTGGATGAGCCGGCGAGCGCGTCGGGATAGTCGCGCGCGAGGATCTCCCAGGCGGTCTTGTAGCCGTCCTGGAAGGCGAGGCCCTTGCCGTAGGGTCCATAGGTGAGGATGGCGGGGCACGGGGCGTCGTCGAGGGGGCGGAACACGTCGGCCCGCAGCACCAGGCCGTCGTCCATGACGAGGGGGATGTCCCAGTCGATGCGCATGCCGTCGCGCACCTCACTCCAGCTCCCCTCAGGCGTGACATCCATCTTCGGCGGTCCTTTTCCAACGGTGGCCCCGTAGGCTCTTCCCCCGACCCGAGTTGTAAGACAGGACGGCCCGGAGAGCCAAGCCGGGCGCGAGCGCTCGGCAACGGGGGCGCCGCGCCGCACGTTTTCGGACAGGAGCTCGGGCGGCAACGCGTAGCGGGCGGTTGATCCAGCGCAAGGACTTTTGGACCCGGCGGGACGATCATGCGCTAACCGGGAAACAACTGCGGCCGGGCGGGCCAATGGTAGGTCCGGACGCGAAGCGGGCGGGGGGCGCAGAACCCGGAACCGGGAGGACAGACCATGCCGTTCCTCGATCGTGCCGATGCCGGCCGCCGTCTCGCGCGTGCGCTGGCGCATCTCCTGCCGACGGACCCCATCGTGCTCGCCCTGCCGCGCGGCGGCGTGCCGGTGGCGGCCGAGATTGCGAAGGCGCTGCACGCCCCGCTCGATCTCGTCATCGCCCGCAAGATCGGCACCCCCCTGCAGCCCGAGGTGGCGATGGGTGCCATCGTCGACGGCGACGACCCGATCGTGCTGCGCAACGAGGACATCATCCGCTCGGTGCGGGTGTCCGACGCCGACTTTCGCGTCATCGCCGATGCGGAGCGGGCGGAGATCGCCCGGCGGCGGGCACGCTACCTCGCCGGGCGCAGACGCCTCGACGTTCGCGGCCGCGTCGTCATCCTCGTCGACGACGGCATCGCCACCGGAGCGACGGTGCGCGCGGCGCTCAGGGCGCTTCGGCGGCGGCATCCCGATCGCCTGGTCCTGGCCGTGCCGGTGGCGCCGACGGACGTCGTCGAGCAGCTGCGGCGCGACGTCGACGAACTCGTCTGCCTCGAGGGGCACGAGCGCTTCGGGTCGGTCGGCGGCTTCTACACCGACTTCCGGCCAGTCGGCGACGAGGAGGTCATGGCGGCGCTCGCCAGCTGTCCGGCCGATCTCGACGAGGCCGGCGACCCGGCGCTGGTGCCCGGCTCGGTCGTGACCGTAGCGCGGGCGCACGCACCGCGCGGGTGAGCCCGCGGATCACTCGATCGTGGCGCCGCCGCCGGTCGGCAGTCTGAGCGACACCGGGGCCGTCGTGGGCTTGCGGGCGGGCGGCGGCTTCGGCGGCGGTGGCAGATCGGTCAGTTCCGGCGGGACCGGCGGCGAGCCGATGGTGATCACCGCCTCGGGCGCGTCGTCCTCCGCCCCGGCGCGGCGCACCCGCACGACGGCGAGCTGGCCGTCGGTCATCGGGAACGCGTAGGACCGCAGGGCGGCGCGGAACAATCGGCCGCGGCTGCCTTCCGGGACCTCGAGCAGCCCGCCGACATGCTTCTCGCCGAGACGGATGTCCGTCTCCTCGAACTCGACGGCGGCGCCGGCGGCGATCAGGGCCCTGCCGAGATCGGCCGCCGCCATGGCCGGTTCGGTGTCGGCGGCGACACGGATGCGGACCCTCAGGCCCTTGAGTTCGCGCAGATGCATCCGCAGCGCATTGCGCTGGTCATCATTGAGGCGGCGCGGCCGGACACGATCGGTCAGCTGCTTGTGCCGCTCGCGGTAGACCTCGAACGCCTCGTGCAGCTGCGCGTCGTGACGGCGCAGAATCTCGGCCTCGGCCTCGGCCTCCTGCAGCCGCGCGAGCGTGGCGCGGTGCGCCGACCATTGCCACAGGGCGACCGCCGCCAGCGCGACGGCGACGACGCCGAGGACGATCGCGGCCAGAGTGACGACATCCATTCCGACGTTCCCCGCGAGCCGGCGGAAGGACCGGCAACCCTCGACGGTTTGCACCGGCGCTGCGTGGTCTGCAACCGCGTGTTCGTCTAGTTTCTCCGCACGGCCTCGGCGGCGGCGCCCGTAGGCGCAACGCGCCAAGCGGGGACACGCCGGCCTTGGGACAGGGATCGGAGAGGTTTGCCATGGTGTTGCGCAGGGTCCTCGCTCTTGCGGTCGTCCTCGTCCTGACGTGCGCCGGTCCAGCCGGCGCGAGGGCGGCCGACGCCGGCCGCATGGTGAAGACCTGGGTGCCGCCCTATGCCATCGCCGGCTCGCAGGAGCGACTCGGCGAGCGTTATGGAGGCGTCGGGCCCGCCGACGGCCTGACCCATCTCGGCCTGCAGTTCTGGGTGCCGTCGGCTTCGGGAGGGCTGGAGCGGTCGTCGCGCTACGGGGCGATCGGCGACGGCCAGATCGAAGCCTTCACGACGTGGGGCAAGGCGAACGGCGTCAAGGTGATGCTGACGGTCTACAACGGCGAGTGGGGCTGGGACTGGGCGCTGGCGAAGAACGCCTTCGGGGCGAACCGCGCTGCCTTCGTCGATGCGCTGGTGGCCGAGATGCAGGCGCTCGGCCTCGACGGCATCGACATCGACCTCGAGGGCGCCGGCATGGACCCGACGGCCGACGAGAAGGCGCAATACGTCGCCTTCATCAAGGCGCTCAGCAAGCGGCTGCGGCCGCTCGGCAAGGAGCTCGTGCTCGACAGCTTCTCCTATGTCTGGAACGCGCCGAACACGACGTGGTGGCCGGAGCTCCTGCCGCTCGTCGATGGACTGGTGTCCATGGGCTACCAGGAGATCGGCCGCGGCGCGCCCGACTGGCAGTCCTATGCGTGGCAGCGCAAGGCGGCCGGAAAGCACGCCGACAAGCTCCTGCTCGGCATGCCGTCGGACCGCGAGGCGTGGCTCGGCAAGACGGTGGTGCAGCAGATCGCCTGGGTGCTGCCGGCGGAGCGCAAGGTCGGCGTCGCGATCTGGGACGCGCAGAACCCCTCGGCGGCGTGGCGGACGAAGGCGGTCTGGAAGCGGCTGAAGGCCATCCGGGAGCAGTAGGGCTCAGCCCGTCTCCGTGGCGGCGAGGCCGCGGCGGGCGAGGACGGCGGCGAGGCGGCCGACTTCCGCCGCGTTGCCGGCGGCGGCGTTGCCGGCGCGGGCGCGCGCCGCGATGCCGGCGAAGATCACCGCCGTTCGGAACAGCCCGAAGGCACGGTGGGCCGGCGTGAAGGCGCCTTCGGACGCCGCGGCGTCGGCGTAGAGCTGCAGGAACGCGGCTTCCGTCGGCAGGCCTTCGCGTTCGAAATCGCGCTGCATCACACCGCCATATTCGGCGTCCGTCATGTACCAGGTGAACGAAACGAAGTGGGCGAGGTCGGCCATCGGGTCGCCCAGCGTCGAGAGTTCCCAGTCCAGGATCGCGACGACGCGCGGCTCGGTCGGGTGGACGATCAGGTTGCCGACGCGGAAGTCGCCGTGGACGAGGGCAGCGGGACCGGCGTCGGCGGGGAGGTCCGGGGGGAGGTGATCGGCGAGCCAGGCGATGAGCGCCGTCATGGCGGGATCGTCGCCGTCCTTCGACAGCTCCCACTGGCCGCGCCAGCGGGCGAACTGGCGGGCGAAGTAGCCGGCGGAGCGGCCGTAGTCGCCGAGGCCGATGGCGGCGGGGTCGACGGCGTGGAGCGCTGCCAGCGTGCCGGCGATGTCGGCATAAAGCGCGCGGCGTTCGTCCGGCGCGAGGCCGGGCAGGGCGCTCTCGTGGAAGACCCGGCCCTCCACCCGCTCCATGACGTAGAAGGCGGTGCCGACGACCTCTTCGCCGGCGTGGAAGAGGAGCGGCCGCGGCACCGGGATCGCCGTGTGGCGCGACAGCGCGTCGAGCACGCGGAACTCGCGGTCGACGGCATGGGCGGAGGGCAGGAGCGTGCCCGGCGGCCGCTTGCGCAGCACCAGCCGCCGCTCGCCGAAGGAAACGAAGAAGGTCGGGTTCGACTGGCCGCCGGCGACGGGCGTGATGGTCATGGTGCCGTCGAGCGGCTCGCCGCGGGCGGCGAGGCGGTCGCGCAAGAAGCTTTCCAGCGTGGCGGCTTCGAAGGGCAGCGGCGGGGCCTCGCTCACCGGTGCGGCTCC
>CAMDHY010000114.1 GCA_945898215.1 Pseudoxanthobacter soli DSM 19599 | reverse complement strand
GGCGGCTTTCGCGTCCGCGCCCGCTGGCACACCGAGGACCTCGGCCGCGGCACCTATCTCGTGGTGGTCACCGAGATCCCCTACCAGGTGCAGAAGGGCAAGCTCGTCGAGCGCATCGCCGAGCTGATCGAGGCGAAGAAGGTGCCGCTCCTCGCCGACGTGCGCGACGAATCGGCCGACGACGTCCGCCTGATCCTCGAGCCCCGCGCCCGCACCGTCGACCCCGCTGTGATGATGGAGCAGCTGTTCCGCGCCACCGATCTGGAAGTGCGCATCCCGCTCAACATGAACGTGCTGGTCGGCGGCCAGGTGCCGATGGTGATCGGCCTGAAGGCGGCGCTGCAGGCCTGGCTCGACCACCGCAAGGACGTGCTGGTCCGCCGCTCGCGCCACCGCCTCGCCAAGGTCGACGCGCGGCTGGAGATCCTCGACGGCTTCCTGATCGTCTATCTCGACCTCGACCGCGTCATCCGCATCGTCCGCGAGGAGGACGAGCCGAAGGCCGAGCTGATCGCCGCCTTCACCCTGACCGAGACCCAGGCGGAAGCCATCCTCAACATGCGGCTGCGCAGCCTGCGCAAGCTCGAGGAAATGGAGATCCGCAAAGAGCACACCGCGCTTTCCACCGAGAAGGCCGGGCTCGAGGCGTTGCTCGGCTCCGAGACGCTGCAGTGGAAGCGCGTCGCCGAGGAGGTGAAGGGCATCGCCAAGGCCTACGGGCCGGAGACGCCGCTCGGCAAGCGCCGCACGACCTTCGCGGAAGCCCCGGTGGCGGCCGCCGCCGAGGCGCTGGAGGCGGCGGTGGAGCGCGAGCCGATCACCGTCGTCGTCTCCAAGCTCGGCTGGATCCGCGCGCTGAAGGGCCACGGTGCCGACACCTCGGCGCTCGCCTTTAAGCAGGGCGACGAGCTGAAGGCGGTGTTCCCGGCCAGCACCGCCGACCGTCTCCTGGTGCTCGCCACCGGTGGCAAGGTCTACACGCTGACCTGCGACAAGCTTCCCGGCGGCCGCGGCCACGGCGAGCCGATCAAGCTGATGGTGGATTTCGAGGCGGGCAGCGACGTCGCCGGCGTCGCCGTCTACCGGCCGGGGGCGAAGGCGCTCGCGGCCTCCAGCGACGGCCGCGGCTTCGTGGTGGAGGAGGACGACCTCGTCGCCTCCAAGCGCACCGGCAAGCTCCTGATCACGGTGGCCGGCACCGAGACGGCGCAGGCGCTGGTGCCGGCCGACGGCGACATGGTCGCGATCATCGGCGAGAACCGCAAGCTCTTGGTCTTCCCGCTGTCGCAGGTGCCGGTTATGGCCCGCGGCCGCGGCGTCCGCCTGCAGCGCTACAAGGACGGCGGCCTGTCGGACGTGAAGGTGTTCAGGGCCGAGGCGGGGCTGACGTGGACCGACGGCTCCGGCCGCCAGTTCACCCGCACGATGGCGGAACTCGCCGACTGGACCGCCGACCGCGCCACGGCAGGCAGGCTGCCACCGTCGGGGTTCCCGCGGACGAATCGGTTCGGGGGGTAGGGGGCGGCGTCAGCCGTGCAGGGCGACGGCGTAGATCTCCGCGAGGCGGGTGGCCGATATGCCGTTCTGCTCCGCGGCGATCGGATGGTCCGTGTCGCCGGCGAGGACGATCGGCCGCTGGCCGCCGTTCTGCATCCACACGGTGACGGGGACCCCCAGTGTACTTGCGGCATATCCTGGCAGGTCGCTGTTCAACCTACCGGAGAGCGAACCGAGGCTTTCGCGGTCGTCGGTTTCGTAGCCGTCGAGCCAGGTCCTGAAGGCGTCTCGATCGCACTCCACCCAGACGATCCAGCAAAAGGGTTCGCCCTCGCCGGTGACCGGAATGACGTAAAGGCCACGAACGAAGAAACGTCTTTCGTCGATGACGCATTCTTCGTCGCTCAGTTCGGTGCGGCTGGCTCGCTCATGCTCGGAAAGACTGTACCAGGCGTCAGGCGCCGGAGCCCCGAGGGCGGGCATCCCGTAGTGCACCTCGTCGCAACTCGCGCAGCGGAAAGAGAACGCCATTGCCACAAATCCCCGACAATCCAAATTGACCTTAGGTGATGAACGCTCCGGTTGTCGACGAGACGGAGCCGCGCGCTGCGCCAAGCAGACTGTTGTCGGCCCGACGACCGCAGTAGCAGCAGAACCGGCCAGCCAAGCGCTTGAGCCGCTCGCCTCGGTCAGCTGGACCCTATGCCGTCCCTAAACCTCCGCCTCGCTCGGCTCCAGCGTCTCGCCCGGCAGCATCAGCCGCACCGGCCGGATCTCGTAGACCGCCGTCGGGTTGGCGCGGTGCAAGTCGCGGGCGGCGGCGATGGCGGTGGCCTGGTCGGGGCAGTCGTAGAGGTAGAGGCCGAGCAGCTGTTCCTTCGTCTCGGCGAACGGGCCGTCGAGGACGACGCCGTCGCCGGGGCCGCGCAGCGTCATGGCGTTCTTCGTCGCGCCGAGGCGGACGGCGGGGCCGAGGGTGCCCTTGTCGCGGACCCGGCCGTGCGCGACCTGCAGGTCGGCCATCAGGGCGGCGTCCTCCTCCGGGGTCCACGACGTGACGATGTGTTCCTCGTGATAGGCCAGGATCGCATAGAGCATCGGGATCTCGCGGGGTTGGGGGCGACCACCAAGGACGCCGCAGACGAGCCGATCCCGACAGGGGGCGCAACCGCAAATGTGCCCGTGCCGCCTCCTGTCGGTCTCGGCTCAGCCCCACCCTCTGTGGGCCTTTCGCGGTCTGGAATCGGCCATACGGGACACCGACCATCGGGTTCTTGTTGCGGGCCGTCGCCCCTCCGTCGTCATGCCACGGCTCGACCGGGGCATCCATCACCGGACACGACAACCGTTGGTGCTCGGGATGGATCGCCCGGTCGAGCCGGACGATGACGGATTGGAGGTTTGAAGACTGGCGTGCCGGATCAGGGAGTCCGCGCCGCCTCCGTTCACCGCGCCGTCACGGCGTGGCAATAGGGCTGTGACGATGCGCGGGGGCGGGCGATGCGGCTGAGCGGGGCGGAGGTGATCGACGGCGGTGCGGCGGCGCGGCTGACCTGGGAGGTCGGCGGCACCGCGCGCTTCCATGCCCTGTGGCTGCGCGACAATGCCCTCGACGCCGAAACCCGCAGCCCGCGCAACGGCCAGCGGCTCGTCACTATCCTCGACATTCCGGCGGCACCCGTGATCGCCGATCTGGCCGTCACCGCCCACGGCGCCCTCCGCGTGCGCTTCGCGCCGGACGGCGCGGGGGCGGACGGCGAGGCTGCCGGCGGCAAGACAGTCGAGTTTCCCGCCGGCTGGCTCCATGCCCGCCGCTACGACCGCCCGATCGACCGCCGGCCGGGGCGGGTGGACGAGGGTGTCGAGACCTTCGACGCCGTGCTCTCCGGCGCCGTCACGCGCGCGGACTTCGCCGAGATCTCGGCCGATCGCGGCGCGCTGGCGGCGTGGCTCGCCGGCGTGCGCCGGCACGGCGTCGCGATCCTCGCGGGCGTGCCGCGCGAGCCCGGCAGTGTGTGCCGCGTCGCCGAACTGTTCGGCTATGTGCGCGAGACCAACTACGGTCGGCTCTTCGAAGTGCGCGCCGAGGTGAACCCGACCAACCTCGCCTATACCAACCTCGGCCTGCAGGCCCACACCGACAATCCCTACCGCGACCCGGTGCCGACGCTGCAGTTGCTGATGTGCCTCGACAATACCGTGGAGGGCGGGGAATCGACGGTGGTCGACGGCTTCCGCATCGCCGAGCGGCTGCGGGACGAGAGTCCGGACCTTTTCGACGCGCTGACGACCTTCCCGGCGCGCTTCGAGTATGCCGGCGAGGCGGGGGTGCGGCTTTCGTCCCGCCGTCCGGTGATCGAGCTTGCGCCCGACGGGCGGCTGCAAGCGGTCCGCTTCAACAACCGCTCGGCCGCCGCCGTCACCGACGTGCCGTTCGACGACATGCCGCGCTACTACGCGTCGCTGCGCCGCTTCGCCGAGATCCTCGAGGACCCGGCGATGGCGGTGTCGTTCCGGCTGGCACCGGGCGAGCTCTTCATCGTCGACAACACCCGCGTGCTGCACGCCCGCACCGCCTTTTCCGGCAGCGGCGAACGCTGGCTGCAGGGGTGCTACGCCGACAAGGACGGGCTGCTGTCGACGCTCGCCGCCATCGAGGAGGACGCCGCGTGACCACCGACAGCACCGCGCCGACGCGGGAGACCATCGTCGGCGTGCTCGCCGACATCTTCGCCCGCCGCGGCGCCGAGGAATATCTCGGCGAGCCGGTGACGGTGGCCGAGCACATGCTGCAGGGCGCCCATTTCGCCACGCTGGAAGGGGCCGACGAGGAGCTCGTCGCCGCGGCGCTTTTGCACGACATCGGCCACTTCACCAGCGAGTTCGGCACCTACACGCCCGACGACACCCACGACCGCCACCACGACGAGGCGGGTGCAGCGGTGCTGGCGCCGTTCTTTCCGCCGCGGGTCGTCGCCTGCGTGAAGCTGCACGTGGCGGCGAAGCGCTATCTCTGCGCCACGGACCCGAGCTATTTCGGCCGGCTGTCGTCGGCCTCGGTCCACACCCTGTCGCTGCAGGGCGGGCCGATGAGTGCGGATGAAGTGGCGGCCTTCGAGGCTGTTCCCTTCCACGCCGACGCCGTGCGCGTGCGGCTGTGGGACGAGGCGGGCAAGGAGCCCGATTTCCCGACGGCGCAGTTCGACCACTACCGGCCGCTCCTGCAGCGCGTCGTCGACCGGCATCTCGCCGCCTGACGACGACGGCGTCCCCTTCAGCCGCCGTCCAGCGCCCTCGTGGCGGCGACGGCGGCCGAGGCGCGGTTCTCGACGCCGAGCTTCATGTAGATCTGCTCGAGGTGCTTGTTCACCGTGCGGGGGCTCAAGCAGAGGATCTCGCCGATGTCGCGGTTCGCCTTGCCGCGGGCGATCCACAAGAGCACCTCCGCCTCGCGGGCGGTGAGCTGGAAGCGCTGGCGGAGCGCCGCCGTCTGGTCGGCGCTGTCGTCGCCGACGAGGCGGAAGAGGAGCTCGTCCTCCCCCGTCGTGCCGAGGAAGGACAGGGTCAGCGCCGCGCCGTCGCGGCCGGCGAGCGACACCGCCGGGGCCGCGCTGCCACCCCGGTCGGCGGCCGTCCTGTCGCCGGCCAGCGCCGCGATCCACAGCCGCACGGCGATCGGCAGGGCGACGACGCCGCCCTCGCCGGTGAGCGCCGTGCCGAGCAGGCGGATCGCCTGGGGCGTGCACCAGCGGACCGTGCCATCGCGGCCGGTCGCCACGAGGTAGCGGCCGGCGCTGTCCAGCGCCGCGCGGGCGCTGACGGCGGCGCGGGCGTTGGCGATGTGGACGCGGATACGGGCGAACAGCTCGTCGAGGACGATCGGCTTCGTCACATAGTCGACGCCGCCGGCGGCGAGCGCGCGGACGATGTGTTCGGTCTCGGTGAGGCCGGTCATGAAGATGACGGGGACGTGGGCGACGGCGCCGGCGGCTTTCAGGCGCCGGCAGGTCTCGAAGCCGTCGAGGCCGGGCATGACGGCGTCGAGCAGGATGACGTCGGGAGTGATGCGGCCCGTCAGGTCGAGCGCCGCCTCGCCGTCAGTGGCGACGAGCACGGTGGCGCCGGACTGCTCCAGCGCATCGGTGAGCATCCCGAGCGTTTCCGGGGAATCGTCGACGACGAGCACGATGTCGCGGGGCGTCAGCGGCTCACTCATCGGGTCCGATGTTCTCCAAGGTGGCGGTGAGGCGGCGGAAGTCGAAGCGGCCGAGGTGGCCGCGCATCGTGGCGACGAACGGGCGGTTGTCCGGATCGGCGTCGAGTTCGGCGAGCTTCTTCTCGATGCCGCGGACGTAGCCGATGCGGCCGAGGCGAAGCAACTCGGCGATGTGCTCGGCGCCGGGACCGGCGTTCGGCGCGGCTGCGTCCGGCAGGGGAGGGGCGGTCGAGGGGGCGGTGCCGTCCTCGTCGATCCACTCGAGCTTGAGAAGCGTCTGCAGGCGGTCGAGCAGCTGGGCGAGGTCGAAGGGCTTGCCGAGCGTGTCATCGTGGAAGGCGCGCTCGCCGCCCGGCGGGTGCAACTCGCCGATATTGGCCGACAGCATGACGATCGCCGCCTCGCGCTGGCCGGCGGCCCTGAGGGCTGAGGCGAGCGCCCAGCCGTCCATGCCGGGCATGGCAATGTCGAGCAGGAAGAGGTCCGGCTTGAGTTCCGCCGTGAGCATCAGGGCGCTCGGCCCGTCGGGGGCGGCAAGCACGGTGAAGCCGATCGGCTCCAGGAGCTCGCGCATCAGCGCGCGGTGGTCGGCATCGTCGTCGACGACGAGGATCGTGCGCCGCGGCCCGGCATAGCCGCGGACGCTGCGCGTCGGGCGCACCGCCACCGGGTGGGCGACGGCCGACAGCATCAGGCGGACGGTGAAGGTGCTGCCGGCGCCGGGGGTGCTCGCGACCGTCACCTCGCCGCCCATCAGCTCGGCCAGCAGCTTGGTGATCGTCAGGCCGAGGCCGAGGCCGGGGACGGCGCGGGCGGCGAGGTCGGCGCCGCGCTCGAACGGCTCGAAGATGCGCTTCAGGTCCTCGGCCGGGATGCCGGGGCCGGTGTCCTCCACCGCGATGGTCGCCACCTGGTTGCGGTAGCCGATGCGCAGCGAAACGGTGCCGGCCTCGGTGAACTTGATGGCGTTGGAGAGGAGGTTGATGAGGATCTGCCGGAGCCGCTTCTCGTCGGTGGTGACGACTTCCGGAAGCGCGTCGCGGCGCGCGAAGGAGAAGGCGAGGCCCTTCGCTTCCGCCTGCGGGCGGACCATCTCGACGAGCTGGTCGAGGAAGTCGGCGATCCGCACCTCGTTGCGGTAGAGCTGCAGGCGGCCGGCCTCGATCTTGGAGATGTCCAGGAGGCCGTCGATCAGGCCGGAGAGGTGCTCGGCGGAGCGGCGGATGACGCGCACGCCGTTCTGCCGCTCCGGTGGCACGGCGCCGTCGCGCTCGAGGATCTGGGCGTAGCCGAGCACGGCGTTGAGCGGCGTGCGCAGTTCGTGGCTCAAGCCCACGACATAGCGGCTCTTGGCGAGATTGGCGGCCTCGGCGGTTTCCTTGGCGCGCTGCAGGGCGGCGTCGGTCTTCCGGTGGGCGCCGATCTCCTTGAGCAGCAGCGTCGTCTGGCGGGCGGATTCCTCCTGGGCGACGCGGCGGCTCTCCTGGGCGAGCACCAGGAACCAGGCGAGGATGCCGGCGAGGATGAACAGGATGAAGAAGGCCGCCCACAGCGCCTGCTCGATGACGCCGGCGCTCGCCGCGGCGAAGCTCGTCGTCTGGAAGTGGATGAGCAGCAGCACGATGCCGATGACGGCGGTGAACAGCGCCAGCAGCCCGGCATACTGGGCGATGCGGATCGAGAAGCGGGCGGCGAGCGGCGCCGGCAGCAGCGCCCGCACGACGGAGAGGAGCTGGTTCTCCAGCCGCGCCTTCGGCTTGCAGAGATCGTGGCAGCGGGCGTCGAGGGAGCAGCAGAGCGAGCAGATCGGCGCCGCATAGGCCGGGCAGTAGGCCATGTCCTCGGGCTCGAAGGCGTGCTCGCAGATGCGGCACTCGAGCGTCGACATCTTTAGCCAGGCGGCGCGCGGCTTGCGGGCGAGATAGTAGCGGCCGCCGGTCGCCCAGGCGATCGCCGGTGCGGCGACGAAGGCGGTGCCGAGCGACAGGAACGGTGCGAGCGCCTGGGCGATATCGCCGAGCACGCCGGTGTAGGCGACGATCGCCACCGTCGCGGCGATCCCCATGGCGCCGACGCCGACGGGGTTGATGTCGTAGAGGTGGGCGCGCTTGAACTCGATGCCCGGCGGCGACAGCCCGAGCGGCTTGTTGATGGCGAGGTCGGCGACGATGGCGCCGAGCCAGGCGACGGCGACAATGGCGAACAGGCCGAGCGTCTGTTCCAGCGCCTCGTAGATGCCGAGCTCCATCAGGAGGAGCGCGATGGCGACGTTGAAGATCAGCCAGACGACGCGGCCGGGGTGGCTGTGGGTGAGGCGGGAGAAGAAGTTCGACCACGCGAGCGAGCCCGCATAGGCGTTCATCACGTTGATCTTCAGCTGCGCGACGACGACGAAGGCGGCGGTGAGCAGGAGCACGGCGTTCGGCCACGGCAGCACGTAGCCGAAGGCGAGCTGGTACATGTAGGCGGGCTCGGCGGCGTGGTCGGGCGAGACGCCGTGGGTGAGCGCGAGGTAGGCGAGCAGCGAGCCGAACAGGAGCTTCGGCGCGCCGAGGATGATCCAGCCCGGACCCGCCCAGAGCAGCGCCCAGCGCCAGCTGCGGCGGGCCTTGGCGTCACCGGCGGCTCCCTTGCCGGGCGACGCGCCGTCGCCCGCTGCCCCGCTGCCCGGCGGCAGGAAGCGCAGGATGTCAACCTGCTCGCCGATCTGCGGCATCAGCGCCAGGATCACGGACGCCGCGGCGCCGAACTTCAGGATGTCGAGGCCGTCGACCTCGCCCGCCGCCTGCGCCGCAAGGCCGGGGAAGGCGAGCCACGCCTCAACCGACGGCCAGTCCTGCATCAGGATGAAGCCGACCGGCAGCAGGTTGAGGACGATACAGAGCGGCTGCGTGATGATCTGGAAGCGGCTGATCCAGGTGACGCCGTGGGTGACGAGCGGGATCACCGCCACCGCGCTGACGATGTAGCCGAGCCACAGCGGCATGCCGAAGCACAGCTGCAGCGCCGACGACATGATCGCCGCCTCGATGGCGAACAGGATGAAGGTGAAGGTGGCGTAGATCAGCGAGGTGATCGTCGAGCCGATGTAGCCGAAGCCGGCGCCGCGGGTCAGGAGATCAATGTCGACGCCGTAGCGGGCGGCGTAGTGGCTGATCGGCAGGCCGGTGAGGAACAGGATGACGCCGACGACCAAGGTCGCGAGCATCGTGTTGGCCACGCCGTAGGAGAGCGTGATGGCGCCGCCGATCGCCTCGAGCGCCAGGAACGAGATCGCCCCGATGGCGGTCTGCGCGACGCGGCCCGACGCCCAGCGCCGCGAGCTCTTCGCGGTGAAGCGAAGGGCGTAGTCCTCCAGCGTCTGGTTGGCGACCCAGCGATTGTAGTCGCGCCGGACCGGTAGGATGCGCTGCCGTCCCGCCATGAGCCCGTCGTCGTTCCCCGCTTCGGGAGCGATCGCCCCCGCCGCGCGACTGGCAAGAATGGTGCCGTAGCAGGCGCAGGGCTGACCGTGCGCCGGGGGCCATCGCGCACCGGTACGTCAATCGACGTATATGCCCATTTGGCGGTCATGGTCACAGTCGAGGCAGGCGGCAACGGGGCTCGGTGCCGCTCCACCACCGACACACAGTGAGGACTGCCATGACATTACGCCATCGCGAGGCGGCAACGTCGTTCGCCGAGACGGCGACGCGCGCCGTTGCCGCGCTTCCCGCTTCCGTGCTGCGGGCGGGCCGCGTCCTCGGTCTCGCCGCCGGCCTCGCCGCTGCCGGCCTCTCGGCCGCCTCCGCCCAGGACGAGACCATCAAGGTCGGCGTCCTGCATTCGCTCTCCGGCACGATGGCCATCTCCGAGACGACCCTCAAGGACGTCATGCTGATGCTCATCGAGGAGCAGAACAAGAAGGGCGGGCTGCTCGGCAAGAAGCTCGAGGCGGTGGTCGTCGATCCGGCCTCCGACTGGCCGCGCTTCGCCGAACTCGCCCGCAAGCTCCTGACCGAGGACAAGGTCGCCGCCACCTTCGGCTGCTGGACCTCGGTGTCGCGCAAGTCCGTGCTGCCGGTGTTCGAGGAGCTGAACGGCATCCTCTTCTACCCGGTGCAGTACGAGGGCGAAGAGTCCTCGAAGAACATCTTCTATACCGGCGCCGCCCCGAACCAGCAGGCGATCCCGGCCGTCGACTATCTCGCCGCCGAGGGCGTCGAGCGCTGGGTGCTGGCCGGCACCGACTACGTCTACCCGCGCACCACCAACAAGATTCTGGAAGCCTACCTGAAGGCCCAGGGTGTCGCCGACGAAGACATCATGATCAACTACACGCCGTTCGGTCACTCCGACTGGCAGAACATCGTCGCCGACATCAAGAAGTTCGGCTCCGCCGGAAAGAAGACGGCGGTGGTCTCGACCATCAACGGCGACGCCAACGTGCCGTTCTACAAGGAGCTGGCGAACCAGGGCATCAAGGCGACCGACATCCCGGTGGTGGCGTTCTCGGTCGGTGAGGAAGAGCTCGCCGGTCTCGACACCCAGCCGCTGCTCGGCCACCTCGCCGCGTGGAACTACTTCATGAGCGTCGACACGCCGGAGAACGAGGAGTTCATCAAGACCTGGCAGGCGTTCATCAAGAACGACAAGCGCGTCACCAACGACCCGATGGAAGCCCACGTCATCGGCTTCAACATGTGGGTCGCGGCGGTCGAGAAGGCCGGCACCACCGAGCCGGACGCGGTCATCGACGCGATGATCGGCGTCGCCGTGCCGAACCTCTCCGGCGGTCTCTCGGCGATGATGCCGAACCACCACATCACCAAGCCGGTGCTGATCGGTGAGATCCAGGGCGACGGCCAGTTCGACGTCGTCTGGGAGACCTCGGGCCTCGTCGTCGGCGACGAGTGGTCGGACTTCCTGCCCGACTCCAAGGACCTGATTTCCGACTGGCGGGCGCCGATGAAGTGCGGAAACTTCAACGTCGCGACCGGCAAGTGCGGCGGCGCCACCCAGTGATGTGAGCATCCCCCGTGCCCCCGTGGGGTGGGCGGCGCGGGGCTTGCTTCCAGACATGCCGCCGACACGTCGGCGGCGGGCGGATCCAGTTTCGCCCGCCGCCACCCACGGCGCCCCGCTGCGCCGCATGGTTCCGAAGGCCGGGAGCGCTCTCCGCATGTTCACCTTCCGCAAGGCGCTGACGACCCTCCTCGTGATGCTGGCGCTGGTCGCCGCGCCGGCGATGGCGCAGACGCCGACCGACACGCTCCGCCCGCTCGTCGATGCGCTCGGCCAGGGCGGCTTCGACGGTGCCGAGAAGGCGATCGCCGCGCTCGCCGCCACCGGTGATCCCGCCGTTCTGCCCATTTTCGAGGCACTCACGGCCGGCGACCTCAACGTCCGCAAGGCCGACAAGCGCGTCGTGCTGGTGCGCGAGGAGGGCGGCGCCGACGTTGCCGTCGACCCGCTGACCGGCGCGGTGCTCGGCCCGGTCGGCCGCCGCGACACCGATCGGCTCCGCGTCAACAACCGCCTGCGCAGCGCCATCGCCGCCGCGGTCGCCGGCCTCAGCCTGCGCGCGAGCGATCCGCAGGTGCGCATCACCTCGGCGGAATCGATGTTCAAGGCGGCCGACCCGGCGATGGTGCCGGCGCTCGCCGCCGCCGCGGCCGACGAGGAGAATGCCGCCGTCCGGGCGCGCCTCGAGCAGGCGCTTGCGGCCTCGGTGCTGCGCTCCGACGCCTCCGACGACGAGAAGATCGCCGCGATTGGCGTGGTGGCGGCGCGCGGCGACCGCGACGCCCTCTCGCTTCTGAACAACATCGCCAGCGGCACGCCGGGGCCGGTGCAGCAGGCCGCCGCGGACGCGGCTGCGGGCATCGAATCGAGCCTCGCCGTCTGGGGGGCGGCGCAGAACGTCTGGTACGGCGTCTCGCTCGGCTCGGTGCTGCTGCTCGCCGCCATCGGCCTCGCCATCACCTTCGGCGTGATGGGCGTCATCAACATGGCGCATGGCGAGATGGTGATGATCGGCGCCTACACGACGTTCGTGGTGCAGGAGATCATCCGCACCTCGTTCCCCGGCCTGTTCGACTGGTCGCTGGCGATCGCGCTGCCGCTCGCCTTCTGCGTCTCGGGCCTGGTCGGCATCGCGATCGAGCGCTCGGTGATCCGCTGGCTCTATGGCCGGCCGCTCGAGACGCTGCTCGCCACCTGGGGCATCTCGCTGATCCTGCAGCAGGCGGTGCGCACCGCCTTCGGCCCCTCCAACCGCGAGGTCGGCAACCCGTCGTGGATGTCGGGCTCGTTCGAGATCGGCCAGTTGTCGATCACCTACGGGCGGCTGTGGATCGTCGTCTTCTCACTCTGCGTCTTCGCCGCCCTGATGCTGTTGATGCGCTACACGCCCTTTGGCCTGCAGATGCGCGCCGTGACCCAGAACCGCCGGATGGCCTCGGTGATGGGCATCCGCACGCCCTGGGTCGACGCGATGACCTTCGGCCTCGGCTCCGGCATCGCCGGCATCGCCGGAGTGGCGCTGTCGCAGATCGACAATGTCAGTCCGAACCTCGGCCAGAGCTACATCATCGACTCGTTCATGGTGGTGGTGTTCGGCGGGGTCGGGAACCTCTGGGGGACGCTCGTCGGCGCGCTGACGCTCGGCGTCGTCAACAAGTTCCTCGAACCCTATGCCGGCGCGGTGCTGGGCAAGATCCTGGTGCTCGTCTTCATCATCCTGTTCATCCAGAAGCGTCCGCGCGGGCTGTTCGCCCTCAAGGGCCGGGCGGTGGAAGCATGATCGCCCGCAAGCTCCTCGGCGACGGCGGCGTCCTGCTGCTGGTCGCACTCCTGGTGCTGGCGGCGGTGCTGGTGCCGCTCGCCAACCTGTCGTTGCCGCCGGACAGCCCGCTGCACGTCTCGAACACCTCGGTGCAGCTGTTCGGCAAGTATCTCGCCTTCGCCATGCTGGCGCTGTCGGTGGACCTAGTCTGGGGGTACTGCGGCATCCTCTCGCTCGGCCACGGTGCCTTCTTCGCCCTCGGCGGCTACGCCATGGGCATGTACCTGATGCGCCAGATCGGCGACCGCGGCGTCTACGCCAACCCTGACCTGCCGGACTTCATGGTCTTCCTCAACTGGCAGGAACTGCCCTGGTACTGGTACGGCTTCGACATGTTCTGGTTCGCCATGCTGATGGCGATGGTGGTGCCGGGGCTGCTCGCCTTCGTCTTCGGCTGGTTCGCCTTCCGCTCGCGCGTCACCGGCGTCTACCTGTCGATCATCACCCAGGCGATGACGTTCGCGCTCTTGCTCGCCTTCTTCCGCAACGACATGGGCTTCGGCGGCAACAACGGGCTCACCGACTTCAAGGACATCCTCGGCTACAACATCCAGGCGAACACGACGCGGGCGGCCTTGTTCGCGGCGACCGCGTTGACGCTCGCCGGGGCGCTCCTCGTCTGCCGCTTCATCACCCGCTCGAAGCTCGGCAAGGTGCTCGTCGCCATCCGCGACGCCGAGAGCCGGACGCGCTTCATCGGCTACCGGGTGGAGCACTACAAGCTGTTCGTCTGGACGCTGTCGGCGGTGATGGCCGGCATCGCCGGGGCGCTGTACGTGCCGCAGGTCGGCATCATCAATCCGAGCGAATTCGCCCCGGCGAACTCCATCGAGGCGGTGATCTGGGTGGCGGTCGGCGGGCGCGGCACGCTGGTCGGCCCGGTCATCGGCGCCTTCCTGGTCAACTGGGGCAAGACGACGTTCACCAGCGTGCTGCCGGACTTCTGGCTGTTCGCGCTCGGCGGCCTGTTCGTCGCCGTGACGCTGTTCCTGCCGAAGGGCATCGTCGGGCTGATCGCCAAATTGACGCGCCGGCGGGCGGAGAAGCCGTCGCCGCCGGTCGATACGGAAGCCGGCGTCGGCACCGCCGCCGACGCCCGCGCCGCGGCGGAGTGAGATCAATGACAGACACCGCCGTCATCGCCGAGGACTCGCTCCTCTATCTCGACCACGTCTCCGTCTCCTTCGACGGCTTTAAGGCGCTGAACAACCTGTCGCTCGTGCTGCAGCCCGGCGAGATGCGGGCGATCATCGGCCCGAACGGCGCCGGCAAGACGACGATGATGGACGTCATCACCGGCAAGACGCGCCCCGACGACGGCGACGTCGTCTTCGACGGGCGCGTCGACCTGTGCTGACCTGCCCCACGTCGGTGGTCCGGTTTGATTGTTAGTTCATGGGCGGCCGGGTTTCCATGGTGAGCGCGCCCGCTGGAGCTGGCCGGGGTTGCGCAGGCGGGCGCGCG
>CAMDHY010000113.1 GCA_945898215.1 Pseudoxanthobacter soli DSM 19599 | reverse complement strand
GCCGGTCTGCAGGGTGGCGAAGTGGTGCTCGCCGGCCCATACCACGGCCGCCCCGAGGTCGACCTCGAGCGCCGCGACCGACGGCGGCGGCGCCGCCGTGCCGGCCGCGAAGGCGACGGCGGCATCGCGGACGCCCTCGGCGAGGCGGCCGGCGAGCTTCACCACCGCCGGCTCCGCAGCGACGGCGGCGCGCACCGTCGGACGGCGGCGGACGTAGCCGAAGGCGTCCATCACGGTCTCGCCGGCGCGGTCGAGGTTGCCGACGAAGTCGAGCGTCTGGATCAGCCGAGCACGGTCGCGTGGCGCGAACTCGGCGCTGTCGAGGCGGTCGAGATAGTCGCGGGTGGCGGCGGCGAGGTGGGTGACGATGTCGCTGCCGCGGGTCACCGTCTTCTCCGCCGCGGCATCGCCGGCGACGGCGGCGGGCAGCGCCGCCAGCATCCGCGCCAGCGCCTCGGCGATGCGGCTGCCCTCGCGCCCGGCGGCGTCGATCGCGTCGGCCGGCAGGGCAACCAGGGCCGTATCGAGGAACTTCGGCTGAGCCGCGTCGGCGGGTGCCGGCCGCGACGGGAACAGCCGCTCCAGCAGCCGCGCGAACGGCCCGAGCAGCGGGAAGAAGGCGGCGGCGGCGACGAGGTTGAAAGCGGTGTGGAAGTTGGCGATGCGGCGGTCGGCGTCCGGGTCGAAGCCGATGACGATCGGCACCAGCAGCGGCAGCAGCGGCAGCGCGATGAGGCAGGCGAGGAGCCGGTTGAGGAAGTTGCCGACCGGCACGCGCCGCGCCGACGGGTCGCGCCCGCCGGGGCTCTCCAGCATCGGGTTGATGGCGGTGCCGAGGTTGGCGCCGAGCACCATGGCGAGCGCCCCCTCGAGCGGCACCATGCCGCCGGTGGCGAGCGAGGCGACGAGCAGCACGGTGGCGACGCTCGAATGTGCCACCCAGGTGAACAGTGCCGCCGCCAGCATCGCGAGCAGCGGATGGCGGCCGACGAACTCGATCGCCGCGTCGACCGCCGGCATCGTCTCGAGCGGCGTGATCGCGGCCACCATGCGGTCGAGGGCCACCAGCAGCAGCCCGAGCCCGATGGCGACGCGGCCGAGATCGTGCACCCGCTTCGTGCCGGCGCGGCGGAACAGCACGAGGCCGGCGAGGAACAGGAGCGGCACCAACGCCATCACGTCGAAGGTGAGGACCTGCACGATCAGCGTCGTGCCGACATTGGCCCCGAGCATGGCGGCGAGCGCCGGCACGAGGTCGATCATGCCGGCGCCGGCGAAGCCGGAGACGATCAGCCCGGTGGCGGTGCTCGACTGCAGGATGGCGGTGACGCCGAGGCCGGCGGCGAAGGCCTTGGCGCGCGTGCCGAGCCCGACCGCCAGTACCTTGCGCAGATCCGCCCCGAGCGCCCGCTCCACCCCGGACTGCACCATGTGCACCCCCCAGAGCAGCAGCGCGACATAGCCGGCGAGATCGGCGAGGGCGAGGAGTGCGGTCATGGGGGGCTCGGGAGGGGTGGCCGATCCGCACCGGCGTGCCGGCACTCTCGACAAAATCCGGCTAATTCACAACCGCGTCCCACGGTGGCCTCGTCGCCCTCACGAGTGGCGCATGGCAGGAAACGAGGTCGTTTCAGAGATCTTGTGAGCCAGACGGACGCGGGAACTTCGTCGGCGCCTTCACGCGACGGACTCGAAGCCCCGCGCCGTCTCGTACAACAGCCCCTCCGCCTCTCTCGCCAGCACCGGGTCCGCCTCGGGCTTCCTCGGCACCGCCGCCCGCGCCGCGGCGAACTCGGTGCGCAGGAAGTCGGCGACCACTGACGGCAGCGGGCCCTCGCCGAGCTCGCCCGTTGTCGCCTTCACCGCCGTTAGACGGGCGATCTCGGCCGTCACCGCCGCGTCCGGTCCGGCCTCGGCAACGAGGCTCGGCAGGTGCATCGGCGGAACCGCACCGTCCGGGCGCAGCCTGAGCCAGCGCAGCGCCATCGCCGGGCGCACCGCGTAGAACAGTCGCTTCAGCGGACCGTGACCATCGGCGAAGAAGCGGTCGAACTGCCGCTCGCCGAGCTGCAGGTAGTGATGCACGGCGACGTCGCGCCGGCCGATACGCCGGGCGAGCGCCAGCAGGCGGTCGCGGAAGGCGGCGTCGCCGCGGTAGACGATCGGCGAGGTCAGCCACTCGGCGACGACGGCGTTGCCGTTGAACATCAGCTTGAGCGCCGTGATCAGGTCCCAGCCGTTGACGTCGTAGATATCGTCGAGCGGCGTCTCGATGACGTCGCGCCGCGGCCACGGCGTCACGTAGTCGGACAACGGGCGCATGTAGAGGAAGCGGCAGTCGTAGTCGCTGTCCGGCGAGGGGAAGCCCCAGGCGCGGCTGCCGCTCTCCACCGCCAGCAGGATGCGCACGCCGTGCTCCGCCTGGCAGCCGGCGAGGCGGCCGTCGATGCCGCGCACCACGGCCGCGTCGAAGTCGGCGGGCAGGGCGCGCAGCGGCGCGGCCCCGCCGTCCATCGGCCCCTACCCCAGCTTGCGGTTCTGGCGGTTGCCGATGAGGTCGTCGACGACGCCCGGGTCGGCGAGCGTCGAGGTGTCGCCGAGGGCGTCGAACTGGTCCTCGGCGATCTTGCGCAGGATGCGGCGCATGATCTTGCCGGAGCGGGTCTTCGGCAGGCCGGGGGCGAACTGGATGAGGTCGGGCGAGGCGATCGGGCCGATCTCCTTGCGCACCCAGCCGACCAGTTCCTTGCGCAGTTCCTCGCTCGGCTCGATGCCGGTCATCAGCGTCACATAGGCGTAGATGCCCTGGCCCTTGAGGTCGTGCGGGTAGCCGACGACGGCCGCTTCCGACACCTTCGGGTGGGCGACCAGCGCCGACTCGATCTCCGCCGTGCCCATGCGGTGGCCGGAGACGTTGATGACGTCGTCGACGCGGCCGGTGATCCAGTAGTAGCCGTCGGCGTCGCGCCGGCAGCCGTCGCCGGTGAAGTAGGCGCCCTTGTAGGTCGAGAAGTAGGTGGTGACGAAGCGCTCGTGGTCGCCGTAGACCGTGCGCATCTGACCGGGCCAGCTATCGGTGAGGATGAGGTTGCCCTCGCAGGCGCCGGACAGTTCCTTGCCCTCGGCGTCGACTACCGCCGGCTGCACGCCGAAGAAGGGCAGCGTCGCCGAGCCGGGCTTCAACGCGGTGGCGCCCGGCAGGGGGGTGATCAGGATGCCGCCGGTCTCGGTCTGCCACCAGGTGTCGACCACCGGGCAGCGCTTGTCGCCGACGACGTTGTAGTACCAGAGCCAGGCTTCCGGATTGATCGGCTCGCCGACCGAGCCGAGGATGCGCAGGCTTGCGCGCGAAGTCTTCTTCACCGGCGCGTCGCCGGCGCCCATCAGGGCGCGGATCGCCGTCGGGGCGGTGTAGAAGATGTTGACCTTGTGCTTGTCGATGACCTCCCAGAACCGGCTGTTGGTCGGCGAGGTCGGGATGCCCTCGAACATCAGCGTCGTGGCGCCGTTCGCAAGCGGCCCGTAGACGATGTAGGAATGGCCGGTCACCCACCCGACGTCCGCCGTGCACCAGTAGATCTCGCCGGGGCGGTAGTCGAAGACGTACTGGTGGGTCATCGAGGCGTAGACGAGATAGCCGCCCGAGGTGTGCAGCACGCCCTTCGGCTTGCCCGTCGAGCCGGAGGTGTAGAGGATGAACAGCGGATCTTCGGCGTTCATCTCCGTCGGCGGGCACTCGGCGGCGACGTTGTCGGCGCACTCGTCGTACCAGACGTCGCGACCGGGGGTCATGGCGACGGCGCCGCCGGTGCGGCGCACGACGATGACGGTCTTGACGCCCTTCACCTTTTCAAGCGCCGCGTCGGCGTTCGCCTTCAAGGGCACCGGGCGGCCGCCGCGCAGGCCCTCGTCGGCGGTGATCAGCAGCTTCGAGTGGCAGTCGTCGATGCGGCCGGCGAGACTGTCGGGGGAGAAGCCGCCGAACACGACGGAGTGGATGGCGCCGATGCGGGCGCAGGCGAGCATCGCATAGGCGGCCTCCGGGATCATCGGCAGGTAGATCGTCACCCGGTCGCCCTTGGCAACACCGTGCGCCTTCAGGACGTTGGCGAAGCGGCAGACGTGTTCCTTCAGTTCGCGGTAGGTAATGACCTTGTGGTCCTTCGGATCGTCACCTTCCCAGATGATCGCCGGCTGGTCGCCCTTCGTCGCGGCGTGGCGATCGACGCAGTTCGCCGCGACGTTCAGCGTGCCGTCCTCGTACCAGCGGACCGAGACGCGGTGCGGGTCGAAGGAGGTGTTCTTCACCTTCGTGTAGGGGCGGATCCAGTCGATGCGCTTGCCGTGCTCGCCCCAGAAGCCGTCGGGATCGCGGATCGAGCGCTCGTACATCGCCCGGTAGGTGGCCGCGTCGACGAGGGCGGAGGCGGCGACATCCGCCGGCACGGGGATCACGGTGTCGGTCATCGAGGGCTCCTCCCACGGCACCGTTTGCGGCGCCCCTTCCGTCTAGTTTGGGCGGATTATATGCGCGGCGCGCACACGGCCGTCCACCGGCGCGACGCTCGACTTTGGTCGCCCGTGCGCGTTGGCCGCAACCCTTGCTGCTCGCGACCGCGCCGTCCTTTCGCCGGATCAAGAGGGTAGGGACGCGCGTCTCACTCCTTCGTCTAAAGCCGCGCCATCACCCCCGCACGGCCGCGACGAAGTCGGCGAGTTCGTGGTCGAAGCGCTCGGGCGCCTCGAGGAAGGGCGAGTGGCCCGCATTCTCGAAGATCGACAGCCGCGCGCCTGGCCAGAGGCGGGCATGGTGCTCGGCCATCGTCGTCAGCGTGACGCGGTCGCGGCCGCCGTGGACGACGAGGCCGGCCAAGTCGAGGCGGGCGATCAGGTCGTCGTTGTCGAGCGGCGGCCGCTTGAACAGGCCGCGGCGGACGAACGGCGGCACCATCGCGTTGTAGCCGAGCATCAGGCAGAACTCCTCGGCGCTCGGCTCCCCCGCCATGCAGGCGCGGATGAAGCCCGACAGCGCCGCGACGCTCTCGGCCGCGTCGTCGGAGTAGAAGCCGCCGAGCAGCGGCAGGAACGCGTCGCCGCGGAACTTCAGCATCCCCGGCCCGATCTTCGACGAGCCGGCGACCATGACGAAGCCGCCGAGCGCGGCGGCGCCGGCAACGCGCAGATAGTCGAGCGTGACGATGGTGCCGTAGGACCAGCCGACCACCACCGGCCGCTCGAGGGCGAGGGCGTCGATGACGGCGGCGACATCGGCCGCCCACAGCGTCCCGTCGTCATAGCCGGCCTGCGGCCGGTCGGACAGGCCATGGCCGCGCAGGTCGAGGCGGACGAGGCGGTGGCCGGAAAGCCGGCCGTCCTCGAACTGCCGCCGCCACGACAGGCGGCTCTGGCTGAAGCCGTGCAGGAACAGGATCGGCGGGCCCGCCGGATCGCCCGCCTCCTCGACGTGGAGACCACACCCGCCGCCGCCGATAACCCTGTGCGTCCGCATCCCACCTCGCCTTCATCGCGTCGTTCGCCACAATAGCGACGCGGTGTGGCGCTCAACGTCAAGCGGCCGGTGTGTCCGGCCGGTCACGGCCCGTTGCGTTTTCCGTGCCCCGGCCTAATGTCCGCCCGCGGTGCGCGATCGGGGGTGGTCGGCGGACCGGTCAACTCCGTGCCGCCGGGGGCGGCGCAACCTTTTCAGGAGCTTATCTCCATGAAGATCGCACTCTTGGCGGCCTCGCTCGGGATCGCCGTCGCCTCGACGTCGGCGTTCGCCCAGGACGCTGCCGCGCCCGCCGCGCCGGCGCCGCAGGGCGGCCCGCCGATCGAGCTGATGTTCGTCCAGCAGGCCGCCGGCATGAGCTTCGACGGCGACCGCACGCTGACGCTCACCGGCGTCGCCCCGGCGACCACCTTCTTCTCCGACCGGCCGCAGCGCATGGTCGGCCACATCAACCAGGACCACTTCGTCAAGCTGTGGGGCGCCGAGAAGGACGGCTTCAAGGCCGATCCGCCGAACGCCGCGCTGTCGCTCGTCAACGACAACGGCCAGCCGATCGTCATCGAGATCGAGGACGTCGCGGCGGCCTCGGCCGATTCGCTCACCTACACGATCAACGTGCTCGAGGGCACGCTGCCGGCGACCGGCGGCGCGGTGGCGCTGTTCATCGACCCGTGGGTCGCGCACGGCGGCGGCTGGGGTGGCGGCTGGCACGACGGTGGCTGGGGTTATCGCGGTCCCGGCTGGGGCGGCGTGGCGGCCGGTGCGGCCGTGGGTGCCGCGGCCGGTGTCGCGATCGGCGCGGCGGCTGCCTCGGCGCCTGTCGTGGTGGCGCCGCCGCCGGTCAACTGCGCCTACAGCCCCTACTACAACCAGCCCGTCTGCAAGGGCGTGGTGTACTGAGCACCCTCCGCGCCGCATCCGCGACGTGACGTCAGGGCCCCCGCTTCGGGGGCCCTGTTCGTTTCAGGCGCTCGAGCGCCGCGGCGATCACTGGTGCAGCTTCAGCGCCATCGCCTCGACGTAGGTGAGCTGGAAGAGATCGCCCGGCTGCACGCCCGCCATGTCGCCGGCGACCTCGTCGTTGGCGGCCGGCATGGTGCGCACCAGGCCGTCGGCGCCCTTGAACATCACCGTCCGGGCGGCCGGGTCGACGTCGACCAGCATGGCATTTTCCACCACCTTGGTGGCGAAGAAGTTCTGCGGCAGCTGGATGCCGAGAACCGAGGCGTCGACGACGTCCGTGTCGAGGCGGCCGATGGTGCCGGTCTGCGCCTTCTCGAGGTCGATGACGGTGCCCGGCACCACCGAGACGTCGATGTGGTCGTTCGGCCGCACCTGCTCGAGGCCGACGACGAAGGGCGCCACCGCATAGGCGAACTGGTTGCCGTTCTGCGCCTTGACGATGACCTCGCGGGTCGGCAGGTCGACCTTCACCACCGTGACGATGAACGATTGTACCTGCACCGTGCCGATGCCAGGCAGGGTGAGCGAGGTGACGGCCGCGACGGCAGCGGACGCACCGCCAACGAGAAGGGCGGCGGCGAGGGCGAAGGCGGTGCGGCGGCGGGCAGGCTTCGTCGGCATGTCTTTGTCCTCTTGGGGCGGTTGCGAAGGCGGGATGCGCTGCCGCCATCAAGCAACCGGGCAAGGGGCCGTCAATCGATTCGAGCGACGGGATGCACCGGCGAGCCGCACCATTGACACGACCCCGCCCCTGCGGCTTAAAGGTCGCGTAGACGTGCCGCCTCCCGGGGCGGCACGATTTGTTTTCGGGGGCCCGTCGCCGCCGGCGCCTCGACCGACGCGGCTGATCCCCGGAGTTCTCACGAGCCCGAGCGAGAGGCCCGCGGCCATGTCCAGCGGCAACACCAGCACTGCCAAGATCGAGACCGTCCCCGCGGCCGCGCCCCTCGGCGCGCCGTCGGAGCACCTGTTCCGCACCTTCGCGCGCGTCGATCTCGCCTTCGAGCGAGGCGAGGGCGCGTGGCTCGAGGGCTCCGACGGGCGACGCTATCTCGACTTCGGCGCCGGCATCGCGGTCAACGCGCTCGGCCACGGCCATCCCCACCTCGTCGCGGCCCTGCAGGAGCAGGCGGCGAAGGTCTGGCACGTCTCCAACCTCTACCGCATCCCCGACGGCGAGCGCCTCGCCGACCGGCTGACGGCGGCGAGCTTCGCCGACCGCGTCTTCTTCGCCAACTCCGGCGCCGAGGCGCTGGAGGCGGCGATCAAGACGGCGCGCCACTACCAGTATGCCGAGGGCCGTCCGGAGCGGTTCCGCATCATCACCTTCGAGGGCGCCTTCCACGGCCGCACGCTCGCCACCATCGCCGCCGGCGGCCAGGCGAAGTACCTCGAAGGCTTCGGCCCGAAGGTCGAGGGCTTCGACCAGGTGGCCTATGGCGACCTCAAGGCGGCGGAGGCGGCGATCGGACCGGAGACGGCGGCGATCCTCGTCGAGCCGATCCAGGGCGAGGGCGGCATCCGCCCGGCGCCGGCCGGGTTCCTGAAGGGGCTCAGGGCGCTGTGCGAGAAGCACGGCCTGCTGCTCATCTATGACGAGGTGCAGTGCGGCATGGGGCGGACCGGCAAGCTGTTCGCCTACGAGTGGTCGGGCGTCGCCCCGGATATCCTGGCCACCGCCAAGGGCATCGGCGCCGGCTTCCCGCTCGGCGCCTGCCTCGCCACCGACGCGGCGTCGGCCTCGATGACGCCCGGCACCCACGGCACCACCTTCGGCGGCAACCCGCTGGCGATGGCGGTCGGCAACGCCGTGCTCGACGTCGTGCTCGCCCCGGGCTTCCTCGACCAGGTCGTCGACACCGGGCTGCTCCTGAAGCAGCGGCTGGCGTCGGTTGTCGACTCGCACCCCCGCGTCTTCGAGCTCGTGCGCGGCGAGGGCCTGATGCTCGGCCTGAAGGCGCGCCCGCCCGCCGGCGAGGTGATGGCGGCGCTCCGTGCCGAGGGGCTGCTCTCGGTCGCCGCCGGCGACAATGTCGTGCGGCTCTTGCCGCCGCTCACCATCGGCGAGGCCGAGCTCGCGGTGGCGATCGATCGCATCGAGGCGGCGGCGCTGCGCGTCGAGGCGGCACTCGACGCAGCGGAGAGGCCCGCGGAGGGCGGGTCGTGACGGCGGCGCAACCCGCGGCGCGGCACTTCCTCGACATCGACGCGATCCCGGCGGTCGAGCTCCGCCGCATCCTCGACGACAGCCGGCGGATGAAGGCGGAGCGCGCCGGCAGGCGGCGCATCCCGCCGTCCGGCGAGGGCCCACTCGCCGGCCTGGTGCTGGCGATGGTGTTCGAGCGGCCGTCGACGCGCACCCGCGTCTCCTTCGACGTCGGCATGCGCGAGCTCGGCGGCGAGACGATCATGCTCACCGGCGCCGAGATGCAGCTCGGCCGCGGCGAGACGATCGCCGACACGGCGCGCGTGCTGTCGCGCTTCGTCGACGCCATCATGATCCGCATCCTCGACCACGCCGCCCTCGTCGAGCTTGCCGAGAACGCCACGGTGCCGGTGATCAACGGCCTGACGAAGGTCTCCCACCCCTGCCAGATCATGGCGGACGTGCTCACCTTCGAGGAGCACCGCGGGCCGATCGCCGGGCGCACGGTCGCCTGGGCGGGGGACTACAACAACGTCCTGCAGTCGTGGATGCACGCCTCCGCGCCGCTCGATTTCGAGCTGCGCATCGCTACGCCGCCGGAGCTTGCGCCGCCGGAGGGTCTCGTCGCTGCGACGCGCGCCGCCGGCGGCCGCATCGTCGTCACCACCGACCCCTATGAGGCGGTCGACGGCGTCGACTGTGTCGTCACCGACACCTGGGTGTCGATGGGCGACAAGGAGCGCGAGCGGCGCCACAACCTGCTGAAGCGCTACCAGGTCGACGAGCGCCTGATGGCGGCAGCGGCCAAGGACGCGATCTTCATGCACTGCCTGCCGGCGCACCGCGACGAGGAGGTCACGGCCGCCGTCATGGACGGGCCGCAGTCGGTGGTGTTCGACGAGGCGGAGAACCGCCTCCATGCCCAGAAGGGCATCCTCGCCTGGTGCCTCGCCGACGCGGCGGCGCGGTAAGCGGGCGGTGAGCGGAGCACTCTGTTGACAGACGTGGATGTGACAGGCGCTGTGGCGGCCCCTGGAGACTTCGTGCTGCCGTTCTCGGTGGCGCCGCTCGACGTGCGCGGCCGCGTCGTGCGGCTCGGGCCGGCGGTCAATGCCATGCTCGCCCGCCACGCCTATCCGCCGGCGGTGTCGCGCCTGCTCGGCGAGGCGATCGCGCTGACGGCACTTCTGGGCGCCTCGCTGAAGTTCGACGGGCGCTTCACGCTGCAGACTTCCACCGACGGGCCGGTCGACCTCATCGTCGTCGACTTCTCCACGCCGGACGCCCTGCGCGCCTATGCCCGCTTCGACGCCGAGCGTGTCGCCGCGGTGGCCGACGGAGCCGCGCCCGGCAGCAAGCCCGACGCCGGCCTGCTGATCGGCAAGGGCCATCTCGCCATGACCGTCGACCAGGGCACGGCGGCGAGCCGCTACCAGGGCATCGTGCCGCTCGACGGCGACGGGCTGGAGGCCGCCGCGCACCGCTATTTCGAGCAGTCCGAGCAGATCCCGACGCGGGTGCGGCTCGCCGTCGCCGAGGTGATGAGCCGTCGCCCAGGCGAGGCCCCGGCACACGCCTGGCGGGCCGGCGGCATCCTCGTGCAGTTCCTGCCCGAGGCGCCCGAGCGCCTCGCCCACCGCGATCTCGATCCCGGCGACCGGCCGGACACCGACGAAGACGCGGCGGTGGACGACGGCGCCACTGAGGACGACGCCTGGGTGGAGGCGCGCGCCCTCGTCGAGACCGTCGAGGACCTCGAACTCACCGACCCGGAGGTGACGCCCCAGCGGCTGCTCTACCGCCTCTTCCACGAGCGCGGTGTCCGCGTCTTCGAGCCGCAGCCGATCGCCGACCGCTGCCGCTGCTCGCGCGAGCGCGTCTCCGGCGTGCTGAAGGGCTTTTCGCCCGAGGAGCGCGTCGACATGGTCGTCGACGGCGCGATCGAGGTGACGTGCGAGTTCTGCTCGACGCGCTACCGCTTCGCGGCGGAAGAGGTGGGACTGACGCCGACGGCGCCGTAGGGATTCCCCGGCGGCTGCGTATAGAATGGGTCGGCGGCCGGCAGTCCCGGCCGGGCCGCTCGACGGAGCGCCCCGATGTCGTCGACCCGTACGTTCCTTCGTTTCGCCGTGGTGATCGCCGCGCTCGCCGGCGCCGGCTTCGCCGTCGTCCAGGCCTTCGGCGGACCCGAGCAGACGCCGGCGCGCTACCGCACGGATGCTGCGACGCGCGGGCCGATCGAGGCCGCGGTGCTCGCCACCGGCACGCTCGCCCCGGTCGTCACCGTGCAGGTCGGCAGCCAGATCTCCGGCCAGATCATCGCGCTCGAGGCGGACTTCAACTCGGCCGTCACCAAGGACCAGGTGATCGCCCGCCTCGACCCGGCGAGCTACCGCGGCAAGCTCGCCCAGGCGGAAGCCGACCTCGCCGTCGCCGAGGCGACGATCAGCGCCAAGCAGGCTGCGCTGGCGGCGGCCGAAGTGGACCTTCGCACCGCCCGCAACGCGCTGGCCGACGCCGAGCAGACCCACGACCGCACCCGCCGCCTCTCGGTCGCCGGCCACGCCACCGAGCGGCAGCTGCAGCTCGACGCCTTCAGCCTCACCCAGGCGACCGAGGCGATCGGCAAGGTCGAGGCGCAGATCCACATGGCGGAGGCGGATCTCGCGGTGGCGCGCGCCCAGGTCGAGCAGAAGCAGGCGGCGGTCGCCATCGCCCGCACCGATCTCGACCGCACCGTGATCCGCTCACCGGAGACCGGCGTCGTCGTCAACCGGCAGATCGACATCGGCCAGACGGTGGCGGCGAGCCTGCAGGCGCCGATCCTGTTCGAGATCGCCCGGGATCTCCGCGAGATGCGGCTGGAGGCGAGCGTCGACGAGGCCGACATCGGCCGCGTCGCCCCGGGCCAGGACGTCACCTTCACCGTCGACGCCTTTCCCGACCGCAGCTTCACCGGCGTCGTCGAACAGATCCGCAAGGCGCCGACGGTCGTCTCCAACGTCACCACCTACACGGTGGTGGTGGCGACCGCGAACCCCGACATGGACCTTTTGCCCGGCATGACGGCGAGCGTGCGCATCGTCGAGGCGCGCCGCGACGACGTCCTCAAGGTGCCGGCCGCGGCACTGCGCTTCCGCCCCGAGGGCGCGCGCCGGGGCGGCGCCGGTGCCGCCGTTGACGGTGCCGCAAAGCCATCCGGCCCGGCGGTCTACGTGCTCGGGCCCGGCGGCGAGGCGGTTCGCCGCACGGTGGAGACCGGCCTCGTCAGCGATGGCTTCGTCGAGGTCACGTCCGGCCTCGAGCCGGGCGAGGCGGTGATCGTCGGCGCCGACGACGCCGACGGCAAGCCCCGCCGGCCGCGCTCGATGTTCGGCTTCTGAGCCGCGCCATGTCCGGCCGAGGCTCCGCGGGACCCGCCATCGTCGCCGCCGAGGCGATCGGCAAGCGCTACCGCACCGGCGCCGTCGAGGTGGCGGCGCTGATCGACGTCTCGTTCACCGTCGCGCCCGGCGAGTTCGTCGCCGTGATGGGGCCGTCGGGCTCCGGCAAGTCGACCCTGATGAACGTGCTCGGCTGCCTCGACCGGCCGACCAGCGGCCGCCTCCTGATCGGCGGTGCCGACGTGGCGACGCTCGACGCCGACGCGCTGGCGGAACTCAGGCGCCGGACCGTCGGCTTCGTCTTCCAGTCGTTCAACCTGATGCCGCGGCTGTCGGCGCGCGACAACGTCGCGATGCCCACCGTCTATGCCGGCCTGCCGGTGCGCGAGCGCAAGCGCCGGGCCGAGGCGCTGCTTGCCGCCGTCGGGCTCGCCGACCGCGGCCACCACCGCCCGACCGAGCTCTCCGGGGGCCAGAAGCAGCGCGTCGCGATCGCCCGCGCCCTCGTCAATGACCCGAAGCTCATCCTCGCCGACGAGCCGACCGGCGCCCTCGACAGCCGCACCGGCCTCGAGATCCTGGCGCTGCTGCAGAAGCTAAACCGGGAGGACGGGCGCACGGTGGTGCTCGTCACCCACGACCCCGGCATCGCCCGCCACGCCGGCCGGACCTTGCGCTTCCACGACGGCCGCCTCGTCGCCGACGAGCGCACCGATGTGGCCCTCGACGCGAGGACGGAGCTCGCCGCGTTGCCACCGCCGGCGGAGGCCGCGGCATGACGGTGCTCGACAGCCTGCGGGCGGCGATCGCGGCGCTGGGCGGCAACCCGCTCAGGAGCGTGCTGACGACGCTCGGCATCATCATCGGCGTCGCCGCCGTCATCGTCATGGTGGCGATCGGCTCGGGGGCGCGCTCGCGGGTCGACGGCGTCATCCAGAGCCTCGGCTCCAACCTCATCCAGGTATTGCCGGGCGCCCGCAGCTTCTCGGGCGTGCGGGCGGCCTCCAACCTCATCACCGAGCGCGACGTGCCGGCGATCCGCGCCGGCGCGCCCGATGCCGTGCTGATCGCGCCGTTTGTGCGCGGCACGGCCCAGATCATCGCCGGCAACCTGAACTGGCCGACCACCGCCTTCGGCGTCACCGAGGACTTTTTCGCCGCCCGGGAGTGGTCGATCGGCGAGGGGCGCCTGTTCGAGCCGACGGAGATGCGCGGCGGCAAGGTCGTGGTGCTCGGCGCCACCGTCGCCCGCGAGATGTTTCCCGACGGCTCGCCGATGGGCCAGGTGGTGCGGGTCAACCGGGTGCCGTTCACCGTCGTCGGCGTGCTCGCCGAGAAGGGCCAGACACCGTTCGGCCAGGACCAGGACGACGCCGTCTTCGTGCCGCTCGACACAGCCCGCCAGCGCCTGTTCGGCCGCTTCGCGAGCCGCCCCGACATGGTCGACGGCATCACCGTCAAGGGGCGCTCGGCGGAGACGCTCGGCAAGCTCGAGGCGGACCTGCACGAGGTGCTGAGCGAGCGCCATCCGCCGACCGACGCCGGCGAGGGCTACAACATCCGCAACCTCGGCCAGCTGCTGGAAGCGCAGGCGAGCACCTCGCGCGTGCTGGCGCTCCTGCTCGCCGCCGTCGCCTCGATCTCGCTGGTCGTCGGCGGCATCGGTATCATGAACATCATGCTGGTCTCGGTGACGGAGCGCACGCGCGAGATCGGGCTGCGGATGGCGGTTGGCGCACGGCGGCGCGATATTCTCTCGCAGTTCCTCGTCGAGTCGGTGGTGCTCGCCTTCGCCGGGGGACTGATCGGCGCGGCGCTCGGCATCGGCGCGTCGGTGGCGATCGCCCGGGCGGCGGAGTGGCCGGTGCTGGTGGAGCCGTCCGCGGTGGCGCTCGCCTGCGGCTTTGCGGCGGCCGTCGGCGTGTTCTTCGGCTACTACCCCGCCCGCAAGGCGAGCCGCCTCGATCCGATCGAGGCGCTGAGATACGAGTGAGGGCGGCAGAGGCGTGCATTCGCGAACGCACGTCAGAGTTCCACGCCACCCTGCCAATCTCGACCGGCATAGAAGATGCCGAGGATCGTCACGGTGTCAGCGTCGACGCTGTAGGTGATCGTGACACGGCCGCGGAAGACGAGCGTGCGCAGGCCGGGATGAACGTAGTCTTGGGAGACGCCGCGGAACGGGAACTCGGCGAGCGAGCGGCAATGCTTGTTGAGCGCAGACGTAGAGCGGTGAGCACTTTCGGCCGAAGAAGCGTCTGCGATGAAGTCGTAGAGTTCGAGCAGCTGCTGGCGCGACCGCTCTGAAAAAACAACCCGGAGCACCGGGCAGCTCTATTGAGACTGCA
>CAMDHY010000112.1 GCA_945898215.1 Pseudoxanthobacter soli DSM 19599 | reverse complement strand
CGCGCCGTCGCCATGCTGAAGGAGCGCTTCAGCGAGACCGAGCTGACCCCGGCGCGGCTGCGCATGGCGCGCATCCCGGCCGGCGCCGACCTCGTGCCGAACGCGGTGTCGAAGGCGCCGGGCTTCCGGATCGGGAACGTCATCGTCATGGCGGGCGTGCCCTCGATCATGCAGTCGATGCTGGACGCCGTCGCGCCGTCCCTCTCGACGGGCCGCAAGATGCTGTCCGAGACGATCGACGCCGGCCTGCCGGAAGGCGCCGTCGCCGAGCCGCTCGGCGCCATCGCCAAGGCGAACCCCGACACGATGATCGGCTCCTACCCCTATTTCGACGGCACCCGCTACGCGACGCGCCTCGTCGTGCGGGCGCGCGACGCCGAGCGCCTGGCCGCCGTTGCCGCCGAGGTCGCGGCCATGGTCGACGGCGTCCGCGCCGCTCAGGGCCTGCCGGCACCGACCCCCGCTCCCCTCCCCGCTGGAGAGACCGCCCGATGACGCCGATGCTGCCCGGGGCCGAGAAGGCCTTCCCGGTCTCCTGGGACCAGTTCCACCGCGACGCCCGGGCGCTCGCCTGGCGGCTCGGCAGCCAGGGCAACTGGCAGGCGATCGTCTGCGTGACGCGCGGCGGCCTGGTGCCGGCGGCGATCATCGCCCGCGAGCTCGGCATCCGCCTGATCGAGACGATCTGCATCGCGAGCTACCACGAGTACAAGGAACAGGGCGGCCTCGTCGTCCTGAAGGACGTCGCCCCGCAGCTGATCGAGCTCGCCGGCGGCGAGGGCTCGGCGATCCTCGTCATCGACGACCTCGTCGACACCGGCCAGACGCTCCGCGTCGTTCGCGAGATCCTGCCGAAGGCGCACATCGCCACGGTCTACGCCAAGCCCCAGGGCCGGCCGCTGGTCGACACCTTCATCACCGAGGTGTCGCAGGATACCTGGATCTACTTCCCCTGGGATCTCGGCCTGACCTTCCAGGCGCCGCTCTCGGGCTCGAAGGCCTGACGCCGCCGCGGGACCCGTTCCTGATCCGAGATCGATGATCACGGTCCGGGCGCCTCGCCGGCGCCGGATCGGGCGCGGCCGGCATTCCTGATCACGGATCACGTTCGTGCGGGTGAGGCCCACCCGCGGTTGTTTCCATCCCTCGCCCAGCGCACAGTCCCGCCGCGGCATTCGCCCGGGGGATGACGCACGTCACATCGGCTCCGCCACGGTCGCTGCCATCTTGGCATGCGACCGGGAAGCCGGCCGTGGCGTCGCAGGCGGCGCCGTCGTTCTCAGAGTAACGCGAGAGGGATGCGATGCCGACCGAACCCCGAGTGACCGCCTCCGCCGCCCCGTCCGCGCTGCCGGCGCTCGCCGCCGCGCTCCTCGCCGGCGCCGTCTTCGCCGCACCGGCGACCGCCGCCCCGCAGGACGAGGTCAGCGTCCAGAAGAAGACGATCAACGGCGTCGTCGCCGACGTCTACAGCTGGTACGATTCCCGCGGCCTGCTGCGCACCGTCGCGCTGAAGCGCCAGGGCGAGGGCAATCCCGGCAACGGCGGCTACGCCGTGCAGATGACCTACCGGCCGAACAAGAACACCACCGTGCGCGCCAACGACCCCGGCGGCACCGACGGCGGCTTCGGCTACTTCGTCGGCCACGAGGGCTACCGCACCTTCACCAACGACGACTACGGCACGATCGCCGGCAAGGTCTTCGGCACCACCGACAGCCCGCTCGGCCGCCGCTTCCCGGTGACCGGCGAGGGCAAGGTCGCCAAGAACAAGAAGTCGGCCGCCCACCGCTTCGAGCTGACCTACCCGCGCTACGGCACCCGCACGCCGATCCCCAAGGACCCGAAAAGCGGCGAATTCGACCAGAACACGCCGATCGAGAAGGCCGCCAACCAGAAGTACGAGACGCCGGTGACAATCACCTGGACGTTCGAGGCCGGCCGCGACTTCCCCCGCATCGACACCGCCGTCGATCTCTCCGAGGTGGGCCAGCCCGACCGGGTCAACTTCGACCTGCGCGGCCCCTACGGCGTTCTCGACTTCGACAACGGGAAGAACCTCGCCGTCGACAAGGTGATGTGGGGCGACCGCTATCACTTCGAGACGACAGAGGCGCCCGTCGTGCGCAACACGCCGTGGACGTGGAACGTCCCGAACGCCGGCAATCGCTACACCGCCCTGATCGCCGGCAAGTACGAGATGGGCCTCTACGAGCCCCGCAAGTTCACCAAGTCGATGACCGTGGACGGCTACGCCAACGGCCGCGGCACGACGTCGGAGAACTACCGCTGCGAGGACGCCGACTGGGCGCTGCCGTGTGACTGGGAGTGGCCGTACCAGTCGCTGCAGTACAGCCTTCCCTACGACAACGACGAGCAGCCGACGACGGGCAAGAAGATCGCCTGGGGCTCCACCAACTTCTACGGCACGGGCGACAGCCTGCAGGAGGTCTTCGACGGCACGACGGGCGATGCCTTCGTCGGCTGGCCCGACGGCGAGGTGCTCCGCTACAGCGTCTGCGTGGTGCTCGGCATCACCAGGGACGACGGCCTGACCAAGTCTGCCGCGGCGCCGGACAGCGCGCTGACGTGCGCGAAGCAGCAGGTCTTCGACTGATCGCCGGACCCCGGCGACGCCGTGTTCAGGGGAGCAACGCCGTGACGAAGGTTCAGAAAGCCGCCCTCACCGTCGCCGCGCTCATGGCGGCGGCGGCCCCCGCCCCGCCGGCGGCCGCCGCCTCGGAGCCCTATCTCGGCGAGATCATGTTCGTCGCCTTCAGCTTCTGCCCGCGTGGCTGGGCCGATGCCGATGGCCGGTCGCTGCCGATCAACCAGAACACGGCGCTGTTCGCTCTCATCGGCACCCGCTTCGGCGGCGACGGCCAGATCACCTTCAAGCTGCCCCACCTGCGCAAGCAGGTGGTGGCGGAGGAGCGACGGGACGACGGCACCAAGGTGACCCGCATCCTGTGCCCCTGCATCGCCCTGCAGGGGATTTTCCCGTCGCAGGAGTAGGTCACGGCGGGGCCTCAGAACAGCCCGCCGTAGAGGGCGCAGAGGTCGGCGGGGTGGCGGCCTTCGAGGTGGGCGATCTCGCCGCGCTTCACGCCGGTGAAGCACTCGAGGAAGACCGGCGCGAACCACCCGGTCACCACCGGGTCGGCCTCGAGCGCGGCGAGCGCCGCCTCGAGGCTCGTCGGCAGCCGTACCAGCCCGAGGGCGCGGCGCTCCTCCTCGCTCATCTCCTCCGGATCGCCGACGATCAGCGGCGGCGACGGGGCGCGCCGGCGAAGGCCCTCGAGGCCGGCGCGGACGATCACGGCCAGCGCCAGATACGGGTTGGCGGTGGCGTCGGCGGCGCGGAACTCGATGTTGTACTGACCGGCCGGATCGCGCCCGCCGATCGTCGTCACCGGGCAGATGCGCAGCGTCGCCTCGCGATCGCGCTCGGCGAGCGAGGTGTAGGAGGCGCTCCAGGTGTGCGGCTTCAGCCGGAAATAGGACGGCACGCTCGAGGCCGTGAAGACCGTGATCGCCGGCAGGTGGGCGAGCACGCCGGCGCAGAAGGCGCCCGCCGCCGCGGAGAGCCCGCCGGGCTGCCCGGGATCGTAGGTCGCCGGACGGCCGTCGGCGTCGGTGAGGCTGAAATGGATGTGGACGCCGTTGCCGACGCCCTCGGGCGATGGCTTCGGGGCGAAGCTCGCGAGCCAGCCGAAGCCGCGCGCCACCTCGCGGGTGATCTCGCGGATCGCCACAGCGCGGTCGGCGGCGGCCAACCCGCCGCAGGGGCGGTGGGTGATCTCGAACTGGTCCGTGCCGTATTCGGCGATCACCACGTCGGGGTCGACGCCGGCCTCGTCGAGCGCCGCCATCAGCATCGGCGCGAACGGATCGGTGCGCCGCAGCGCCGCGAAGGCGAAGGCGTGGGCCGGCGGCAGGCCCGGGCCGGCGAGGCCGAACTCGTGCTCGAAGGCGGCCTTGAGCGTCAGCCCGGTCTCCGCCTCGAGATCGGCGAGCGCCTGGCGCAGCATCGTGCGCGGGCAGCAGCACCAAGGCGTGCCGTCGAGCTCCAGGAGGTCGCCGCAGACGAGATCGAAGGCGGTCGCCGTCCCGGTCGAGGCGGTGCGGAAGCGGGCGGAGAGATCCGGCACCAGCCGCAGGTCGCCGGTCGAGCCCCACGGGTTCGGATGCACGATGGTGTTGAACGGCGTCAGCGACAGGTCGGCCTGCAGCCAGCCCACGCCGCTTTCGGCCAGACGCTCGAGACGGTGCGCCGGCACGAAGCGCCCGCGGGTGATCGCGGCGAGGTCGGTGGTGACGATGCCGGTGAGCGGCTCGCGTCCGCCCGCGTCCACGCCAGAAGCCTTCGTGGCCCACTCGGCCGCCATGCCGTCCCCCGGTCCGTTGATTGTCGCGGCGCCTCAGCGGGCCTGGTCGAGCAGCCGCTTGCACTCCAGCAGCTCGAACAGCGTCGCCTGCAGGCTGCGGATCTCGTCGCGGCTGAGGGCACCCTCGCCGCGCCCGACGTCGCCGCGCAGGCGGTCGAAGAAGCGCAGGGCGGAGCTGCGATGGGCGCCGTCCTCGTCGTCGGTGCGGATGCCGCGCGGCACTGGGCCGTTGTCGTCGGCGTCGCCGACCGAGAGCTCGCGGCGCGGCGCCGAGACCGCCGCTCCACCGGCGTCCGGGGGGCGGCGCCGCGGCGGCGGCACCGGCTCGCCGTCGTCCTGCTCCGCCTCCTCCGCCTCGGCCTCCTCGGCGGCGTCGACAGCACGGGCGGCGAGCACGGCCCGGCCCGGCCGCACCGGCGGCGCATCGTCCTCATCCTCGAAATCGAAGCGCGGCTCGTCGCGGGGGCCGGGCTCGTCGGGGGGAATGTCGGTCAGCGGTTCGCCGCGGGCGAGCCCGACCACCTTGCGGGCGCCCTGCTCGCGCAGGATGCGCTGAACGCCGCGGATGGTGTAGCCCTCGCCGTAGAGGAGGCTGCGGATGCCGCGCAGGAGCTCGATATCGCCGGGGCGATAGTAGCGGCGGCCACCGGCGCGCTTGATCGGCTTGACCTGGGCGAACTTGGTTTCCCAGAAGCGCAGCACGTGCTGCGGCAGATCGAGCTCCGCCGCGACCTCGCTGATGGTGCGGAACGCCTCGGGCCCCTTGTCCACCGTCGTCCGCCCGCCTCCTGATCCAGTGCTGCCGCCGTCCCGCCCTGTCTGTCAGAGTCGCGGCGGCATCTCAATGGTCTGCACGGGGCGGCTGGCGCCCGGCGTCAGCCGCTGCCGAGCAGACCCTCGTTGATGCGGTCCTTGAGGACGTTCGAGGGCTTGAACACCATGACGCGGCGCGGCTCGATCGGCACTTCCTCGCCGGTCTTCGGGTTGCGGCCCATCCGCTGGCCCTTGGAGCGGACCAGGAAGGAGCCGAACGAGGAGAGCTTCACCGCCTCGCCGCGCGCGAGGCAATCGGAGATCTCCTGCAGTACCATCTCGACGAGCTCGGACGACTCCGCCCGCGACAGCCCGACCTTCTGGTAAACGGCTTCACACAGGTCGGCTCTTGTCACGGTCCTGCCCGACATGGCTCGTCCTCGCTGGCGCGCTGAAATGCGTTTCGAAGGCCTGACGAACGCGCGCCGGCAGCGGGGGGAAACACCGAGCTGTCCTGCCGATCGCCTTGGTACAGAACGGTATTGTCTCGACGCCGCGGGGTCAACCGCGGGTCGCGATCACCATCGGATGAGGCTCGCTCCCCAAGTGAAGCCGCCGCCCATCGCCTCGACCAGCACGACGTCGCCGCGCTTGATGCGGCCGTCGCGGACGGCGACGTCGAGGGCGAGCGGGATCGAGGCAGCCGAGGTGTTGCCGTGCCGGTCGACGGTGACCACGACCTTCTCGTCGGCGATGCCGAGCTTGCGCGCGCTGGCGTCGATGATGCGGCGGTTCGCCTGGTGGGGGACGAACCAGTCGACGTCGGCAGCCGACAGCCCGGTCTGGGCGAAGACGTCCTCGATGACGTCGGTGATCATCGCCACCGCGTGCTTGAACACCTCGCGGCCATGCATGCGCAGGTGGCCGACGGTGCCGGTCGAGGACGGGCCGCCGTCGACATAAAGCTTGTCGCGGTGGCGGCCGTCGGCGCGCAACTTCGAGGCGAGGATGCCGCGATCGGCGCTGCCGCCCTCGCTCGCCTGCGCCTCGAGCACCACGGCTCCGGCGCCGTCGGCGAAGAGCACGCAGGTGGTGCGGTCCTCCCAGTCGACGATGCGCGAGAAGGTCTCCGAGCCGATCACCACGGCACGATGCGCGAGGCCGGTGCGCAGGTAGGCGTCCGCGGTGGCGAGGCCGTAGACGAAGCCCGAGCAGACCGCCTGCATGTCGAAGGCGGCGCCCTGGGTGA
The DNA here is from genome assembly GCA_945898215.1 of Pseudoxanthobacter soli DSM 19599. Classification (GTDB taxonomy): domain Bacteria; phylum Pseudomonadota; class Alphaproteobacteria; order Rhizobiales; family Segnochrobactraceae; genus CAMDHY01. Next base: position 8,015 of record CAMDHY010000112.1, on the reverse strand, counting down.
TGCCGAGCTCGGCCTGGATGGTGACGGCCGAGGCCGGGAAGGTGTTGTCGGGGGTCGAGGTGGCGAGGAGCACGAGGTCGATGTCGGCGGGAACCAGGCCCGCCGAGGCGATCGCCTGCCGCGCCGCCGACAGTCCGAGGGTCGAGGTGAACTCGCCCGGCCCGGCGATCCGCCGCTCTCGGATGCCGGTGCGCTGGACGATCCACTCGTCGGAGGTGTCGACGCGCTGCGCCAGGTCCTCGTTGGTGACGACGCCGGCCGGCAGCGCGCTGCCGGAGCCCAGGACGACCGAGCGCACGACGCTCACGGGGCCACCGCGGCGGCCGGCGCGGCGACACGCTCGCGGTCCTCGCGGAACCGGCGGATGTCGTCGGCGATCTTCACCTGGAGGTCGTTGCGCGCCATGTCGAAGGCGAGCTCGACGGCGCTCGCGAAGCCCTCGGCATCGGTGCCGCCGTGGCTCTTGATGACGAGGCCGTTGAGACCGAGAAACACGCCGCCGTTCGCTGTCCTGGGATCCATCTTCTCTCTGAGCTGGTCGAACGCCCGCTTGGCGAGCAGGTAGCCGAGCCGCGACATCAGCGAGCGGCTCATCGCAGCCTTCAGATAAGCGCCGATCTGGCGGGCGGTTCCCTCCGCCGTCTTCAACGCGATATTGCCGGCGAAGCCCTCGGTCACCACCACGTCGACGGTACCGGAGCCGACGTCGTCGCCCTCGACGAAGCCATGATAGGAGATCGTCGCCGGCGCCGACTCGCGCAAGAGGCGCGCCGCCGCCTTCACTTCCTCGAGACCCTTCACCTCCTCGACGCCGACGTTGAGGAGGCCGATCGTCGGGCGCTCGACGCCGAGCACGGCGCGCGCCATGGCGCCGCCGAGGATGGCGAAATCGGCGAGCTGGTTGGCGTCCGCGCCGATCGTCGCGCCGACGTCGAGGACGATCGATTCGCCCTTGACCGTCGGCCAGATCGCCGCGATCGCCGGGCGCTCGATGCCTTCCATGGTGCGCAGGCAGAACTTCGCCATCGCCATCAGCGCGCCGGTGTTGCCGGCTGAGATGGCGGCCGCCGCCTCGCCGGTCTTCACCGCCTCGATGGCGCGCCACATGCTCGAGCGCCAGCGGCCGTAACGCAGCGCCTGGCTCGGCTTGTCGTCCATGCGCACGGCGACGTCGCAGTGCCGCACCTCGCTCGCCGCGGCGAGCCGCGGGCGCGTCGCCAGCAGCGGCGCGATGCGCGCCTCGTCGCCAAACAGGATGAACCGGATGGACGGGCAGCGGACGAGCGCGATCTCGGCGCCCGGCAGCACCATGTCCGGCCCCCGGTCGCCCCCCATGGCGTCCAGAGACAGGGTGACGGGCTTCGTCATCGCTCAACACCCTCGGCGCCGGTCGGCACCTGCGCAACCGTCGAGCGGCCCTGCCCACGGCGGCTGGAACATACCCGTTTCCGATGTGCGCACAACCGCTTTGTCCGCCGCCGCATGGGGGTCTCAGGGCTTGCGCACGAGGCCGGCGAGGCCGGCGAACGGCGACTGCTTGGCCTCTTCTTCGGGGGCCTCGACGATGTCGTCGAAGGCCACGCCGGGCTTGCGCGGATAGAGGTCGAGCCCGAGCGCGAGGTGCTCGGCGGCGAGCGCGCCGACGTCGATCAAATCGCCGTCGAGCGGCTCCGGACCGTCCGCGCCGAGGGCGTCGAGGTCGATCTCGGCGCCCGGCGCGACGGTGGCATGGCGCTTGAAGCGCAGGTCGATGTCCTCCTCGATCGCCGTCTCGAACGGGTCGAGGCTGACGACGCAGGTCTGCACCACCGTCGCCGACACGTGTCCGCGGACCCGGGCGCCGCCGCGTGCCGGCGTCACTGTCACCTCGGCGTGCAGGCGCTCGATGGCGGGGATGCCGAGTTCGCGGGCGAGCGCGGCGCGCTCCTCGGCGTCGGCGTCGATGGTCACGAGATCGCCGTCGCGGGCGAGCCGGCGCACGTCGACCGGGCGCGAGAGCGGCGGCGCGGTCACGACGCGCGCCCAGGCGCGAAGGCGGCGGGATCGGGAAAGGCCGGCCGGCCCTCGAGCACGGCCTCGAGGGGGGTGGCCGAGAGGGCCTCCTCCGCCGCAACCGCATAGGCGGCTAGCGCGGCGGCCGCACCGGCGACCTCGCCTCCGGGGAAGACGTTGCGCCCGATCGCCTCGGCGAGACCGGCGGCGTCGCCGGCGTCGAGGGCCGAGCCGTAGGCCTCGAGGCGGCCGTAGAAGGCGGCCGCCATCACCTTCATGCGCTTCGGCACGGTGAGGTCGCCGACGCCCATCTCGCGCAGCGAGCGGTCCATGTCGGAAACGAACAGGTCGAACAGCGCCTGCTGTTCGGTCGGCGCGTCCCGCCGCAGCCGGCGCGTCGCGAGCACGACGTGCAGCACGACCATGTCGAAGCGCCCGTCGAGGCTGTCGGCAACGCCGAAGTCGGTGTAGAACGCCGGCTGCCGCGCCTGTGCCACGATCGCGCCATAGAGGGCGAACGGCCGACGATCCTCGCGTCTGAAGATGCCCAAGACCATCAGATGCCCAAGCCCATTCTGCCGGCCGACGCGACGGCCGAAACCGTTGACGCTCCGTTCCCGCCGCCATCTGCTCCGGCGGTCGTGCACGCAGACGATTCGCCACCCGTCGTCAGGGCCATTCCGCCCGGCCGATCGGACGACTAACGCTTTTGCCGGAGGATGCCAAGGTGGGCCGACCGACCGACGCCGTGCTGCCAATCGAGCCCTCGAACCCCGGCTCGCCGCGCCGCCCGCGCGCGCTGGCGCCGGCGGTGCTGGCGCTGGCGGCCTGCCTGACGCTGGGCGCCTGTGTCGGCGAGACGATCAACCGGGGCTACGTGCTGTCGCCGGAGACGCTGGAACAGATCCCGGTCGGCTCCAGCCGCGAGCAGGTGCTGCTGGCGCTCGGCTCGCCCTCGACCACCGGCACCCTCGGCGGCGAGGTTTTCTACTACATCAGCCAGAAGGCGAACCGATCCGTCGCCTTCATGAACCCGGAGATCACCGACCAACGGGTGCTGGCGATCTATTTCGACCAGGAAGGCCGCGTCACCGAGGTCGCGGAGTACGGCATGCAGGACGGCAAGGTGTTCGACTTCATATCCCGCAAGACCCCGACCGGCGGCGCCGACTACGGCTTCATCGGCCAGATCCTGCGCGGCGCGACCAAGGTCGGCCCCAGCCTCTGAGGGCCCGAACCGGCCGGTAGCCGGCGCACGTCGGCACCGACCGTGGCCGGTTCGCGGCGCGGCCGGCGGGGGACGCCTCACGTCGCGGTCGGCCCTCGCGGCTCTCCGCGAATTCGGCGCGACCACCGGGCGAGCCGTCGCTCGATGCGCCGCATCAGGGTCGGCCGCCGCCCGGCCCGGTCTCCGGCGTCGGCGGTCGCCGCGGCGGTCGTCGCTTCCGTTTCGGACGCCAGAGACTGCTTCTTCGCCGCATGCGCCGCCCGCGCCGCCTCGAGCTCCTTTCGGCGGGACGGCTTCTGCGTCTGGCCGGAGGACATTCCGAGGGTGCGGCGGAACCGGCGCAGCGCCTTTGCATGCCACGAGTCGCGATTGAGCGTCAGTGACGGACGGGCGGCGATGCCGAAGGCCGATCCGATCGTCTCGATGACCTGTGGCGGCAACTTTTTCAAGTGCCGCGCCGCCAGCACCCGCTGACCGAGAAGAACCCGCTCTTCCTCGCTCAGTTCGGACAGCTGCGGCAGGAAGATCCGCTCCGGCGGCGGCCGCGCCGAAGGCGCCTTGATCGGTTGGCCGGGCAGCCGGCCGTTCAACCGCTCGACCTCGTCGCAGAAGAGGCCGTGCAGCGTCGTCCACTGCTCGACGGTCAGGTACTGGCCAGGCCTGCCGGCAAGCCCGGCTTCGATGCTCGCCTGCTCGCAGACGGCGAGAAGCTTGCCGACGCGCAGCCCGTCGATCGCGAAGCGCGCCTCTTCCATCGCCTTGGTGCGGCGCAGGCCCTTGGTCTTCTCGTCCTTCGGCAGACCGAGGTCTGCCGTCGACAGCCGCCGGTTGACCTCGCGCACGGCCTCGAGCGCCACCCAGTTCGGCGAGGTGTTGACCGGTACCAGCGAGGCCGGGTCGCACTGCTCGAAAGCCTCCGCCGGCAGTCCGAGCGCCGACCAGGCGTCCCGCAGGAGGTCGCCGTCGACCAGCGTCTCGCGGTCCAGCACCTGGACGCGCATCGCGTCCCAGCCAAAGTGGTTGGCCCAGGTGGAAACGAGGCGAGTGAAGCTCAGCCAGCGCATCTCGTGGGCGATGTCGAGGAAATCGTCGAAATGCTTGTGATTTCCGCCGGTCTTGGTGCGCTGCGCGTACTTCGACGGGATCATCCGGGTAAAGTCGCGCACGTAGAACAGGATCTGCGCCCGGTGCGGTGCGATCGCCTGGGCGAGTTCGCGGACGCCCTCCGGGCGGGCGAACTCGAAGACCTCCGAGCTCAGCAGGAACGTCTTGTCGGGCGCCTCGGCCGCAAGACGCGCAAGCGCCGCCTTGAGCTCTTCCCGCTCGTGAACCTGTTTTGACTCGGTGAACGCCTTCGCCAGCGGATGATGGGCGAAGGTGCCGTAGCCGACCTGCGGATAGATGACGCCGAGGTCCTCGAGCAGGCCGGCGTTGAGCGAGAAGAAGCGCTGCAGGCTCGTGCTGCCGACCTTGTGCGCACCGATGTGGATATGAAACACGCCAGCCTGACCGCCCTGCTTGTTGCCTTTCCCCCGGCGTTAACCGTTGCTGGTGGATATGCGGTTGCCACGCCAACATCAACTTGGATGCTCACAGGATTGTGAACACCCGCCGCGCCGGGCCAATGGTTCCGCCGGGGCGAAGCCGTGGAGGATGCGTGTCAGGTACGAGCGAGCACCGTATCCACGATCTCGGCGATGGGTCCAGGCAGCGACGCCACCGGTGAGCGGACCCGCAGGCGCTCGGCGAGGTCTCTCCGCACCCCGACGGGGATGGTGTCGAATTCGGGCAGAAACGGCCGCGGCATGGGCGGCGGCTCGGTCGGCACGTGGATCGGCTGATCGAGGTGGACGTTCAGCCGCTCGATCTCCGAGACGTAGAGGTCGCGCAGCGCCGACCACTGCTTCGGCGTCAGGTACTGCACCAAGCCGCCCCCGCCCGCCGCGACCGCCGCCTCGGCGCAAGCATCCTCGAGGCGGTTGATCTTGTAGACGACCCCCTGGTCGCCGCCGGGCTCCGTGAAGGTCTTGCGCTGCACGCGCTTGTTGCGCCCGAGATGGTCCCAGTCGAGATCGGCGGCGTCGATGGCCGCGTAGATCGCCCGCAGCGTCTCCACCGCCTCCCACGGCGGCGAGGCGTTGAAGGTCTTGCGCGTCGCCGCAGGCGCCTCCTCGATCACCGACAGCGGCAGCCCGACCGCGGCGACCGCGTCGCTGACGAGGTCGCCGCCGACCAGCGCCTCGCGGTCGAGGGCCCGCACCCTGAGCTTTTCCCAGCCGAAGACCTCGCCCCAGCGGCCGATGATCTCGCTCACCCGGAAGCGAATCCAGTCCTCGGTCATGGCGAAGAAGGTGTCGAAGTCGCGCAGGTTGCGACCCTTCTTGGTGCGCTGGGCGTAGACCGACGGCATCAGCCGCGTCAGGTCGCGCACATAGACGAGGATGCGGACGTCGTGACGGCGGCGGATGCGCTCGGCGAACATCTCGATGCGCTGCGGCGCCATCAGTTCGAAGTTCTCGGTCGACAGCAGGTAGGAGCGGCCGTCCGCATCGGCGAGCCCGTCGATCGCCTCGAACACCGCCTCGCCGGCGGCGTCGCCCTTCTCGATGTCGCGCAGGGAGGCGATGACGCCCCCGTGCGTGCGACTGTCGAAGCCGAGGTCGGGGAAGACGAGCCCGTGCCGCTCGGTCAGCGCCGTGTTCAGCCGGAAAAACCGCTGAATGGTCGACGTGCCGGTCTTGTGCAGGCCAATGTGGACGTAGAGCACGCGGCGGTTCCCTGCCTTCGATCGCGGTGTGGCCGAAACGGCAGCGGCGGCCCGACCCCTCCGGGGCGGACCGCCGCAAACCTAGACAAGGCTGTTGCCAATGTCACTGCCGCCGACGCGAGCCGGCGGCGAAACAACACCCCTTTTCAGTGGGCGAGCACCGCGAGCAGCAGCAGCGCCACGATGTTGGTGATCTTGATCATCGGGTTCACCGCCGGGCCGGCGGTGTCCTTGTAGGGATCGCCGACGGTGTCGCCGGTCACCGACGCCTTGTGCGCCTCGGAGCCCTTCATGTGGCGCACCCCGTCCTTGTCGACGAAGCCGTCCTCGAAGGACTTCTTGGCGTTGTCCCAGGCGCCGCCGCCGGCCGTCATCGAGATCGCCACGAACAGGCCGGTGACGATGACGCCGAGCAGCATGGCACCGAGCGCCGCGAAGGCGTTCGCCTTGCCGGCGATGGCGTTGATGACGAAGAAGCAGACGATCGGCGACAGCACCGGCAAGAGCGACGGGACGATCATCTCCCGGATCGCTGCCTTGGTCAGCATGTCGACGGCGCGCCCGTAGTCCGGCCGGTCCGCGCCGGTCATGATGCCCGGCTTCTCGCGGAACTGCCGGCGCACCTCCTCGACCACCGCGCCGGCCGCCCGTCCGACCGCCGTCATGGCGATGCCGGCGAACAGGTTCGGCAACAGGCCGCCGAAGAACAGCCCGACGACGACATAGGGGTTCGACAACGAGAAGTCGATCGGCCCCAGATCCGCGAAGTAGGGGTACTGAGCCGCGTTCGCGGCGAAGAACTTCAGGTCCTCCGTATAGGCTGCGAACAGCACCAGCGCGCCGAGGCCGGCCGAGCCGATGGCGTAGCCCTTGGTGATCGCCTTCGTGGTGTTGCCGACGGCGTCCAGCGCATCGGTGGTGACGCGCACCTCCTTCGGCAGGCCCGCCATCTCGGCGATGCCGCCGGCGTTGTCGGTGACCGGGCCGAAGGCGTCGAGCGCCACCACCATGCCGGCGAGCGCCAGCATCGTCGTCACCGCAATCGCAATGCCGTAGAGGCCGGCGAGGCTGTTGGCGAAGAGGATGCCGGCGATGATGATGATCGCCGGCACCGCCGTCGCCTCGAGCGAGACGGCGAGGCCCTGGATGACGTTGGTGCCGTGGCCGGTGACCGAGGCCTGGGCGATCGAGCGCACCGGACGGAAGCCCGTGCCGGTGTAGTACTCGGTGATCCAGATGATCAGGCCGGTGACGATCAGGCCGACGAGGCCGCAGAGGAACAGGCTGAGTGCGGTGAACGACACACCCGCCGAGGTGGTGAGCACCGTCGACGTGCCGCCGAACACCAGGATGGTGATCGGGAAGATGGCGATCAGCGACAGCACCGCGGTGGCGATGAAGCCCTTGTAGAGGGCGCCCATGATCGACTGGTTCGACCCGAGCTTCACGAAGAAGGTACCGATGATCGAGGTGATGACGCAGACCGCGCCGATCGCCATCGGATAGAGCATCGAGGCTTCGGCAAACGCCGTGCCGGCGAAGAAGATCGAGCCGAGCACCATCGTCGCGACCAGCGTCACGGCGTAGGTCTCGAACAGGTCGGCCGCCATGCCGGCGCAGTCGCCGACATTGTCGCCGACGTTGTCGGCGATCGTCGCCGGGTTGCGCGGGTCGTCCTCCGGGATGCCGGCTTCCACCTTGCCGACGAGATCGCCGCCGACGTCGGCACCCTTGGTGAAGATGCCGCCGCCGAGGCGGGCGAAGATCGAGATCAGCGAGGCGCCGAAGCCGAGCGCCACCAGCGCGTCGATGACGGTGCGGTCGTTGGAGGCGTAGCCGAGACCAGCCGTCAGCACGGTGTAGTAGATGGCGACGCTGAGGAGGGCGAGGCCGGCGACCAGCAGGCCGGTGACCGCGCCCGACTTGAAGGCGATGTCGAGGCCGGCGGCAAGGCTCTTCGTCGACGCCTGGGCGGTGCGGACGTTGGCGCGCACTGACACGAGCATGCCGATGTAGCCGGCCGCCGCC
>CAMDHY010000111.1 GCA_945898215.1 Pseudoxanthobacter soli DSM 19599 | reverse complement strand
TTGACCTTGATGACGTAGTCGCCGCGCGGGATGCCGAGGCGCTCCAGCGTGTCAGCCGCCATCATGCAGATCTCGGCGTCCGCCGCGACGCTCGCCGTGCCGACCGTGTCGGCGTCGAACTGCATGAACTGGCGGAACCGCCCGGGTCCCGGCTTCTCGTTGCGGAACACCCAGCCGACCCGGTAGCTGCGGTAGGGCTTGGCGAGTTTTTCCCAGTTTTCCGCCACGTAGCGGGCGAGCGGGGCGGTGAGGTCGTAGCGCAGGCTCAGCCACTGCTCGTCGTCGTCCTGGAAGGCGAAGACGCCCTCGTTCGGCCGGTCCTGGTCGGGCAGGAACTTGCCAAGCGCGTCGGCATACTCGACGAGCGGCGTCTCCACCGGCTCGAAGCCATAGAGGGCGTAGCTCTCCTTGATGGCGGTCAGCAGCCGGTCGGTGGCGGCGATCTCCGCCGGGCCGCGGTCGACGAAACCGCGCGGGGCGCGCGGCACCGGGCGGGCGTGCACGGCGGCGCCCTTGCGCTCGTCCGGTCCGACCTCCGCCGCGTCCGCCTTGCCACCCTTCGCCATCGCCCTCGTCCCGCATGTGATGCGGCCGGCGCCGCAGGGCGCGGGCCGGCCGGAAAAGCGAGGCTGTCCTAGACGAAAGGGGGGAATGCGGCAAGGCGAGGCGGGTCTCGCGCGGTGCCGAAGACTGGCTGGATGTCCTCGGTCAGCAATGGCTCGCCAACGCGGCCGCGCCGACACGGGGCGGCTCCGCGACGTCTGCAACGACGGCGCCGCGCAGTGCGCCGTGGTCGCGGGTCTCGGTCGGGGGCACCGTCATCGGGCGCGCAGGCTCGCCCTCCGGCACGCCGCAACGCGTGAACGTGCGTTCGACCTCCCGCGCGGCGCCCTCGAGCGGGAGGTCGACCGGGCGGTCGAGCCCGCTCACCGTCACCGTCGCCCGCCGGCCGCGTTTCAAGGCGTCGGCGATCGCCCCGTGCTGAACCGACGAGTAGCGAGCCTCGGCCGTGGTGACGGTCCCCGACGTCTTCGCCGCATACGCGAAGCCGCCGACGCCCTTCCCGTCGACAGAGAGCGTGATCTGGCCACGCGCCGGGATAAGGCCCCCGGTGTTCCGGACCATCCACTGCATCGGGCCGCCCCGCCGGCAGGCGAGGCCGAAGCAGAACGCGCCGTCGGGTCTGCAGGCCATCGTGCCGTGCACGCCGCCGGCGCCGCGGATCGGCTGCCACGTCGCCGGCGCGGCAAGGCCGGGGGCGACGAGACCCGGCGCGATGCTAACGGCCAAGACCGCCATCGCCGCCGGCAACCACCCCCTCCGGTTTTCCGGATGGCTCGGGACCATCCGACCTCTCAGCTCTTCGGGCAGATGGTGAAGGTGACGGTCAGCGGGCCGGTGCAGGTGTGGGTGCCGTGGGCGTCGTCATAGGCCCAGCCGTAGACCTCGTTCTTGCATGCGTCGTCGATCAGCTTCACGTAGGACATCGACTTGATCGGCCCCTTCAGGCACGTCTCCTTTGTATCGGCCTCGCCCTTGCAGCAATAGAACGCCGCCTGCGGGTCCTGCGGCAGGTAGTTGTAGCCGCCGAAGGCCTTGGCGAAGGTAAGCTTGCCGCAGGGCGAGAAGCAGCCGATGACCTTCTTGGTCTTCGGGTCGACCATCCGGAGATCCTGGTTCTTCAGGGCCGGGAACTTGCCGTTGGTGCTGAGGTCCTCGCTCGTCGGGCAGACGCTGGCGCTGGTCGACAGCGACGGGCAGGCGGCCTGCGTGCAGCCGGGGATGGTGTTCTTCGGGGCGCTCGGCTTCATCGTCACCGGCAGGGTGAACCCGTCGACCATCGAGAGGTCGAAATAGGTCTGGCAGTTGCTGCCGGTGCACCAGGTCGCCTCGAACTTGGAATCGATCGGCGGCGTGCAGCCCTGCGCCGGGCAGGGCGCCATCGTCTGGCCCTGGGTGCAGTTCTCGCCGTTCTTGTCGCAGCCGGTCTTCGGCCACCAGCGGGTCGCTTCGATCAGCTTGTTGTCGGGAACGTCGTAGGTGTACGCCTTGCCCTTGTCGATCTTCACCACCTTCTTGGCGCCGGGCACGTTCAACTGCTCGATCCAGACCGGGATCGAGCACTGGTTCTGCACCACCACCTTGTTGGCGGCGGCGGTGCCGATGGATGCGATGAGCGCCAACGCCAGCGCGGCGGCGAGTGCGGAGATGCGGCGCAGCATGAGGGTGCCCTCCCGTGGCGTCCTGCCCTTTGCGCCCACGATAGCGGCCGCGGCGGCGCGGTGCGAGGCTCCGCGACGGTGAATGCCGGTCGGCACCCCGTCGCGGGCGATCACAGTGACGTCAGCTCTTCGGGCAGATCGTCAGCACGATGGTGACGTCGCCGGTGCAGGTGTGGGTGCCGTTGGCGTCGTCATAGGCCCAGCCGTAGACCTGCCGGCGGCACGCCTCGTCGATCAGCTTCGCATAGGAGGTGTGGCGAACGGGGCCGGCGCCGCAGACCTCGGGCGTGTCGGCGACGCCCTTGCAGCAGTAGTAGGCGGCCTCCGGGTCCTGGGGCTTGTAGTCGTGGCCGCCGAAGGCCTTGGCGTAGGTGAGCTTGCCGCAGGGCGAGAAGCAGCCGGTGATCTTGCCGCTCACCGGGTCGCGCATCCTGAGGTCCTGGCCCTTCAGAGCCGGGAACTGGCCGTTGGTGCTGAGGTCCTCGTCGGTCGGGCAGACGCCCTTGCGGGTCGACAGCGACGGGCAGGCGGCGGGCGTGCAGGCGGCGCTGATGTTGTCCTTCGCCTTCGGCCGCATCCCTACCGGCAGCGTGTAGCCATCGACCGCCGAGAGGTTGAAGAAGGTCTCGCAGCTGTCGCCGACGCACCACGTCGCCTCGAACTTCGAATCGATCGGCGGCGCGCAGCCGCCGGCCGGGCAGGGGCCGATCGACTGGCCGATCTTGCAGTTCTCGCCGGTCTCGTCGCAGCCCGTCTTCGGCCACCAGCGCGTCGCCTCGACCGCTTTGCCCATGGGGATCTTGTAGGTCCGCTGACGCCCGGAGGCGATCCGCGCCACTTTCGGCGCATCGGGCACGTTGAGCTGCTCCATCCACACCGTGGCGGTGCACAGGTTGCGGACGACCAACTTGCTCGCGTCGGCCGCCGTCGTCGTCAGTGCCGCCGCCAGCGCGACCGCGATCACCAGCCAGTTCTGTCTCTTCATAGCGACCTCCCTCGGCGCCGCCCACCGGTAGCCTACCGCGCAATGGCGGCGGCGGCGAGCGGGAACGCACCGGTCGCCGGCGTGCTTCACACCCGGGGCGATCCGTGGGAAAGGACAGCCGACGCGGGGGCGCGGGCGGCGGCAATCGACGAGGCGACGGACGGCATGGCGCACGGTGTGACGGAATCCATCCGGCGGGCGATCGTGCCCGTCCACCCGGCGGGGCGGCCCTTCATCGGGCTGTTCGCCGTGGCGACCGTGATCCTGTTCGTGGTCTGGCAGCCGCTCGGGTGGATCGCGCTCATCCTGACCTTGTGGTGCACCGCCTTCTTCCGCGATCCAAAGCGCGTCACGCCGCTGTCGGAGGGTATCGCGGTGGCGCCGGCGGACGGTCGTGTCGCGCTGGTCGACCATGCGCCGCCGCCGGCCGAACTCGGCCTCGGCACGGAGCCGCGCCTGCGCATCTCCACCTTCATGAGCGTCTTCGACGTGCACGTTAACCGGACGCCCGTGGCCGGGCGGATCGTGCAGTCGCAGCACCGGGCGGGCCGTTTCCTCAATGCGGAAGATCCCGCCGCAAGCGCCGAGAACGAGCGCCAGAGCATCCTGCTCGATACCGCGGCTGGCGACATCGCGGTCGTCATGATCGCCGGCCTCGTCGCCCGCCGCATCGTGCCGCTGCACGTCATCGGCGATCATCTCGTGGCGGGGGAGCGCATCGGCCTCATCCGCTTCGGCTCCCGCGTCGACGTCTATCTGCCCGCCGGCGCCCGGCCGCTGGTGGCGGTTGGGCAGCGTGCGGTCGCCGGCGAGACGCCGATCGCCGATCTCGCCGGGCTGCGGCCGGCACTCGATGCGACCCGCATTGGCTGAGTGAGAGGAGAGCCGGCGATGGCGACGCTGTTTCCGCCCTTCGACCCGCAGCGGCCGCGCACGAAGCGGCGCCTGCGGTTCCGCCACCTGCCGATCCGCACGGTGCTGCCGAACGTCGTCACGCTGCTTGCGCTGTGCTCCGGCCTCACCGCAATCCGCATGGCGATCGAGGGACGCTACGAACTCGCGATCGCCGCGATTGTGCTCGCGGCGGTCCTCGACGGGCTCGACGGGCGGGTGGCGCGGCTCCTGAAGTCCACCTCGAAGTTCGGGGCCGAACTCGACAGCCTGACCGACTTCGTCAATTTCGGCGTCGCCCCGGCGGTCATCCTCTACACCTGGACGCTGGACGAGCTCAGGTCCGCCGGCTGGATCGTCGTGCTCGTCTTCGCCATCGCGGCGGCGCTCAGGCTGGCGCGCTTCAACGTCATGCTGGAGGACCCGTCGCGGCCCGCCTGGCAGGGCAACTTCTTCATCGGCGTGCCGAGCCCGGCGGGGGCGATCGTCGTACTCCTGCCGATCTACCTCGGCCTCGTCGGCGGCGACCTCGTCGGCACGGGCCTGAGCGCACGGGCGAGCGCGATCGTCGTGGCGGTCTACACGCTCTTGATCGGCTTCCTGATGGTCAGCCGGCTGCCGACGTTCTCCGGCAAGCGCTTCGGCATGCGCATCCGCCGCGACCTGATCCTGCCGCTGTTCGTGCTCGTCGTGCTGGTGGTGGCACTGTTCGTCAGCTTCCCGTTCGAGATGCTGGCCGTCGGGTCGGTCGGCTATCTCGCCTGCCTGCCCCTCGGCTGGCGCGCCTGGGAGAAACACGTCGCCGCCGATCTTGCGGCCAAACGGGGGGCGGCGCTCGACGCGGCGGAGGCGTCGGCGCCTGGGCCGTGACGAGGCCGGGCCGTTCGCCACCGACCGTCGCCAGAGGCGGCGACGGTCGGTCTCGCCGGTCGCGTTACTCCGCCGCCTCGCGCAGGGGCAGCGGCAACTGTCCGGTGGCCGTGTCCTTGTCGACGTGGATGGGCGTCGGCTCCTCGTCCTTCGGGCCGATGAAGCGGCCGAACACCCAGCCGAAGAAGCGGCTGACGTCGTCCATCACCGTGTAGAACGACGGCACGAAGACCAGCGACAGCACCGTCGAGACTGCAAGGCCGCCGATCACGGCGATCGCCATCGGCGCGCGGAATTCGCCGCCCTCGCCGGTGCCGTAGGCGCTCGGGAGCATGCCGGCGATCATCGCGATCGTCGTCATGATGATCGGGCGCGCGCGCTTGCGGCCGGCGTCGATGATCGCGTCGACGCGGTTCTCGCCGCGGTGCACCGCCTCGACCGCAAAGTCGACCAGCATGATGGCGTTCTTGGTGACGATGCCCATCAGCATCAGGATGCCGATGACCACCGGCATCGAGACGGCGTTCTGCGTGAGGAGCAGGCCGAGGACGACCCCGCCGATCGTGAAGGGAAGCGACAACAGGATGGTGATCGGCTGGAAGACGTTGCCGAACAGCAGGATCAGCACGCCGAACACCATCATCAGGCCGGCACCCATCGCCATCGCGAAGCCGGAGAACACCTCGCCCATGATCTCGGCGTCGCCGCTCGTCTGGATGCGCGCGCCCGCCGGCAGGTTCTGCGCCTCCGGCATCGTGTAGAGACGCTCCAGAGCCTCGCCGAGTTCGAGACGGCCGACGAGGTCGGCGCCGATGACGACACGGCGCTCTCGGTCGTAGCGGGTGATCGAGGACGGGCCGAGGCCGAAGCTGACGTCGGCCACCGCCTCGAGCGGCGCCACCGCCCCGGTCGCGCCGGTGATCGGGAGCGCCCGGACCACGGCGAGATCGGTGCGGGCATCCAGTTTGAAGCGGGCGCGGATGGGGATCAGCCGGTCGCCAGCATTGAATTTCGGCAGGTTGGCGTCGACGTCGCCGATGGTGGCGACGCGCACCGCTTGTGAGATCTGCTCCGTCGAGATGCCGAAGCGCGCCGCTTCGTCCAGGCGCGGCTTGATGAGGATTTCGGGACGCTGGATGCCGGCGTTCGCGGCGACGTTTGAGAAGCCCTCGAGCTTGCGGGCCGCCGCCTCCACCTGTGCCACCGCCTGATCGAGCGCCACGGGGTCGTTCGACAGGAGCGACACCGACATCTCGCGCTCGCCGCGGTCGTTGACGTACCAGCCGCGCATGTCCGGTATGGCGGCGAGGCGCCGCGTCACCTCTGCCTCGATCTGCTTCTGCGTCAGCTCGCGATCGGCCTTCGGCGTCAGCTGGATGTAGACCGCGGCGCGGCGCAACTCGATGTCGCCCGTGGGGGAGGAGCCGCCGAGGACGAAGACGCTCTTCACCTCCGGCATCTTCCTCAGGGACTTCACCACCTCGTCGGTCTTCGCCTGGGTATCGTCGAGCCGGGCGCCGGGGGGCAGTTCCATGGCGACGACGATGCGGCTGACGTCCTCGGCCGGGATGAAGCCGGTGGGCAGCAGGCCCATCGCGAAGATCGACAGGCCGAACAGCACCATGCCGACGACCAGCGTCACGAAGCGGAAGCGGATGGTGCCGGCGAGGAAGCGCGTGTAGCCGCGCATCAGCCAGCCGTCCTTCGGCTCGACGTGCTTGTGCGGCCGCATCAGATAGGCCGCCATCATCGGCGTGATGAGGCGGGCGACCAAAAGCGAGAACAGCACGGCGACGGCGACCGTGAGGCCGAACTGCTTGAAATACTGGCCGGCGACGCCGCCCATGAAGGAGACCGGGGCGAACACCGCGACGATCGTCAGCGAGATCGCGATCACCGCGAGGCCGATCTCGTCGGCCGCCTCCATTGCCGCCTTGTAGGGGGATTTCCCCATCTTCATGTGGCGGACGATGTTCTCGATCTCGACGATCGCATCGTCGACGAGGATGCCGGTGACGAGCGTGATGGCGAGAAGGCTGACGAGGTTCAGCGAGAACCCCATCAGGTCCATCACCCAGAAGGCGGGAATGATCGACAGGGGCAGGGCGGTGGCGGCGATCAGCGTCGCCCGCCAGTCGCGCAGGAACACGAAGACCACGATGATGGCGAGGATCGCGCCCTCGATCAGGGTCATCATCGCGGATTCGTAGTTGCCGTAGGTGTAGCGGACGGAATCGTCCGTCATCGTGTAGCCGACGTCGGGGTGCGCCGCCTCGAGCTCGGTGATGGCGCCCTTGACCACCTCGGCGACGTCGGCGTCGCTGGCACCCTTGGCGCGGAACACCGCGAAGGAGACCACCGGCGTCTCGCCGTCGAGGCGGGCGAACGTCTTCGGCTCCTCGTAGCCATCGGTGACGCTGCCGAGTTCCGACAGCCGGACCGAGCGCTCGCCGGACAGCACGATCTTGGTCTGCGCCAGATCCGCGACGGTACGAGCGCCGGCGAGCGTGCGGATCGACTGTTCCTTTCCGCCCAGCTCGCTGCGGCCGCCGGCGAGGTCGACGTTGGTGGCGCGCAACTGGTTGCTGACGTCCGCGGCGGTGATGCCGAGGGCCATCAGCCGGGCGGGGTCGAGCGAGACGATGATTTCGCGGTCGACGCCGCCATAGCGGTCGACCTTGCCGACACCGGGAAGCCCCTGCAGCTTGCGGATGACGACGTCGTCGACAAACCACGACAGCTGCTCGAGCGTCATGCCGGGTGCGGAGGCGGCGAAGGTCTGGATCGCCTGGCCTTCGATGTCGATCTTCTCGACGATCGGCTCCTCGATGTCGCCGGGAAGATCGGCCCGGATCTTGTCGATCGCGTCCTTGACGTCGTTCAGCGCCTCGTCGGCGGGAACCTCCAGACGGAACTCGACCGCCGTCACCGACTGGCCGTCGGTGATCGTCGAGGATACGTGCTTGACGCCGGTGAGGTTCGCCACCGCGTCCTCGACCTCGCGCGTCACCTGGGTCTCGAGTTCGGACGGCGCGGCACCGGCCTGCGTCACGGTCACCGAGATGACCGGCACGTCGATGTTCGGGAAGCGGGTGATCGGCAGCGTCTGGAAGGTGAAGATGCCGAGCAGCATCAGCACCACGAACAGCACCAGCGACGGTACAGGATTGCGGATCGACCAGGCGGAGACGTTCATCGCTCGGGTTCCGGTTGCTTGTGCTGTGGTCGGTTCAGCTCTTCGCCAGGCTCAGTTCTTCGCCAAGACGGGGGTGATGCGGTCGCCGGGGCGCAGGAACGTGCCGGAGATCGACACGACCTGGTCGCCGGCCTTCAGACCGTCGGTGATCACCGCGCGGCCGTCGGCGACGAGGCTGATGGTCACCGGCCGTGTCACCACGACCGCGTCCTCGACCAGCTGAACCTGTGCGCTGCCGCCGGTGCCGTAGAGCACGGCCGACAGCGGGATCAGCACGCCCTCGCGCGTCGCCGTCTCGATGGCGGCATAGGCGAAGGCGCCGATCGCCAGTCCCTCGGCCTCCTCGATCGAGACGCGCACCTCGCCGAGACGCGTGGTGCTGTCGATCTCCGGCGAGATGAGGCGGACCTGTCCGGGCAGGCCCTCGCCGCGGCCGGCCGGGAAGACCGTCGCCTTCTGCCCGTCGCGCAGCTTCGCCAGCGTCATCTCGGCCACGTCGGCCTGGAGTTCGATCTCGCCGTCCTCGATGATGCGGAACATCGGCGTGCCCGACATGCTCACGACGGCGCCGAGCCGCGCCTCGCGGCGGCTGACGATGCCGGCGGTCGGCGCCTTGATCTCGGTGCGGCCGAGGCGGACCATCTCCTCGCGCTTCTGGGCCTCGGCGAGGGCGAGATCGGCCACGGAGAGGGCGAGCTGCTGCTCAGCCGCGGCGACCTGCGCCTGTGCCACGAGCGCATCCGCTTCGCGGCTCTCGTAGGTCTCGATCGACGCGGTGCCCGTCTTGCGCAGCCGCTCGGCGCGCTGGAACGAGTTCTGCGCCTGCTTCAGCGTCGCCTGCGCCTGGACGATCTGCGTCCGCGCCTGGGCGATCGAGGCCCGGGCGCGGGCGATCTGCGCGTCCGCCTGGGCGATGGAGACGTCGACGGTGTCGCGCGACAGCCGGGCGAGCACCTGATCCTTCGCGACCCGGTCGCCTTCCTCGACGAGGATCTCCACCGTCGCCAGACCGTCGACCTCCGGCGTGACGATGATTTCCTCCTTCGGGACCATGTCACCAGTGACGATCACCCGCTCGGTCAGCGATCCGGCGAGTGCGGCCGCCACGGTGACGGTGGGCGGCTGCGGGCCGGCGCCGGGGTCGAGCGCCGCCTCGGCTGCCCGTGCCTGGCCGATGCCGCAGCCGAGCACGGCGGTAAGCAGCGCGGCGGCGAGGCCGGCGGCGAGGCGGGCCTGCCCCGGACGGGACGGCGCCGGGGCGGCAGAGGCTGGCAACACGGCGGCGGGCGGTACTCGGGCGGTCATGTCACTCATCCGTGGACAGGCGATGATGCCGGATCGGTTCGCAGGGGTCGGGCGATCGGCAGGACGGGTCGTTGCGGAATTGTTCATCAGGTCGCCGCGACCCGAAAGGTCGCCGCCGGCGGACTGGTCTCGACGACACCATCATCGCGCGCCAACGCTTCGATCTCGTGGCGGTGGTCGGCCAGGTATTCGTGCGATTTCGTCATGCACGCGATGCCGTAGGCGGCGGCCCAGTGGGTCGTCGGATCGTTGGTGGAGCGCAGCAACTCCTCGAGGTGGCCGATCTCCTCGCGCAGATGGGTGATGCGGCCTTCCACGGCCGCCGCGATCGTCGCGCGGTCGAGGAGTTCCGCGCACAGCGCCACCAGCAGGAAGCCGGAGCGGAAGACATCGGGCGTCGGCGGTTCGCTGAGGGCCTCGACGAGGGCGCGCCGGCCGGCGTCGGTGATCGAATAGATCTTGCGCGACGGCTTGCCCGGCTGCGTCTCCTCGCGCAGCGTCACCAGGCCCTCCTGCTCCAGACGGGCAAGGGTCGGATAGATCGACCCGAAGCTCGCCTCCGCAAAATAGCGGTACTTCCCCTCCACGGAGAGCTTCTTGATCTCGTAGCCGGTGGCGTCGCTCTCGTGGAGGATCGCCAGGCAGAGGGTGCGAATGTTCATGTCGGGCCAAGGGTCCGTGCGAAGAGGCTGTCCCAGGGCTATGTCGCGCCGGCATATTCCGGCTCGTCATATTCACGACTGATATATATCGCCCGGAGCAGGGAGGCCAAGCGAATTCAATTCACATGCGACGGTTCGCCCACGGGTGCCCGGATCACACCGCTGCTTTCGCGGCCGCGCCGCGCGCCCTATACGCATGGGCGATGCCGCGCAGCCCCTTGCCCGACCCCGCCGCTCCCGCGTCCCGCCCCGGCACCGAGCTGGGAACGGCGGCCGGCGTCTTCTCGCGCAACTCGCTCGCCTTCCCGCATCTCGACGTCCTCCTCGGCGTTCGGTGGGTGGTCGGCTTTCCGCGCCCGGCGGACGCCCGAGGTCTCGATTTCGTCGTGGGCTGGGGCGACAAGCCGAGCGCCGCCGGCCCGCGAGACTTCGGGACGCGTCACGGCGTACCGTTCCTCGCCGCCGAGGACGGGTTTCTACGCTCGGCGGGCTCCCACCGGATCAAGCCGCCGCCGTTGTCGCTGGTCCTCGACGACGAGGGGATCTACTACCGCGCGGCGACGCCCTCGCGGCTCGAACGGCTGATCCTCGCCGCACCCGGCTTCGACGCGGCCCGCCGCGCCACGGCGGAGCGCGCCCTTTCGCGCGTGCGGGCCGAGAAACTCACCAAGTACAACGTGCTCGGTCCGACGCCGGTCGACGCCGGCCGGCCGGTCGGGATCCTGCTCGTCGATCAGGTCTACGGCGACCAGTCGATCGTCGGCGGTCTCGCCACCGCCGCGAGCTTCGCCGCGATGGTGACGGAGGCGCTCTCGGAGGCGGCGGCGGTCGACATCGCCGTCAAGGTCCATCCCGATGTGCTCGCCGGCCGCGCCAGCGGCTACCTGCTGGAGTACGCGCGTCGCCATGGTCTCGCGCTCATCGCCGACGCCGGCAACCCGTTCGACCTGCTCGCCCGCGTCCGTCGCGTCTTCACTGTCAGCAGCCAGCTCGGCTTCGAAGCGCTCGTCGCCGGCGTACCAGTGCGGACGTTCGGTGTGCCGTTCTACGCCGGCTGGGGCCTGACCCGGGATACCCCGACCGAGGCGGCGGCGGTGGCCGCGCTGGCGCGGCGGGGGCAGCCGCGCAGCCTCCTCGACCTGTTCGCCGCGGCCTACGTCGCCTACCCGCGCTATGCCGATCCGGTGCGCTGCGAGGCGATCGGTGTCGAGCAGGCGATCGACCGGCTGCTGGAGTGGCGGGAGACGCTGGCGCGCCGACGGGCGCGCGTGACGCTCGTCGGCGCGCCTCTCGACGAGCGGCTGGCGGAAGCCGTCGCGGGCGGTGGCGGCGCCGCGGTGACGGTGCGGTCCGACCGTGCGACGGCGGGGGCGGGGGCTGGCGACACTGTCCTCGTCTGGTCGGAAACACGCACCCCGGTCTCCAGCGCAGCCGGGGTGCGGCCGGGGCTCGTGCGTGACGACCGGCTCGCCGCCGCCTATGGCTTCGACGGCGGCCTGCACATCGATGCGACCGGCGATCCCCTCGCCGAAGGCGGGGCACTGGCGACCCTGCTGGCGACGGGGGAGGTGGGCGCGGTCGAGCGCGCGCGGGCGGGCGCGGTGCTGTCGCTTCTCGCCCGAACGGCGTTCGCCCGCATCGGTCTGACCGCCGAGCGACGCCTGGCCGCCCCGTCGGGGGACCCCGCCGCGCCGACGGTGGCGGTGGTGATGGCCGCCGCGGGCCAGGCAGCCGTTCCGCTCGGAGCCCGCCTCCCGGCCGAGGCGGAGATCGTCGCGGCGGTCCGGGCCGAGCGTCCCGATGCCGCCGTCGTCTTGCTGCGGGAACGGCCTCGCCCCGTTCGTGACCTCCGTCGGGCCTGGCGCGCCACGCTGCTGCCGCCGCGGCGGATCTCCCGGCCGCCCGCTCGCGCCATGCCGGCGATGCTCGGGCGTGTCGTCGCGCTCCACACGGATGCCGCCGCGAGCGCCCTCGATGCGCTGGCGCTCGGATTGCCGGTGGTCGTGCACGGCCCGGCGATCTATGCCGGCTGGGGCTTCACCCGCGACCGCGAGCCGCCGGGACGGGCGCGCCGGTTGTCGTTCGAGGATTTCGTCGCGCTGGTCGCCGTCGTCGGGACGGCGTGGACGGACCCGGTCAGCGGCCTGCCGGCGACGGCTGAAGAACTGATGAGAATCTTCGAGCAGGAGCCGGTGGCGCGACCCGATCCGGGCCTTCTCGCGAGCCTCGACCGCCTGGAGAAGCGCCTGCGGCCGTTCTGACTGCGGACGCGCAGCGCCACCGCCGCCGGCGGCCGAGGGCGGAGGCGATGCCTCAAGCGGCGCGGCCGACCGCGGCGATGATCTCGTCGACCACCTCGTTCACCAGCCCGCCGTCGTCGCCTTCCGCCATGACGCGGATCAGTGGCTCCGTGCCGGACGGGCGAATGACCAGACGGCCGTGGTTGCCGAGGCGACGACGGGCGTCGTCGATCGCCTTCTTGACGCGCTCGTCCTCGAGCGGCCGGCCCTCGACGACGCGCACGTTGCGCAGCACCTGAGGAACCGGCTCGAAACGGCGGCAGACCTCCGAGACCGGGCGGCCGGTCTGCACCACCACGGCGAGCACCTGCAGGGCGGCGATCAGCCCGTCCCCGGTGGTGGTGTGGTCCGACAGGATGATGTGCCCGGACTGCTCGCCACCGACGTTGTAGCTGCCGCTGCGCATGGCCTCGACGACGTGCCGGTCGCCGACCTTCGTGCGCTCCAGGCTGAGCCCTCGCTCGGCCAGATGGCGCTCGAGGCCGAGGTTTGACATCACCGTGGCGACGATGCCCGGTTGTGCCAGCTTGCCCTCGTCCGCCCAGGTGCCGGCGATGACGGCGAGCAACTGGTCGCCGTCAATGATCTCGCCGCGCTCGTCGACGACGATCACGCGGTCGGCGTCTCCGTCGAGGGCGATTCCGATATCAGCGCGCACTTCGTGCACTTTTTGTTGGAGGGCCTTGGTGTCGGTGGAGCCGCACTCGCGGTTGATGTTGAAGCCGTCCGGCGCGACGCCGATCGCCATCACCTCGGCACCCAGTTCCCACAGCGCTACGGGCGCGACCTTGTAGGCGGCGCCATTGGCGCAATCGAGCGCGATACGGACGCCGTCGAGGCCGAGATTGCGCGGCAGCGTCCGCTTCACGAACTCGACATAGCGGTCGGCGGCGCTGTCGATGCGGGTGTTGCGCCCGAGACCGGCCGAGGCGGCGAGCTTCGCGGAGAGATCCGTCTCCAGCATCGCCTCGATCTCGAGCTCCAGTTCGTCGGAGAGCTTGAAACCGTCGGGCCCGAAGATCTTGATGCCGTTGTCGTCGTAGGGGTTGTGCGAGGCGGAGATCATCACGCCCATGTCCGCCCTGAGCGAGCGCGTCAGCATGGCGATCGCCGGCGTCGGCACCGGGCCGGTCTGGAAGCAGTCGACGCCGACGGAGGTGAAGCCGGCGACGAGCGCCGTCTCGATCATGTAGCCGGACAGCCGGGTGTCCTTGCCGATCACCACGCGATGGCGGTGATTGCCACGGCGAAAGGCGATGCCGGTCGCCATGCCGATCTTGAGTGCGAGTTCCGGCGTGATCGGGAAGGCGTTGGCCTTGCCGCGAATGCCGTCCGTGCCGAAAAAGCGTCGCCCCATGGGCGCGGTCCGTTCCCGTTCGTGTGATCACGCCGCGTTGATTCGCCGACGGTCGATCTCGCGCCTTCCTAACCCGACGCTGCGTTGCGGTCAGCGTCGAAGCGGTCACATTGCATATCAGACTGTCACGGGGGCGCCATACGGGGTGAAGCGTGGCGAAGACCGCGCCGGGGGAAGGGCTTGCCGGGGACTTGAGCGGTCTCAGGGCGAGATCACTCCAGATTCGGAGCAATCTCGCGGGTGCAGCGCCAGTTTGGAGATGGTTTGCGCTGGTGCCGTGGTCGCCGCGGTGGAACCATCCGCGTTCCCGTATCCCGCCGTCAGCGAGGCGTGCAGGATCGGTTCTTTGCAGTGGTGAAGGTGAGGAGAGACGTTGTGTTGAAGTTGGCATCAGCCCTTATCATGGGCTGCATACTTTGGGTTGGGCTCGCAGCCACTCCGGCAATCGCTGCCAGTGGCGATCTGGTGCTGCAGTGGCATGCGAAGGACGGGTCGCTGGTCGCGGAGCGCACGCTCGATCTCGCGGCCGTGGAGGCCCTGCCTCAGGTGGAGTTCACCACGGAGACGCCGTGGACGAGCGGCGATCAGCGCTTTTCCGGTCCCTCGCTCGGCACCCTCGCGGCCCTCG